>CAYVPI010000090.1:0-15771 GCA_964453495.1 uncultured Pseudomonas sp. | reverse complement strand
TGGTGGGTTGCAAGGGTTGTTCGTCGTTTGGGCGGGGCTCATCGCGGGCAAGCCCACGACAACAATGTGATCCTTTCCTATTTCAAGCTCGGAACCACCCATGCCCCAAACCATCCGCATCGCCGCCGCCCTGTTGCTCAACCCCCAAGGCCAGACCCTACTGGTGCGCAAGCGCGGTACCGAGGCGTTCATGCAGCCCGGTGGCAAGATCGAGCCCCACGAACTCCCCGCTGTTGCCCTGGCCCGTGAGTTGTTCGAGGAGTTGGGGTTGCAGGTCGATCCGGACGAGGCGATTTACCTGGGCCAGTTCAGCGCCCCGGCTGCCAATGAACCTGGTTTCACCGTTCACGCCCAATTGTTTCAATTGCACACCCAGGCAGCGGTCAGCCCGGCAGCCGAAATCGAAGAAGTGCGCTGGGTCGATGCCGCCCCGGACATGGATCTTGCATTGGCGCCACTGACCCGCGATTCGATCCTGCCGCTGTATCGGCGCCTGAACCCGATCAGCGCACCGCGCTGACCCCATCCAGGGTCGAGAAGGACGTGTCCTTGGCCGTGAGCAGAAAGTCGCGCATATACGGCGCATCGAGCATGTCGGTGCGCACGGCCGCGTACAGGGTAGCGAACAGGCCTTTCTCGCCCAGGCGCTTGGCCTTCACGTAACCACGCGAGCTGTACTCATGCAGCGCCCAGTGCGGCATGCCGCAAACGCCACGGCCGCTGGCTACCAGCTGCATCATCATCACTGTCAGTTCCGAGGTACGCACCTGGGCCGGTTCAATGTCGGCCGGTTCCAGGAACCGGGTGAAGATGTCCAGGCGATCACGCTCCACCGGGTAGGTGATCAGCGTTTCGCTGGCAAGGTCTTGCGGCACGATGTAGGGCTTGCTGGCCAGGGCGTGCTGGTTGGCGACGGCGAGCATGGCCTCGTAGGTGAACAGGGGTACATAGGTAATGCCGGGCAGGTCGATCGGGTCCGAGGTGACGACCAGGTCCAGGTCGCCCCGCGCCAGCGCCGGCAGGGGGGCGAAGGCGAAGCCCGAGGCCAGGTCCAGCTCGACTTCCGGCCAGGCATCGCGAAACTGATCGATGGTCGGCATCAGCCACTGAAAGCAGCTGTGGCATTCGATGGCCATGTGCAGGCGCCCGGCCGTGCCGCCGGCCAAGCGGGCGATATCCCGCTCGGCGCCGCGTAGCAACGGTAGGGTGGCATCGGCCAGTTGCAGCAAGCGCAAGCCGGCACTGGTGAAGCGAATCGGCTTGGTCTTGCGCATGAACAATGCCATGCCCAGGCGCTCTTCCAGTTCCTTGAATTGGTGCGACAAGGCCGATTGGGTCAGGTGCAGGCGTTCGGCGGCCTCGACCAGGCTGTCAGCTTCGCGAAGGGCGTGCAGGGTTTTGAGGTGACGAATCTCGAGCACGACAAGCTCCATGAAAATATTTTGAGATGAACACGAATTTATTGAGTTTGTCTCATGTTGGTCTGGCTGTCGACAATAGCACCATCATTTACATGGAGCATGTTTGACATGGCACTGGCCCACAACCTTGGTTTCCCGCGCATCGGCGCCGACCGCGAACTGAAAAAAGCCCTGGAAGCCTATTGGAAGGGTGACATGGACCAGGCCGGCCTCAAGGAGACCGGCCGTCAATTGCGTGCTCGCCATTGGCAGCTGCAAAAAGACGCCGGTATCGAGCTGCTGCCCGTGGGTGACTTTGCCTGGTACGACCAGGTGCTGACCCACTCGCTGGCGTTCGGCGCGGTGCCGGAACGCTTCAGCATCACCAAGGGCGACAATGGCCTGCCAACCCTGGACACCCTGTTCGCCATGGCCCGTGGCGCCAGCCACTGTTGTGGCGGCACCCATGGCCAGGTTCAGTTTGCACAGGAGCTGACCAAGTGGTTCGACACCAACTATCACTACCTGGTGCCGGAGTTCAGTGCCGAGCAGCGCTTCGTGCTGAGCTGGGATCAATTGTTCGAAGAAGTCGACGAAGCCCAGGCGCTGGGGCACAAGGTCAAGCCCGTGTTGATTGGCCCGCTGACGTATCTCTGGCTGGGCAAGGTCAAGGGCGATGCGTTCGACAAGCTCGACCTGCTTGAGCGACTGCTGCCTGTCTATGGAGAGATTCTAAGCCGCCTGGCGCGCCAGGGCGTGGAGTGGGTGCAGATCGACGAACCGATTCTCTGCCTGGACCTGCCACAGGAATGGAAGAACGCTTTCGAACGCGCTTATCACATCCTCCAATACTCGCCGCTGAAAAAGCTCGTCGCCACGTACTTTGGCGGCCTGGAAGACAACCTGGGGCTGGCAGTCGGCTTGCCGGTCGATGGTTTGCACGTGGACCTGGTGCGTGCGCCCGAGCAACTCGGGTTGGTGCTCGACCGTTTGCCGACGTACAAGGTGCTGTCAGTTGGTGTGGTCAACGGTCGCAACGTCTGGCGCTGCGATCTGGAGCAGGCGCTGGAGCAATTGCAACAAGCTCGTCAGCGCTTTGGCGCGAACCTGTGGGTGGCGGGTTCTTGCTCACTGTTGCACAGCCCGGTCGACCTGGGCCGTGAAGACCGTTTGGATACCGAATTGAAAAGCTGGCTTGCGTTTGCTGCGCAGAAGTGCGACGAAATCTCCGTGCTCAGCCAGGCGCTGGTCACTGCGCAATCGCCCCGGGTGCAGGCTGCACTGGCGGCCAGCCGCGCGGTACAGCAAAGCCGGGCGCAATCACCGCGTATTCACAAGCCTGAAGTACAGGCTCGCCTGGCCGCCATCAGCGCGCGGGACAGCCAGCGCCAGTCGCCCTTCGCCCAGCGCATAGAAGCCCAGCGGGCGCGCCTGAATCTGCCGGCGTTCCCCACCACGACTATCGGTTCATTCCCACAGACCGCGTCGATTCGCCTGGCGCGGCAAGCCTTCAAGCAAGGCAAGTTGTCGGCCAACGATTACACCGATGCCATGCATACCGAGATCCGCCATGCGGTACAGATTCAGGAGCGTCTGGGCCTGGACGTACTGGTACACGGTGAGGCCGAACGCAACGACATGGTCGAGTACTTCGCCGAGCAACTGGACGGCTATAGCTTCACCCGCTTCGGTTGGGTGCAAAGCTATGGTTCGCGCTGCGTGAAACCGGCGATCATCGAAGGCGACCTGAGCCGCCCGCAAGCCATGACTGTCGAGTGGATCCGCTATGCCCAGGGCCTGACCGAAAAAACCCTTAAGGGCATGCTTACCGGCCCCGTGACCATGCTGATGTGGTCCTTCCCCCGCGAGGACGTGCCGCGCAAGGTCCAGGCGCAACAGTTGGCATTGGCGATCCGTGACGAAGTGGTGGACCTGGAACAGGCGGGCATCAAGATCGTGCAGATCGACGAAGCGGCCTTTCGCGAAGGCTTGCCATTGCGCCGGGCACAGTGGCAGGAATACCTCGACTGGGCAGTGGAAGCTTTCCGTCTGTGCGCCAGTGGCGTGCGCGACGAAACGCAGATCCACACGCACATGTGCTACAGCGAATTCAACGACGTGATCAAGGCCATCGCCGCCATGGATGCCGATGTGATCACCATTGAGACCTCGCGTTCGGACATGGAGCTGCTTGAGGCCTTCAGGGCGTTTGACTACCCGAATGATATTGGCCCGGGCGTATACGACATCCATTCGCCGCGGGTGCCGGATACGGCGCAGATGGTGCGGTTGATGAGCAAGGCGGCGCAGCGTGTTCCGGCCGAGCGGTTGTGGGTCAATCCGGATTGCGGGTTGAAAACGCGGGGCTGGCCGGAGACTGAAGCGGCGTTGGTGAATATGGTGGCAGCGGCGCGGCAGTTGCGTGCTGGGTTGGCCTGAGCAGAGCAGGCGAGCCTTTCGGCTCGCCTGGCTAACCCTACAGGCGTGCAAAGTATTGTGTGGCTGATGCGGAGCCTATCGGCCCACGCCAGATATCGGCTGGCTTTTTACCGGCGCTTGCCTGGGCGTGTTGCCATTCAGGTCCCTTCTTACGGTCTACAGCCCGTTTGAGGTGTGCTGCGGTGTAATTCTTGAAGGGGGTGTCGGCGGCGCGGAAATGAAAATGGGCGTACCACAGGACTGGCGTGTTAACTGATGTCAGGTCTCGAATCTCGTATTCCTGCAAGTAGTCCTCAGCGTCGAGGAACTGACGCGCTCCCAACGACCTGATCTCAATCTGATTGTGTTGGTGCAGGTAGTCCAGATGGCCTTCGTTGGGGTTGGGGCTGAGCTTGATTTGTTCAATGCGCAAGGTGATACCTCGCTCGCGCAGCGTGGCTGCATGATTGCGCAACTGGGCGGGTTGTCGAGCGCCAGGATCGAGTTCCAGAATCTGCGTGGCACAACGCTCCAGAGCGTCCGCCTTGATGTTCATCATATGTTCCAGATCGGCAGGCAGCATGCCGTTCTTCATGTAGCCATCGATATGCGGGCATGGTAGTTGTCGAGGCCTTTGATCAGCTCTGTAGTGGCAGCCTTGAGGTTAGCCAGGGCGTTCGGATCAGGCTGATTTGGCAGTGGGGTCTGGCGCCAGTTGGCACCATCAGGTTCGAAGCGTCCGATCAGCTGGCCGAAGCTGTCATGCATCACAATGTGTTCGGGTTGGCTACCTGTGGCGGGAACACGGTCGCCGATATAGATTTTATCGTCCACGGTAGTGAACAGTGTTGGCGAGCTGTTTTGTGGCCCAGCTGCTTTTGGTCGGTTCGGTAAACGACGAATAGTCTTTTTTGAGGTGTTAACCAGCGCATCGAGGTTGTCGTATAACTGCGCCAGGTAATCGTCGTCGAATGCATCGGGATGACTGGCATGGGCGCTCTGCAAGTGCCGTTTGTAATCACCGTAGGCATTCAGCGCCTGCTGATGCACAGCCCTGCGCTGCTCAATGGAGGGCTTCAAATCGTAAATTTCCAGCAAGGTCTCACGGACCCTGAATACTTCGTCTTCGTTACGCTTCAATTGATTGAGCAGAAAGCGGGTAAGGGCGGAGTTCTTGATGGGCGCCTTCGCCGCAATCATTAACTGCAGGGTGTTGAAAAACGCATCAAGTTCGTCGGCCACCCACTTTTCGACTTCGTCATACTTTTTTTGCGCAGCGACATCTTTTTCCCTCTTGGGATGCCATGTCTTCAGATCTTCCCAGCTTCGAGCAATTTTTTTCTTGAGGTCCAGGTTGCGGATGGCTGCGTCCCGGAAGCGTAGCTGGAAAGCCAGATCAGCCAGATCAGCCTGAGACAGGAGTTCGGCAAGTCGTAATACCGATTGGCGGACTTGGATTTGTTTCATACCGAGTATTTTTAACGTCCGCTCGCAGAGGATTGTTGCGGTGTCGGCCTGGTAAGCTTTATTGGTTTTTTTTTCTTTGCCGCTGAAGAAGGGATTGAGCTCGATCAATGCATCCAATCGCTTCTTCGCATAATCGATTTCGGTCTGGGCGATTTTCTCCAGTGCGGGGATCATGCCCCATTGTTCTGCATCGGTTGCGTGACTGAATGTCTTGAACTTGGCATAGGATTGACTCAGCGATGTGTTTAGTGGTGTTTCATAACTCACGACTCGAGCCTCCAGTAGCCGTTGACGCTTATAAACCCTTTCGGCCCAGGAAGCGGGTAAATACCGGTCGAGTAATGTGCTGAGTCGATGCCCCAGCATATCGTCAATGAAGTCCAAACCATCGCCACCACCGGAGCTACCGCCCTTGAGGTGAACCCCATACAAGTTGAAATGGGTGTCCCACTGACCGTGCTCGTCCAAAGCGATGGCACGCTTCCAGGCTTTGCGTGAGGTTCCTTGCAGGCGCCATGTGTGCGCCGTTGCATCCCAGTGCACCTGGCAGGGGCGATCCCCGACAAGGATGAACTGCCCCTCGCTATGCTGGTAAATAGCTCGATACTGGCCTTCGCTACCCAACCGCGCTGTGGAGAGCGACAGCGGTTTGTCGTACTCGTAGCCTGCGAAACGCGCCAATCGTGTGCTATCGACCGGTATACCTGTTGGCAAGTTGATCTTCGCCGGGTTCTTGAGGTATTGCAGGTGGCGCAATTTGGTGAGTTGGCGTGCCGCGGTGGCTTTGCCTGCAACGCCTGGCAGCAGGTCAATCGCGGCATCGATCAACGACATCAGCGCTGCCCCCAACTCATCCAAGGCCTTGTAGGGTTGGCCGTTGACCAGCAGCTTCTTGGCCTTGACGCAGTCTTGATAGAAGTCGTACACACCGATGAGGCTACCGACAACAGGCACCAGGCCCAGCGCAATTTTCAGGTAGTTGAAAACCATGCCGCTCCTGACCGCGTAGTTTTCCAGCCACAACTGGTTGTTTGAACGGGAGGTCGCACGATGGGCTTCCAGCATCCTGCCCATCTGTGCATCGAGCAAATGCTCGGCCAATGAAGTGGACGATGGCCAGGCTGTTCCCAGTCCGATGATGCCGCTGAAATCATTGTCCTGGGCTTGCCGTATCCAGGCCGCGTGGTTGACTGGATCGCCCACGAGGGCGCGGCTGGCCAGATAGTCACTCTCGCCCGTGCGTTTGCTCAATTGGTACAAACCCTCGCGGGCCTCTTCCAGGCTGGGATACTGCTGTAGCACCCGGGTGGGATGATCTGCTCGGTACAACAGTGTGATTTGACTCTTCTGGTCGGTAATGAATAAAACACCGGACAGGGCGATGGCGTGCCCCTGGGTATTGTTGTCGCTACTCGAGAGATTGACAGCAATCAGCCGAATGTCATGGCCTTGAACCCGATATTCCTCTGCACTATTGGCATCGATGGCGATTTCGATGATGCGCTGTCCGGCGTCATTGAGTAAACCATTCTGGCGGTTGACGATGCTTTGTAGCTTGAGCATCAGCCTCAGTGGCTCGGCCAGGCATTCACGGCGAAATTGTTGGGCAAATGTGGATTCGTCGGGATCTCGATAGAGCTTGCGGATCTGGTCTTCGTACTTTTGTGCCAGGTCGAGGTCCTTGGCCAGTTGTTCCAGGTAGGCCTTGGTTATTCCCTGCTTGATTTTCGCTTGCAAGGGCTTGTTCGGGCACGTGCTCTTCACGAGCAAAAACTTCAGGCGATTGCTGACAGCGGTATCGATATTGTTCAGCAACAACTCTTCTATCGGAATGTCATGCCGGGTCGGGCTGGGCATTAGTTGCCAAGTGAACTGTGGGGATAAATTGGCGGGCTGGCCAGGCTGGGGAAGCTGTGGGACTTTCTCCTCGGAGGTGCTTTCGGGCAATCCCAGCAGAATGTCACTGCCGTCGTAGGAGGGGAAGTCATTCTTGAGGTGTTTCTGGACATGCTGGCGGCAAAACAGCTTCAGGTTTGGCAGGTCGCGAGCAACCAGAGCCTGAGTGCGCTGCATGGCAGTGATGTACTCGGTAAGGTAGTGTTTGATAGTGCTGCGCTGATCTGCTGACAGTGTGTCTAGCCATCCTGGTCGGGGAGCCCCCGCGAGCCGTGCCGACTGTTCTTGTTCCTGGAGCAGATTGTAGGCAATTTCTCGAGCAGCATGCCTCGGAACTTGCACATTGCGCATTCGTTTTTCCAGAGTCGTCGAGGCAACTTCGCTTGCTTGAGGGGATGATTGGGGCGCGATGGGCTGAGCAGCTGAATTGCGGCTCTGTGTCATTTGCTCGTTAATCAGTTGGTCGAGTACATCACCGGTTACTTTGCTCAGGCTGAGCGACTGGCCTGGTAGTAATGGAATCCCCAGGCAACTTTCAAGTTCCCGCCGGTTGGCACAGTGCAGCAGACCGCCATCCTCACCCAGGCAATACAGCAGCAGGCTTGCTTGCACATCCTGATTGTGCAAAGTCGAATGCTGGGTGATCACGATAAATTTGCGCAGTGTATGACTGGTGCTGGTCTCGCAGCCGTACTCACGGACGGTCTGGTTCAGTATTGGGTATGCAGCTGCGATGGTGGTGTCGGGTAGCGGAAATTGATCGCCTTGATCGAGGACTGTCTCGATCCACTGCAACTCCTGGGCGCTGATCTGCCCCAGAATGTTTTGTATGCGGGCGTGGGCTCGCAGGCCCGTTTTGTGGGCCTTGCGCAATTCGCTGCTGGCACTGAGCTCTGGCGTATCGTCGGTGCTGGTGCAGTCGATCTTTATCAATAGCTTTTCAATCTCGTCCTGCGCTTCATTGCGAGCCTCTTGCAGAGCGTTGTTTTGCTCTTTCAAACGGGAGGTGTCACCTTCGTCCAAGGCTTCCATCAAACCGAGCTGATGCCTGGTTTGCTGCTTGCGTATCGAGGAGGGAACGTCGAGCGTCTGTACCCCGAAATCGAAAAGTGAGGGTGCAGACGCCTCCCATTCGTCGAATACTTGCATGCCTGGTTCTGGCGGCGCGGTGAGCACGGTCGGGTTGCGACGACCCAGGTCCAACCCATCTGCCAGGTCGAGCATGTGTTCGGCATGACGCTCGATATCCGTGCCGGGGTTGTGTTCCAGGGTCTTGATTTGCGCTGCAAGCAGACCGGACAGTAGCGTATCGAAGCCGCAGGCCAGGGTATCGAAGGCCAGGTAGCTGACGCTTTGGTAGGGCGCGCTTGGGTTGCTGACGGGATGAAGTTGTTCTTCCAGTGCCTGGCGCGTCCTGTGTAGGCTGAAATCCGGTTTGTCGGCATAACGGTAGAGATTAACTTCGGGCTCGCCTTCGAGGCTGAACACCAAGGCGCCGGGTATTGCCTGCCCTCCTATCAACGGCGTTTCGATTTTCAGCTTTTTACCTTCCAGTAGCAGCCATTCCGGATTAGTCAAAACGCCCTTGACCCGGCGTAGTTGTTGCGCAGTCAAAGTACCTTCGGCCACCACCGCAGCATATGCAGACTTGACTTGCCCCAGATACTGCTTTTGCGCATGAGTGCGCCGGCTGACGGACGTGCCCTTGAGGCGTTCATCCCAGTAAGTGTTCCATTGCTGTTGGATAACCGACGGGAGATTAAGGTTCTTGAGTCGATCAAGCAGTGCAGTGGGGGTGAGATTCAATAATGGGCTTTGATGGGGCAGCCACGTGACGACTTGGGCGCGCTGGTCAAGCCCGGAGGGGGGCTCGGGGTGGTGGTAAATAAACGCTGCCAGATGGGTGAGGCTGACGAAGTTCGTGCCATTGGTTGTTGGAAAATTCAGGCCCAGGCTGTCCGGGGCGACCTTGAACTTTTCCCGCAGCAGGTTGCGTAGCACCTTGCGCACACTCGGCGCATCACTCAACAGAGCATTAAACGTGTTGCGCTGATCGCGCCAACGCGTCATGGCATCGAGCGATTTCGATACGTTGAAAAATTTTACAGGCGTAAATTCCACGAGCTGCGGAGCTCTGGTTTCACGCGTTTCGAACAAGTCGTTCATGGTGCACTTCCAAGTGGTCGGTACGCCGGTATTGGCGGATCACATTGGGGCCGAGGCTTGGGCAGCAGAGGCGGTACATAGATATAAAAGCTACCGCTGGGCGATGTTCATGAAATTGTCACCAAACTGTGGCAGCGCGCTTGAACAAACATCATCAGACTCTCGCTCTACTGGAGTTCTGCGTTTTGGTGTTTCTCATGCGGGTCATTGTCTTTCTGGCCGCACTGTTGTGCGGCTTTTCTTCCTTTGCAGCGCCACGCTGCTCACTCGATGTGCCGACCGAACGGGCGCAATTGGCTCAGGTCAGCCTGGCTTACCAGAGTATCGGCCGGGAGTCCGACCCGGCCTTGCTGCTGATCATGGGCCTGGGGGGGCAACTGATTCATTGGCCAGATGAAGTGGTGGTTGCGCTGTGCCAGCAGGGTTTTCGGGTCATCCGCTATGACAACCGCGATGTGGGACTGTCCAGCTGGGTTCACTCCCCGGCCAGCGCCAACCTGACCTACGAGGCTCTGCGCTACAAGCTCGGCCTGGCGGTGTCGGCGCCCTATACCTTGAGCGATATGGCCGATGACGCACTGGGGTTGATGGATACGCTGCACGTCGGGCAGTTTCATGTGCTGGGTGTCAGCATGGGCGGCATGATCGCCCAACATTTGGCCGCGATGGCGCCGCAGCGGGTCGAAAGCCTGACCCTGATCATGTCCAGTTCAGGTGCTCAAGGCTTGCCCGCACCGAGCCAGGCATTGCTGCAATTGCTCGCCAGGCGCAGTGCGCCCAACCGTGAGGTAGCACTTGAACAACAGGCTGATCTACTTGCCGCGTTGGGTAGCCCCGATGTTGCCGATGATCGCGGGCAATTGCTGGCGCAGGCGGCCGAGTCATACGACCGGGCGTTCAACCCCGAAGGCGCGCAGCGGCAGATTCTGGCGATATTGGCCGAACCCAGCCGTGTCGAATTGCTCAACCAGCTGCGCGTACCGGCGCTGGTGGTGCATGGCACCTCCGACCCGTTGCTGCCGGTGATGCACGGCGTGCACCTGGCGGCGCATATCCAGGGTAGCGAATTGCGCTTGATACCGGGGTTGGCCCATCGGTTTCAGGAACAATTCAAGGGGCCGCTGCTGGCTGCGGTGTTGCCCTATCTGAGGGCGCACCGCGAAGACATCAGCCACTGGGCGCAGTTGTAGCCATCAACCTAGCCCGTACTTCTTCACCTTGTCGAATAAGGTGGTCTTGGCCATACCCAGCTCCTGGCTGGCCTGGCTCAAGTTGCCACCACTGCGTTGCAGGGCTTCGCTGAGCAGGTTGCGCTCGAAGGCCTCGACCGCCTCGGAAAAACCCAGCCCCTGGGCCTGGCTACTGCTGCCGGGTTTCTTGAAGGCGGGCAGGCCCAGGGCGTAGCGTTCGGCGACGTTGCGCAGTTCGCGCACGTTGCCGGGCCATTCGTGGGCCATCAGGCGCGACAGGGTATGGCTGTCGAGCTCGGGGATCTCGCGATCAAAGCGCAGGGCCGATTGCTGCAGGAAGTGTTCGAACAGTTGCAGGATGTCTTCGCGACGTTCGCGTAGTGGCGGTAATTCCAGGGTAACCACATTCAAGCGGTAATACAGGTCGCTGCGGAACTGGTTGGCCTGACTCAGGGCATCGAGGTCGGACTTGGTCGCAGCGATAACGCGGCAGTCCACGGCAATGCTCTGGTTCGAGCCCAGGCGCTCGAGCGTGCGCTCCTGCAATACGCGCAGCAGCTTGATCTGCAGGTTGATCGGCATGCTCTCGACTTCGTCCAGAAACAGTGTGCCGCCATTGGCGTGCTCGATTTTGCCGATGCGGCGCTTGCCGGCGCCGGTAAAGGCGTTGGCTTCATGGCCGAAGATTTCGCTTTCGAACAGGTTTTCCGGCAGGCCGCCGCAGTTCAGGGCAACGAAGGGCTGCGCCTGGCGTTTGCTGAAGTCATGCAGGCAGCGGGCGACCAATTCCTTGCCGGTGCCGGTCTCGCCTTCGATCAGCACATTGGCCGAGGTGTCGGCGACATTGGCAATCAATTCGCGCAGGTTCTGCATGGCCGGCGAACGACCGATGATGCGCCCTTCCAGGGAGTTGCGCTCGGCCAGTTGCCGGCGCAGCGAGAACACTTCGCGGGCCAGGCTGCGCTGTTCCAGTGCCCGGCGCACGACATCGACCAGGCGTTCGGGCGAGAAGGGTTTTTCCATGAAGTCGTAGGCGCCGTCGCGCATGGCACCGACCGCCATGTTGATGTCGCCGTGCCCGGTGATCAGCACCACCGGCAGGCTGCTGTCGCGAGCCTTGAGCCGGGTCAGCAGTTGCAGGCCATCGATACCGGGCAGGCGGATGTCGCTGACGACGATACCGGCAAAGTCATCGCCGATACGCTCCAGCGCTTCTTCGGCGCTGCCCACGCCTTCGCTGACGATGTCTTCCAGTGCCAGCGCCTGCTGGCAGCCGAGCAATACATGGGGGTCGTCTTCGACGATCAGGACGGTAAGGGGCGAGGTGTTCATATCGGCTCGGCTGGCTGGGAGGGGGCGTTGAGCAGGGGCAGGCTCAGGGCGAAGGCGGTCCCGCCGCTGGCGGGGTGCTCGACACTGAGGCTGCCGCCGGCGGCCGCGGCAAGGCTGGCGGACAGGGTCAGGCCCAGGCCCAGCCCCTGTTCTCCGGGTTTGGTGGTGAAGAAGGGTTCGAACAAGTGCTTGCGGGCTTCGGAGTCGATGCCATGGCCGTTGTCACGAACGCGCAAGCGGTACTTGTCGCCGGTCAACTCGCCTTCGAGCCACAACTGCGGTTTGGGTTGCGCTTGCATGGCGTCCAAGGCGTTACCGATCAGATTGACCAGGATTTGCTCGAGGCGGGTCTGGTCGATAGCCAATTGTTCATCACTGAAGTCGCGGTGCAGTTGCAACTTGCTGTTCTCCAGGCGCGTGCCCAGAACTTGCAGGGTGGCATCCACCGCCTTGCCCAAAGACGCTGCGCCACGATCGTCGCCGCGTCGGGCAAAGGAACGCAGGCTGGCGGTGATACGGCCCATGCGGTCGATCAGCTCATTCATGGTATGCAGGTTGGTGCTGGCGGTATCCAGCGCACCGCGCTCAAGGAAGCGCACGGTGTTGCCTGAGAGGGTACGCAAGGCTGCCAGGGGTTGATTGAGTTCGTGGGCAATGCTGGTAGACATCTGCCCGATCGCGGCCAGCTTTCCGGCCTGGACCAGTTCGTCCTGGGCGCGGCGCAGTGTTTCTTCGGCATGCCGGCGTTCGCGGATCTGGCCCTTGAGGCGTTCATTACTGGCGCGCAGGTCGGCGGTACGGTCGGTGATCTTGCGTTCGAGCTGGCTGTTGGCTTCTTCCAGCGCCTCGCGGGCGGCCAGGCGGGTGGCGATGACCTTGCGCCGCTCGTTCCAGGCAATCAGCACGATGGCCAGCAAGGCAAAGGCCACACCGACCAGCACGCCCTGGGTGATGGCTTCGTGCCGCAGGTCTTGCAGGGGGGTGAGCAGGGTGAAATGCCAGGGCGTGTCGCTGAGCTGACGTGTCTGCGCCAGGTAGCTGACCTCGCGCGGGCCGTCGCTGAGTTCGGCATTGGCCGGGAAGGTGAGTTTCTCGACGTTTTCACTCAGGCGCTCGCGCGCCAGCGGTTGCAGTTCATTGAGTGGCCACCAGTAATACTGCAGGCTGCGCGCCAGGCGCTCCTTGATTTCCGGCGACATGGGGCGCACGGACTTCAGGCGCCGGGCTGGATCGCTGGACAGGATGATGATGCCGTTCTCGTCGCTGACGAAAGCTTCCAGGCGTGCTCGTTGCCAGCGTTCTTCAAGGGCCTCCATGCGTACCTTGATGACGGCCACGCCGATCACCTTGCCGTGTTCTTCCAGGCCATGGGCCAGGTAGTAGCCGGGCTCGCCCGTGGTGCTGCCGATACCATAGAAGCGGCCGGGCTGGCCGCGCACGGCATCCTGGAAGTAAGCGCGGAAGGAGAGGTCTTCACCCAGGTAGCTGTCGTTGTCGCGCCAGTTACTGGTGGCTTGCACGCGGCCGTTGGTGTCGAGCACGTAGATGGCCCGGCTGCGGCTACGCCGGTTCAGGCCTTCCAGGTACGTATTGACGGCCTGACGATGCTCGCCGTCGGGCTCGGTGAGCAGTTTCGAGACGTTATCTTCCAGCTCCAGCAGGCTGGGCAAGTACATGTATTTGCTGATTTCGCTTTCTACACCACGGGCATGTAGTTCGAGCTGGCGTTCGCCGCTTTCGCTCAAGGTCTGGATGCCGTTGCGTTCGCTGGCCAGGTAGGCAGCGTAACCCAGGCCGAGCATCAACAGGATGATCAGCGGGGGCAGGAAAAGATGGCGGATGAGGCGGGGTTTCACGGCAAGTGCAGGCGTTGATGCGCGATAGAGAGTGGGGTCGCATTTCATCACAGTCGCCTTGGTACGACCAGCTGCCTGTGCCCGACAAAGCCGGGCACAGGGCAACCGACCTTAGTGCTGGAGGATCTTTTCCAGGAAGTGTTGGGTGCGCTCGTGACGAGCTTTCACATTGCCGAAGAACTCTTCCTTTTCGCAGTCCTCGATGATCTTGCCCTGGTCCATGAAGATCACCCGGTTGGCGACCTTGCGGGCGAAGCCCATTTCGTGGGTCACGCACATCATGGTCATGCCTTCGTGGGCCAGTTGTACCATCACGTCCAGTACTTCATTGACCATTTCCGGGTCCAGGGCCGAGGTCGGTTCGTCGAACAGCATGACGATCGGGTCCATGGCCAGGGCGCGAGCGATGGCCACGCGCTGTTGCTGGCCACCGGACAACTGCCCAGGGTGCTTGTGCGCATGGGCGGCCAGGCCCACGCGATCGAGCAATTGCAGGCCCTTCTTGGTCGCTTCTTCCTTGCTGCGGCCCAGTACCTTGATCTGCGCGATGGTCAGGTTTTCGGTGATGGTCAGGTGCGGGAACAGCTCGAAATGCTGGAACACCATGCCAACCCGCGAGCGCAGCTTGGGCAGATTGGTCTTGGGGTCGGCGATCGAGGTGCCATCGACCACGATGTCGCCCTTCTGGAAGGGTTCCAGGGCGTTGACGCACTTGATCAGGGTGGATTTGCCCGAGCCCGAAGGGCCGCAAACGACCACCACTTCGCCTTTCTTGACCTCGGTGGTGCAGTCGGTGAGCACCTGGAAGTCTCCGTACCACTTGTTGACGTTCTTGATAGAAATCATACGGTTAACCTTTTTTGCAGGCGCTTGACCAGGAAGGAGGCGGAGAAGCTGATGACGAAGTACACGGCCCCGGCGAAGACCAGGAACTCGTTGGAGTGCCCGATGATGTCGCCGCTGGCGCGTGCGGAGTTGAGGAAGTCCACCAGGCCGACGGCATACACCAGCGAGGTGTCCTGGAACAGGATGATGCTCTGCTGCAGCAGCAGCGGGGTCATCTTGCGAAACGCCTGGGGCAGGATGATCAGGCGCATGGTCTGGCCATAGTTCATGCCCAGGGCCTGGGCTGCGCCCATCTGGCCCTTGGATATCGACTGCACGCCGGCACGGACGATTTCGCAGAAATAGGCCGCTTCAAACATCATGAAGGCGACCAGGCACGAGGTGAATGCCCCCACCGGGGTGTCCTGGCCGGTGATCCAGCGCAGCACGAACGGCACCGCCAGGTAGAACCAGGTGATCACCAGCAGCAGCGGGATGGAGCGGAAGTAGTTCACGTAGGCGCCGGCAAGATTGCTCAGCAGCTTGTTCGAAGACAAGCGGCACAGCGCCAGGATCGTACCCAGGATGATACCGCCGATGACCCCCAGCACCATCAGCTGCAGGGTCATGACCATGCCGTTCCACATGCCGGGCAGGGCGGGGATGATTCCACTGAAGTCCATTATTTACCCCCCACGGAAATCAGGCCGGGAACCGCGACTTTCTTCTCGACCATGCGCATCAGCAACATCAGGCCCATGTTCAAGGTGAAGTAAATCAGCGTTGCCAGGGTAAAGGCTTCGAACAGGTTGGCGGAGAATTCAGCCGTCTGCTTGGTTTGCGCCAGCAGCTCCATCAGGCCGATCAGCGAGGCTACCGACGAGTTCTTGAACACGTTGAGGAATTCGGAGGTGAGCGGTGGAATGATGATGCGGTAAGCCTGCGGCAGCAGAACGTTCCAATAGATCTGCGGCAGGCTGAAACCCATGGCACGGGCGGCGGCTTCCTGGCCGCGAGGCAGCGCCTGGATGCCAGTGCGCACCTGTTCGCAGACACGGGCAGCGGTGAACAGGCCCAGGCAAACCACGACACTGATCAGCGCCGAAGTGGTCGGGTTGAGGTCTTGCTTGTACCACTCCTGCAGGTTCTCCGGCAGCAGGTCCGGTACCAGGAAGTACCAGATGAACAGCTGCACCAGCAGCGGTACGTTACGAAAGAGTT
>CAYVPI010000089.1:0-20887 GCA_964453495.1 uncultured Pseudomonas sp. | reverse complement strand
GCCTGCGGAGACAAGGGCTATAAGGTCATTGCCAAATCCGGCGATGGCGTAGAAGACCCCGGCGATTACCCGTTTGGCCTCAACCCTGCCGGGTACACCAGTCGCAGCATGATTGTCGTGTGCAAGTAATTCGCTGAATTGCTCGACATTCCCATGGCAGCTGCAGGCTTGCCGCCCTCCTCGCCCATGGCTATGGTTCGCTGAGACGATCGTCGTTTCTGCAAGGACAATAGCCATGAGTGTGCCCAACAAGAAAGTTGCCCTGATCATTGGTGCCGGCGATGCCACCGGCGGCGCTATTGCCCGGCGCTTCGCCCGTGAAGGCTATACCGCCTGCGTTACCCGCCGCAGTGCCGAAAAACTCGAGCCGCTGGTATCAGCCATCCAGGCCGAGGGTGGTGAGGCCTACGGTTTTGCTTCCGATGCCCGCAACGAAGATGAAGTGATCGAACTGGTCGAACGGATCGAATCCGAAATCGGCCCCGTCGAAGTGTTCGTTTTCAACATCGGCGCAAACGTCCCCTGCAGCATCCTCGAAGAGACCGCGCGAAAATACTTCAAGATATGGGAAATGGCCTGTTTTTCCGGCTTTCTCAATGCACGCGAAGTCGCCAAGCGCATGGTCACTCGCAAGCGCGGCACAATCTTGTTCACCGGTGCCACGGCCGGCTTACGTGGTGCTGCCAATTTTGCCGCGTTCGCCGGGGCCAAGCACGGCATTCGCGCACTGGCCCAAAGCATGGCGCGCGAGTTGGGCCCCATGAACTTGCATGTGGCCCATGTGATTGTCGATGGCGCCATCGACACTGACTTCATCCGCGAGAATTTTCCGGAAAAATACGCACAGAAAGATTCGGACGGCATTCTCGACCCTGAACATATCGCCGAAAACTATTGGTACCTGCACAACCAGCCCCGGGATGCCTGGACCTTCGAACTGGACCTGCGCCCCTGGAACGAACGCTGGTAAGTCCCTACTACCTTTTGAGCGAAGCAACCAATGACCAAGTCCGTTGAGTTTTACTTCGATGTAGGCAGCCCTGCCAGCTATCTGGCCTACACCCAACTGCCCACTTTGTGCGTGCAAACCGGCAGCCAATTGATCTATCGGCCAATGCTGCTCGGCGGCGTGTTCAAGGCAACCGGTAATGCTTCGCCCAACAGCGTCCCGGCCAAGGGCGCCTATATGACCCATGACCTGCAACGCTATGCGAAGCGCTATCAAGTAGAGCTGAACTTCAACCCCTATTTTCCAATCAACACCCTGCATTTGATGCGCGCCATTACCGGCGTGCAGATGCGCCAGCCGGAACGCTTTGCGGCTTTACTTGATGCCGTGTTCACAGCGTTGTGGGTACGGGAGCTCGACCTCGGCAACCTGGACGTTGTGACCACACTGTTAACTGAAAAAGGCTTCGAGGCTCATGAAATTCTCGCCCTGACCCAGGATGAAAAGGTCAAGGACCAGCTCAAGCACTCCACAGAACAGGCCATCGCCCGGGGTGTTTTCGGGGCGCCGAGCCTGTTTGTGGATGACGAGTTGTTTTTTGGCCAGGACCGCCTGGAGTTCGTTCGCCAGGCGCTGATGGAAAACTGAAAACGGGCGCCATCAAAAATGGCGCCCGTTTTCTCAGATGGCTTCGGTGTTAGCCTGCAGCCATTGCAAAGGGGCCCCACTGAGAAGTGGGCTCAAGCGTTCACGAACCTGCTGGTGATAGGCGTTGAGCCAGCTTCGCTCCTCGGCGTTCAGCAGTTCCAGCGCCAGGCAACGGGTATCGATTGGGCACAGGGTCAGGGTTTCGAACTCGAGAAAATCTCCGAATGCGCTTTGACCCACCTCACGGTTAAGGACCAGGTTCTCGATGCGCACACCCCATTTGCCGGGCCGGTAGGTGCCCGGCTCCACCGAAGTGATCATCCCTGCCTGCATGGCTGTCTGGGGGGCGGGAGCCGCTTGGTAGGCAATCACTTGCGGCCCTTCATGAACATTCATGAAGTAGCCTACGCCGTGACCGGTACCGTGGCCGTAATCGACACTCTCGGCCCACAGGGGTGCACGCGCGATGGCGTCCAGCAGCGGTGAAAGGATGCCACGAGGGAAACGCGCACGCGACAATGCCATCATCCCCTTGAGAACACGGGTACAGTCACGCTTCTGCTCGGCACTCGGGGTACCGATGGCCACCATTCGCGTGATATCGGTGGTCCCCCCCAGGTACTGACCACCCGAGTCGATCAGCAGCAGGCCATCACCCTCGATGCGCGCGTGGGACGCTTCAGTGGCGCGGTAATGGGGCATCGCCCCATTGGCGTTAAAGGCCGCGATGGTGGCAAAGCTCAGGGAAACATAGCCCGGCCGCCGCGCCCTTGCGGCACTGAGGTGCGTGTCGATATCCACTTCAGTGAGTACCTGCTGACCCAACGCCGGCTCAAGCCAGCTGAAGAACTCACAGAGGGCAGCACCATCCTGCTCCATCGCCTGACGGATATGGACGGCATCGGCTTCACTTTTGCGAGATTTGAACAGCGTACTGGGATTGAGCCCCTCGATCAGTTTGACCCCGGCAGCGACCTGGTCGAGCAAACCACAAGTCACTCGAGCCGGATCCACCAGCAAGCAAGCACGAGGCGGCAATGATGCCAGGGCCGTGTGTACCTGGTCGTAGCCCTGCAGGTTGATGCCATCTTCCTGCAGCGCCTTGCGCAACGCGTCGTCGACCTTGCTTGGGTCCACGAACAGGGTCGCCTGCTCCTGACCGATCAGGGCGAAGGAAACAAACACTGGATTGTAGGAAACATCGCTGCCACGCAGATTGAACAGCCAGGCAATGTCGTCCAGTGTGGCAACAAAGTGCCAGTCGGCCCCGCGCTCCTTGAGGCTTTGGCGCAGTTTTGCAAGCTTGTCGCCGCGGCCGAGGGACGCATGGGGTGGCAAATGCTCGTAGACCGGATTGGCCGGCAACGCAGGGCGGTCTTCCCAGACGTCTGCCAACAGGTCGACGTCGGTGCGCAAGCGAACCTGACGCACCTGTAGCTTGTCTTTCAATTGGCGCGCCGAAGCCACCGCCATGACCGCGCCGTCCACCGCCACCACACCGCCTTGGGGCGCATGCTCGGCCAGCCACTCCAGCGGGCCTGGAGTTCCCGGCATGAGTTTCATCAGCACAATAGTGCTACCTGCCAACTCCCGGTCGGCCTGTTCCCAATAACGGCTGTCGGCCCACAAGCCGGCAAAGTCCTGGGTAACGATCAAGGTGCCGACCGAACCGTGGAAGCCCGACAGCCATTGCCGCCCCTGCCAATAACCCGGCAGGTACTCGGAGAGATGCGGGTCGGCCGAAGGAACGAGCAAGGCATCGACACCTTCACGCTTCATCACTTCGCGTACGCGCGCCAGCCGGGCGCCGACTGTTCCCTGGGTTGAAGACTGCATGCTCATTTTGACTCCTGCTACCACGGTGAGTTGTTCACGACAGATAATGGAACAGTGCTCCTTGCCGAGCAACCGCCCAGCACACGGGCACGCGAAGGTTCGTCTTGGCAGGTCGATTCTTGCTGAATCACCTTGACGCTTAAAAGAGGAATTTTCCGAAAACTCACCTCCACTGATCCACCCTTGTGAACTTCCTTGCACGTTCCACATTCAGAGCCTGTATAGGGCACCCCCTTCGTCCAGTGCCCGACACCTACAGGAGCACTCGCCATGCCTGCCGGTAGCAAAGCCAACTACTCTGATAAACAGAAGCGCCAGGCCGAGCACATCGAAGAAAGCTATGAGCAAAAGGGGCTTTCCAAGGAAACGGCCGAAGCGCGTGCCTGGGCCACGGTCAACAAGCAAACCGGGGGCGCCGAAAAAAGCGGCTCGGGCCGCACCACTTCCTCTAAGTCCAAATCAAAGGCACGGCATGACTCAGCCAAACGTGCAGCCGCCACGCGCCAGGGTGCTTCGCGGTCTTCCAGAACTGCTTTGAGCACTCAAAGCAAGGAGTCGCTGCTCAAAGAAGCCCGGACCAAGCACATCACCGGCCGCTCGAAAATGAGCAAACAGCAATTGATCGACGCGCTGCAAAAGGCGTCCTGAACCGGACTCGAGGAATTCGCTCATGCCCCATTCCGATACCACCAGGGCGGGTGTGGCCGTGCTCGATGCCCGCGCACCGACGCCGCCACACGAACGTGCAGTGCACCGTAATCTGGCAGAGCGCCTGGCGTCATTGTTGGGCACCCGCCTCATCGAAGAGCAAGACCGTGCCACGGTAAAGGGCCCACTGTATTACTTGCCGACCGACACCTTGATCGGCCCTGAACAGTACCAGCCATTGGGCATCACCTCGCAAGAGGACTTTTTCGGCGGCATGGTCAGCCACCCTTACATGGCAACAAAGGCAATTTCTCATCCTTTACCTGCCGGGGCAGCGGCTCCCGATGGCTGGACCGACGTGTTCGCCAAGCGTGCAGCCGATGCCCTGCTCAAGGGCTATACCGTTTTCAGCCTGGCCGACGCCCAAATGGCAGCAGAATTATTGTTCGCTGATGGTGCACTGCGCCTCAAATCGGTGCGAGCCACGGCCGGACGCGGCCAGTATGTGATACACAACCACAACGAGCTCGACGCCATTCTCAGCCACCTCGATGAAGAGGAAATTTCCGTCTGGGGGCTGGTCCTGGAAGAGAATCTTGCAGAAGTGGAAACCTACAGCGTAGGCCAGGTCACCGTTGCCGGAATTACTGCCAGTTACTACGGCACCCAGCAGTTGACCCAGGACCATGACGGCGCATCCGTTTATGGCGGCTCGGACCTGGTGGTGGTGCGTGGCGACTACCACCAGCTACTGCAACTGCAGATGAACGATGAGCTACGACTGGCCATCAACCAGGCCAGGAGCTACGAGGCGGCTGCCTACCATGCCTTCCCGGGATTCGTGGCTTCACGGCGCAACTATGACGTGGCGCGCGGCCGCAACCCGCATGGCCAGGTCCGTAGCGGTGTGCTCGAACAGTCCTGGCGTATCGGTGGCGCCAGCAGTGCCGAAGTCCTGGCGCTACAGGCCTTCGCCGCCGACCCGTCATTGCAACGCCTGCGCGCCTCGACCCACGAAGTATTCGACGACGCCCAGGTGCCGCAAGACGCTACGCTTTTCTATCAAGGGGATGACAGTGAAGTGGGACAAATCAGCAAATTCGCACGAGTGCGGCCCTATGACCATCCAT
This sequence comes from uncultured Pseudomonas sp., assembly GCA_964453495.1. GTDB lineage: Bacteria > Pseudomonadota > Gammaproteobacteria > Pseudomonadales > Pseudomonadaceae > Aquipseudomonas. The sequence goes on along the minus strand of CAYVPI010000089.1, from coordinate 15,676 downwards.
AGCGAGCCTATCGATATTCAGGTCGACGGCGAACTCATCGCCGGCACCATCCTCAGCCCGAGCCCGAAAGTCCCGGGCATTTTGTTTGTGCACGGCTGGGGCGGCAGCCAGCAACGTGACCTGGCTCGCGCCAAAAACATCACGGGCCTTGGCTGCGTTTGCCTGACCTTCGATCTGCGGGGCCACGAAAAGACCCTTAGCCAGAAGCAAAGCGTGACCCGCGAACAGAACCTCAACGACCTGATTGCGGCCTATGACAATCTGGTCACGCACCCGGCAGTCGATACCTCGGCAATTGCCGTGATCGGCAGCAGCTACGGTGGCTACCTGGCAACTCTCCTGACCCGCCAACGCCCGGTCAAATGGCTGGCATTGCGCGTGCCGGCGCTGTACTGGGACGACGAATGGAGCCTGCCCAAGCAGGAGCTGAACCGACAGAAACTGGTGAGCTATCGCCAATCGGCGCTGAGCCCTGCCGACAATCGGGCCTTGGCAGCCTGTGCCGAATTTGCGGGCGACGTGCTACTGGTGGAGTCCGAACAGGATGACTATGTACCGCATGCGACCTTGATGAGCTACCGCTCGGCCTTTGTCAGTGCGCATTCGCTGACGCACCGGATCGTCGACGGTGCCGATCATGGCCTGTCGACCGATAGCAGCCAGAAGGCCTACAGCTCGATACTGACGGCCTGGGTCAGCGAGATGGTGATTGGCGCGCGGCTGGACAAATACCCACATCACTCGCCCTGGTATTCGTGAACCCGGTGCTCAGCCCTGCCCACCAGCGCTTGGGCGAGTGCGTTGGGCATTGACTTGGCCCATGCCCTCGAAACCGTAGCTTTGGTGCTGCTCACGTTGCAATTGGGCTTTGAGCCGGTGGTATTCGTCGAAAGACAAGCCACGGCGGTTGAGTGCTTCCATCGCCAGCTCGCGGGTTTCGTCGGCAGTGTAGGGCCGCGCTTCCGGCCCTGGGCCAGTGGCACACCCGGCAAGTGTGGCCAGGCCGAGCGATAGTGCTGCTGCGAGCATAGGTTTCATGAGGGCCTCCCAGGCGTTCGGGCTTGCTGTTCAAGCGATAGTGAAAGGCTACAGCCCGCTTTTGCGTGGGAAAAATCATCGTGCTCGATAGTGAGTATTGGTGTTGGTGAGGCTTGGGGGAATTGGGGGATTTTGGGGGGGCTGATCGGGCCTCATTGCGGGCGAACCCGCTCCTACAAGGGTATGAATTGGGTACCCGTGGCCCCCAGCAAAAACGGTACGATCGTCCCGGTTTCACGGCCTTATAACGCCGTCAGTCGATCAAAAAAATTTATCTATTTCCCCCTTTGCATCATCTCTCCTACACTCGGATTTCGACCCAAGCACCGCTCGGAAAAACGCCTCTAAAAAAAGTCGAAACTTCTGAAATTCTGGCTGGTCAGCGTAAAGGTAGGCATCGTTTTCGCAGTACCCAAGCGCTGCCTGCCCACCCCACACTCGTCAGCTCGCACTGGCATTTTTCCAGCGGCGGCATGCTTTTTGATGGGCATTGGGGCACGGACAATAATTCAAGTGCTTTGCCATACGCTTAAATGCATGGGAGATACTAATGATCAGTGCCGTTGTCGAAACTCACGCAGAGCATTTCAGCAAACAGGGTAGCGAGACGGCCATGCCGGATCTCGCTTCGGCAGGCAAGGCACTGCAAGGGCAACAACGGGAAAACCCCAACAAGCAGAAAGTACTCTTCGTCACCTCCGAGATCGCCGACCTGGTCAAGACCGGTGGCCTTGGCGACGTTTCTGCAGCGCTGCCCCGAGCAATGCGGCACTTGCATGATGTGCGGGTTCTGATACCCGGTTACCCGCAAGTGCTGGCCAGCGATAACCCCATTCATATCGTCGGTGAACTGGGCGGCCATGCCGCTTTGCCGCCGTGCAAGATCGGCCGCATGGACATGCCCGATGGCCTGGTCATCTACGTCCTGATCTGCCCCGAACTGTATCAGCGCGAAGGCACGCCCTACGGCGCCAACAATGGCCGCGACTGGCCGGACAATCACATCCGCTTTGCCCGCCTGGGCCTGGCAGCAGCCGACATTGCCGCCGGTGAAGGCATGGTCCACTGGAAGCCGGATCTGGTCCACGCCCACGACTGGCCCGCAGGCCTGGCACCGGCATACATGCACTGGCGCGGCTTGAAGACGCCTACCCTGTTTACCATCCACAACCTGGCCTATCAGGGCGTGGTCAGCCGCGCCTGCTGCCCCGAACTGGCCATTCCGGAACACGCCTTGCAACAGGAAGGCATGGAGTTCTACGGCAAGTTGTCGTTCCTCAAGGCGGGCATGGCCTATGCCAGTCACATCACCACGGTCAGTGCCACCTATGCCCGGGAAATCACCACGCCGGATTTCGGTTGCGGGCTCGATGGTTTCCTTGGCAGTAAGGCCCAGCAAGGCCTGCTCAGCGGCATTCCCAATGGTATCGATGAAAGCTGGGATTCGGCCACAGACACCCACCTGACCTGCCCCTTCAGCCTCAACGACTGGGAAGGCAAGGCAGTCAATGCCCAACACGTACGCGAACTGTTCGAGCTTGAGCCTAGCGAAGGCCCGCTGTTCGCCGTGGTCTCGCGCCTGGTCTACCAGAAAGGCCTGGATCTGACCGAAGGCGTGGCGCAATTCATTGTCGCCAACGGTGGCCAGATAGCGATCATCGGCCGTGGCGAACCAGAGGAAGAACAGGCCATGCGCGAACTGGCCAGGCGCTTTCCCGGCCAGGTCAGTGTACGTATCGGTTTCAACGAGACCGACGCCCGGCGCATGTTCGCCGGCAGCGACTTCTTGCTGATGCCCTCACGCTATGAACCCTGCGGCTTGAGCCAGATGTATGCGCAACGCTTTGGTTCGCTGCCGGTGGCGCGCAATACCGGCGGCCTGGCCGACACCATCGAGGACGGCGTCACCGGCTTTCTCTTCGACCAGTCCACCGTACCCAGCTATGAACAAGCATTGAGCCGGGCCTTCTATGTCTTTGGCAAACCGGACCTGCTCAATGCCATGCGCTGCCGCGCCATGACCCAGCCGTTCAACTGGTGCCAGGCGGTCGAACCCTACGCCAAGCTGTACGAAGAACTGGTTCACCGCGCTGTAGGTACTCACGTGCGCTGACAAAGAGGTACTCGGGTATGCCCTTTCGGTCAAAGGAAAACTGGCCCCACGGGGCAATCATGGTAGATACGGAACATACCCGCTTCGCCCTCTGGGCACCTGACGCGAAGCAGGTCGATGTCGCCCTGAAACACGGCCAGACTCTGCCCATGCAAGCCATGGCAGAGGGTTGGTTCGTGCTCCAGGTGCGGTGCCCGGCCGGCACGCGCTACCGCTTTGTCATCGATGGCGAGCTGGAGGTACCCGACCCCGCGTCAAGGGCCCAAGCCGGTGACGTGCATTCGGCCAGTGTGGTGGTCGACCCCAAGGCCTACCGCTGGCGCAACCGGCAGTGGTTCGGCCGGCCCTGGCACGAAGCGGTGATCTATGAGCTGCACGTCGGCGCCATGGGGGGCTATGCCGCGGTTGAAGCACAACTGCCGCGCCTGGCAGCGTTGGGTATCACTGCCATCGAGCTGATGCCCATCGCTCAATTCCCCGGTGAGCGCAACTGGGGCTACGATGGCGTACTGCCCTACGCTCCGCAGGCCTCATATGGCTCACCCGAGCAATTGAAAAGCCTGATCGACCGCGCTCACGACCTCGGCCTGATGGTCTTGCTCGATGTGGTGTACAACCACTTCGGCCCAGACGGTAATTACCTTGGCCAGTACGCCAAGGGCTATTTTCGCCGGGAACTACACACACCCTGGGGCGCTGCCATTGATTTCCAGCAGCCCCAGGTCCGCGACTTTTTTATCGACAACGCCTTGATGTGGCTACAGGAGTACCGCTTCGACGGCCTGCGCCTGGACGCCGTGCACGCCATCGCAGACCCAACTTTCTGCCCGGACCTGGCACGCCAGGTGCGCGCACGCATCGAACCGCAGCGCCAGGTTTGGCTGATCCTGGAGAATGAGCATAACCAGGCCCACCTGTTGGAACAGGGGTTCGACGGGCAATGGAACGATGATGGCCATAACGTGCTGCATGTGCTGCTGACCGGCGAACACGAGGGTTACTACGCCCATTTCCAGGAGCGCCCCATTGAACAGCTGGCACGCTGCCTGAGCCAGGGCTTCATCTACCAGGGTCAAGCCGATGCCCGGGGGGTGGCGCGGGGTGAACCCAGCCCCCACTTGCCACCCACTGCATTCGTGCTGTTCTTGCAGAATCACGACCAGATCGGCAACCGAGCCCTGGGCGAACGCCTGAGCCAGTTATGTGCACCACAAGCCTTGCGCGCCGCCACTACGCTGTTGCTGCTCTGCCCCATGATCCCCTTGTTGTTCATGGGGGATGAATGGGCTGCGAGCGAGCCTTTTCTGTTTTTCACCAGCCACCATGGCGAACTGGCGCAAGCCGTGCGCGATGGCCGGCGCAATGAATTTGCCGGGTTCCAGGCGTTCGCCGACAAGCGCAAGCGTGCGCAGATCCCCGACCCCAATGCACCACAGACTTTCGAAGCGTCACGCCCTGAAATCCCACAGGTTGGCGACAACACCGAGTGGCTTCAACTCTACCGCGAACTGCTGCGCATTCGCCGGCAAGATCTGTTCCCACGCTTACCGGGCAGCCATGCACTGGGCACCGAAGTCCTCGGCGAAAAAGCCTTGTCGGCCCGCTGGCAACTGGGGGATGGCAGCCAGTTACGCATCGACTTGAACCTTGGCCAATTACCCGTGTCGACCCCTTTACCGGTGCCGGAACATCGCTTGTTCGAGAGTACGCCACACACAGCTTGCGCAACCCACTTGTTGCCCTGGTCTACGCTGGTCAGCCTGACCCCACCTATTGCATCGGAGCCGCCCCATGAGTGATGAGCGACTGCACCTGTTGGCCCAGCAAGCGGGCCTGGCGGTGGACTGGATAGACGCCAACGGCCGCCCGCAGCGGGTGGAGCCTGCGGTGTTGCGCCGCATACTGGCAGGCCTGGGCCACCCGGCCAACGACCTCGCCGAAGTGGAAACCAGCCTTGCCCAATTGCTCCAGGCCAACGACAGTCACACGCTGGCGCCGTTGCTGACCGTGGACGCTGGCCAGGCGCTGAACCTGCGGGCATTCTTCAGCCCGCAGACGCCGTGCCGGGTGCAGTTAGAGGACGGCGCGACACTCGACCTGCGCCTGGACGATGAAGGCGCACTGCCCTCGACGTTGCCGATTGGCTACCACGGCGTAACCCTGGCCGAGCAGCACTTCACCTTGGCTGTGGCGCCGCTACGCTGCTGGAGCGTGGTCGATGCCACAGGCGAGCAGAATCCACGTGTTTGGGGCTTGAGCGCCCAACTCTACAGCTTGCGCCGCCCAGGTGACGGCGGCTTCGGCGATACCCAGGCCTTGGAGACCCTGGCCCGCAGCGCGGCCGAACGCGGCGCTGATGCCCTGGCTATCAGCCCGATGCATGCGATGTTCAGCAATGACCCCAGCCGCTACAGCCCGTACTCGCCCTCCAGCCGCCTGTTCCTCAATAGCCTGTACGCCGCACCCGGCATGATTCTCGGCGAACGGGCGGTACGCATTGCCATCGACGATGCCGGTCTTGCCACTGAGCTGCACCGCCTGGAAAAGCTCCCCCTGATCGATTGGCCCGCTGCCGCCCAGGCCAAGCAATTGCTGCTGCGCACACTGTATGACGGCTTCTGCGCGGGCGAACACCCGTTGCAGGCGGACTTCACCAGCTTTTGCCAGGCAGGCGGCCAGGCGCTGGAAAACCATTGCCGCTTCGAAGCCCTGCAGGCCCATTGTGCAGACGAGGGCAAAAGCCCGGACTGGCGCAATTGGCCCAGCGCCTGGCACGACCCACAGAGCCCGGAAGTCGCGCGTTTTTCCCGCGAGAATGCCGCTGAAATCGGCTTCCATGCCTTCGGCCAATGGCTGGTTTCCCGTAGCCTGGAACGGGCTCAGGAGGCGGCGCGCACCAACGGCATGCGCATCGGCCTGATCGCCGACCTGGCGGTCGGTGCCGACGGTGCCGGCAGCCAGGCCTGGAGCCGCCAGGACGAATTGCTCTCGGAACTGACCGTGGGTGCACCGCCGGACATTCTCAATCGCAGCGGGCAAAGTTGGGGCATCTCCGCCTTCTCCCCCGAAGGTCTGCGCCACAATGGCTTTGCCGCTTTCATCGAAATGCTGCGGGCCAATTTCAGCCACGCCGGTGGCCTGCGCATCGACCATGTCATGGGCTTGCAACGGCTCTGGGTGATCCCTTTGGGGGCACCGGCCAGCGAAGGCGCCTATCTGCATTATCCGCTGGACGACCTGTTGCGCCTGCTGGCCCTGGAGTCGGTACGCCATCGCGCCATCGTCCTGGGTGAAGACCTGGGCACCGTCACTGAAGGCCTGCGCGAAAAACTCCAGGCCCGGGCCATACTCGGTATGCGCGTCTTGTTGTTCGAGCAATACCACACCGGTCATTTCAAACCGATACTGGATTGGCCCGACCATGCCCTGGCCACCACCAGTACCCATGACCTGCCAACGCTTGATGGCTGGTGGCGCGCCCGTGACATCGACTGGAACCACAAGCTCAAGCTGATCGACGCCAACACCGAGCAGCACTGGCGCCAGACCCGTCACCAGGAAAAGGTGGGCCTGCGCCATGCACTGGCCCAGGACCACCAGAATTTTCGCAGCGATGCCGAAGAAGCCGACCAGGTCATCGATGCTAGCGTGCGTTATCTCGGGCATACACGTGCGCCTTTGGTGCTGTTGCCGCTCGAAGATGCACTGGGCATCGAAGAACAGCCGAACTTGCCGGGTACGGTCGATAGCCACCCCAATTGGCGTCGGCGCTTCAGCGCAGACTGTCAGGGGTTGCTCGATGATGTCGATGCCGCGCGCCGCCTGGAGTTGCTGGCGCAGGCGCGGGTACAAGCCTTCGAGCGTGATCGATGAAACCGCTGAGCGCGAGCGTACGGCTACAGTTCCACCGGGATTTCACCCTGGACGATGCCGTGCCGCTGGTGCCTTACTTCGCCGCATTGGGCATCAGCCATCTCTATGCCTCGCCGTTGTTCAAGGCGCGGCCGGGCTCGATGCATGGCTACGATGTGGTGGACCCGACCTGCATCAACCCGGAGCTTGGCGGCGAAGCGGCCCTCGAACGCCTGGTGGCCGCGCTGCGCCTGCACGGCATGGGCTTGATCCTCGATATCGTGTCCAACCACATGGCCGTGGGTGGCGTGCACAACCCCTGGTGGCTGGACTTGCTCGAATGGGGACGAAGCAGCCCCTACGCCGAATTTTTCGACATCAAGTGGCATTCCAACGACCCCTTGCTCGAAGGACAGCTGTTACTGCCATTCCTGGCCAGCGACTATGGCAGCGTGCTCCAGGCTGGTGACCTTGTACTGCGCATGAATGCTGAACGCGGTGCGTTTTACGTCGAGCACTATGAACATCACTTTCCCATCTGCCCGGTGGACTACATACATATCCTGTGCGCCAGCGGCGATGCCCAGCTCAGTGAAATGGGGGCACGCTTTGCCGCGCTGCAAGGCCAGCGCCAGGCACGCAACAAGGCAGCGCCCCTGCATCAGGCATTGGCAAAACTGCTGCGCACGCCGGCAGCGGCCAATGCCCTGGAGACCGTACTGACACAATTCGACCCCCGCAGCGAAGCGGGCTTCGAACGCCTGCACCAACTGCTGGAAAAGCAAGCCTACCGCCTGGCCAGCTGGCGCACCGCCGCCGACGACATCAACTGGCGGCGCTTCTTCGATATCAATGAACTGGGCGGGTTACGCGTCGAACGCAGCGCCGTCTTCGAAGCCACCCATGGCAAGCTGTTCGACTTGATTGCCCGCGGCCTGGTCGATGGCCTGCGTATCGACCACATCGACGGCCTGGCCGACCCCCGCGGTTACTGCCGCAAGCTGCGTCGTCGGGTCAATGCACTGCTGCCGCAGCGCCCACTATCTGCAGCGCTCGAACACTTGCCCATCTACGTCGAAAAGATCCTCGGCCCCGGCGAGCAGTTACACCGTGATTGGCAGGTCGACGGCAGTACTGGCTATGAATTCATGAACCAGGTTTCGCTGCTGCAGCACGACCCGGCAGGCTTGGCCAACCTGACAGAACTCTGGGCCGGCCTCAGCGGGCGCCCGGCCGACTTCAGTGAAGAAGTGCGCCAAGCCCGCCACCTGGTGCTAAAGGCGAGCCTGGCCGGTGATTGCGAGTCGGTGGCACAAGCCCTTCTACAAGTAGCCCGCGATGACTTGATGACCCGCGACCTGACATTGGGGGCTATCCGCCGTGCCTTGCAGGAATTGATCGTGCATTACCCGGTGTATCGCACCTACATCAATGCCTGCGGCCGCCCCCCCGAAGACGAGGTTTATTTTGCCCAGGCCATGGCTGGAGCACGCACAACACTGGGCGAAGCCGACTGGCCGGTACTCGAATACCTTCAGCAGTGGCTCGGCGGCACCCGTTGGCGCAGCCTGCCGCCAGGGCGCGAGCGCAAGCGCTTGCGCAATGCCTGCATTCGCTTCCAGCAATTGACCTCGCCCACCGCCGCCAAGGCCGTGGAAGACACCGCTTTCTACCGCTCGGCAGTGCTGCTGTCGCGCAACGATGTGGGGTTCGACCCCGGGCGCTTCAGTGCCTCGCCCGAGGCGTTCCATGCCGCCTGCACACAACGGCTGGCCAACTTCCCGGATAACCTTCTGGCCACCGCAACCCATGACCACAAGCGCGGTGAAGACAGCCGAGCACGACTGGCCGTGCTCAGTGAGCGCAGCGCCTGGTGTGCCGCCCGCGTCGAGCACTGGCGCGAGCTGGCGTCGCCGCTGCGTAGCACCTTCGGCGACGACCTGGCGCCCAGCGCCGGCGATGAATTACTGCTCTATCAAACCCTGCTCGGCAGTTGGCCGCAGGACCTGTCCACAGAAGACCGACCGGGCCTGCAAGCCTATGCCCAACGCCTGCACCAGTGGCAGCAAAAAGCCCTGCGCGAAGCCAAGCTCGTCAGCAGCTGGAACGCACCCAACGATGCCTACGAGGCCGCCTGCGCTGAATTCATCGACGGCCTGCTGCTCGATCCGCAATGCCAGCAATTACGCCAGTCGATCGCCAGCGCCGCCCAAGCCATCGCCTGCGCCGGTGCGCTCAACAGCCTGGCTCAATGCCTGTTGCGCATGACCGTGCCCGGGGTTCCTGACCTGTACCAGGGCAATGAGTTCTGGGACTTCAGCCTGGTCGACCCGGACAACCGCCGGCCGGTGGATTTTGCCGCAAGGCGACAGGCCCTGGACGACTCGCAGGGTTGCGCGCAGTTGGTGCAGCGCTGGCAGGACGGTTGTATCAAGCAAGCGCTGATCACACGTACCTTGAACCTGCGCCAGCAGCACCTCGAATTGTTCCGGCGAGGCAGCTACCAGGCTCTGGAAGTACGCGGCAAGCACGCGACAAACGTGCTGGCGTTCATGCGCGAAGCCGATGACACTCGGGCTATCGTCCTGGTCCCCCGGCTGGCAAGCCACTTGCTTGACGACGTTAAACAGCCGTTGATCCCGGCACAGAACTGGGAAGACACCCGCTTGATCCTGCCAATAACCAATTCCTCTCACAGATGGAAGGGACTTTTCAACGAGACCGTAGTCACAGCAGAAAGGGAACTGTGGCTGAGCACGGCGCTGAAAGAATTCCCTGTCAATCTCTACCTACAAAATGAGTTGTAATCAGGAGCGTTGAAATGAGTGCTGACGACAAACGAATTCGCGAATTCGCCTATCAAATCTGGGAGTCGGAGGGCAAACCGACAGGCCAGGAAGAGCGCCATTGGGAGATGGCTCGCAAGCTGGCCGAAGCAGAAGCACTGGCGCCGACCAAAACCTCATCGCGCAAGCCCGCCGCCGCCAAGCCCAGCGTGCCGAAGACTAATTCCAAGGCCAACCCCGAGACCAAGCCCGCCACCAAGGCAGTAGCCAAGCCCGCACCGGCCGCCGCAGCGACCAAGCCTGCAGCCGACAAGAAGCCCCGGGCTGCGAAAAAGCCACCGGCGAGCTGAGCCCGCCGGCGCTTAGCGTCGGGTTGCAAGCCGATCCCATCACCTACCCTCCGGCTCAGGGCGGAGGGTCGTGCCTGCCTGCGCAGCAAAAGGACCCACCATGAGTACTCGGCCACAGAAGAGCGAGAAGAGCGAGAAGAGCGAACGCAAGCCCACACCGGTTCCTGTAACCGAACCCACGCGCATTCGCGAAGGCCTACCCTTCCCCCTGGGTGCCACCTGGGATGGCCTTGGGGTGAACTTCGCGCTGTTCTCCGCCAATGCCACCAAAGTCGAACTGTGCCTGTTCGATTCCAGCGGCGAGGTCGAGCTCGAACGCATCGAGCTGCCCGAGTACACCGATGAGATTTATCATGGCTACTTGCCCGACGCCCACCCCGGGCTGATTTACGGCTACCGGGTACACGGTCCGTACGATCCGGAAAACGGCCACCGCTTCAACCCCAACAAGCTGCTGATCGATCCTTATGCCAAACAACTGGTCGGCCAATTGCGCTGGTCCGAAGCGCTGTTCGGCTACACCATCGGCCACCCGGATGCCGACCTCAGCTTCGACGAACGCGACAGCGCCCCCTTCGTGCCCAAGAGCAAGGTCATCGACCCGGCCTATACCTGGGGCCGCGACCAACGCGTCAGCGTCCCCTGGGACCGCACCATTATCTACGAGACCCATGTGCGCGGCATCAGCATGACCCACCCCTCGGTCCCCGAGGACGTGCGCGGCACCTTTGCCGGGCTGATGGTCGAGGATGTGCTCGATCACATCCGCAAGCTCGGGGTCTCCTCCATCGAGCTGCTACCGATCCACGCCTTCGTCAACGACCAGCACCTGCTGCAAAAAGGCCTGAACAATTACTGGGGCTATAACAGCATCGCGTTCTTCGCCCCGCACCCACGATACCTGGCCAATGGCAAGATCGCCGAGTTCAAGGAAATGGTCGCGCACCTGCATGATGCCGGCCTGGAGGTGATTCTGGACGTGGTCTACAACCACACCGCCGAAGGCAACGAGCAAGGCCCAACCCTTTCAATGCGCGGCATCGACAACGTCTCTTACTACCGCCTGAACCCGGAAAACAAACGCTACTACATCAACGATTCGGGCACCGGTAACACCCTGGACCTGAGCCACCCCTGCGTGTTGCAGATGGTCACTGACTCCCTGCGCTATTGGGCCAGTGAGATGCACGTCGACGGCTTTCGCTTCGACCTTGCAACCATTCTCGGCCGCTATCACGAGGGTTTCGACGAACGTCACAGCTTCCTCGTTGCCTGCCGCCAGGACCCGGTGCTGCGTCAGGTCAAGTTGATCGCCGAACCCTGGGATTGCGGCCCGGGTGGCTATCAGGTCGGTGGTTTCGCCCCGGGCTGGGTGGAATGGAACGACCGCTTTCGCGACACGGTACGGGCCTTCTGGAAAGGCGACGACGGGCAACTGGCCGATTTCGCCGCACGCATGACCGCCTCCGGCGAGCTGTTCAACCAGCGTGGCCGGCGCCCCTATTGCTCGGTGAACTTCGTCACGGCCCACGATGGCTTTACCCTGCGCGACCTGGTGTCCTACAACGACAAGCACAACGAAGCAAACGACGAGAACAACCAGGATGGCACCAACCACAACCTGTCCTGGAACCACGGGGTCGAAGGCCCCACCGACGACCCCGAGATCAACACGTTGCGCCTGCGCCAGATGCGCAATTTCTTCGCCACCCTGCTGCTGGCCCAAGGCACACCGATGATCGTGGCCGGCGATGAGTTCAGCCGCACCCAGCACGGCAACAACAATGCCTACTGCCAGGACAGCGAAACCGGTTGGGTCAATTGGGACATGGACGAGGACGGCAAGTCGCTGCTCAAATTCGTCAAACGCCTGGTCAAGCTACGGCTGAACTACCCGGTGCTACGGCGCGGGCGCTTTTTGGTCGGTGATTTCAACGAAGACATCGGCGTCAAGGACGTCACCTGGCTGGCGCCCGATGCCAGCGAAATGACCACCGAACAATGGCAGGACAGCCATGGTCGCTGCCTGGGCATGCTCATGGATGGCCGCGCCCAGGTCTCCGGCATCCGCCGGCCGGGCGCCGATGCCACCTTGCTGCTGATCGTCAACGCCCACCATGACGTGGTCAATTTCACGTTGCCGCAGGTGCCTGAAGGTGAACACTGGAATTGCCTGGTCGATACCAACCGCCCCACCCTGCGCGGGCGTGAAGAGTGGGAGTTTGGGAGCGAGTTCCAGGTGACAGGGCGGTCCTTGCTGTTGTTCGAGTTGGAGCGGGAGGAGGAGCAATAATGGGTGCCAGCGATGAGGCCTTGGCAGGCACCCTGGAATCTCCTGCAGGGTCAAAAATCCTTTGATGTGTTCGCACTATCCCCGGAACTGCCAGCGCAAATCCCAGTCGCATTAACAAAGGGCACAAAGATTGAGGAGCGAACGTGACTGCCGAACCCGCCGCCTTTGGCACGACTGATCGCCATGAGCCATCCCAGCCTTGCGCCGTCCATCGTCTGCGCGTCCTGACCGTCAACACCCACAAGGGCTTCACCACCTTCAACCGTCGCTTCATTCTTCCTGAGTTACGCGAAGCGGTGCGCAGTTCCGGCGCCGATCTCGTCTTTCTTCAGGAAGTGCTCGGCGAACACAACGGCCACGCCATGTGCGTGGAGAACTGGCCGCAAACCTCCCAATACGAATTTCTCGCCGACAGCATGTGGAGCGACTTCGCCTACGGTCGTAACGCGGTCTACCCCCACGGCCATCACGGCAACGCCTTGCTGTCCAAGTACCCCATCGTGCACCACCGCAACCTCGATGTTTCGATCACCGGCCCCGAACGGCGAGGGCTGTTGCATTGTGTGCTGCAGGTGCCAGGGCATGATGAGGTGCACGCCATTTGCGTGCACCTGTCGCTACTGGAAAGTCATCGCCAGCAGCAACTTGAATTGCTCTGCCGCCTGCTCGACTCCCTGCCCGGCGACGCCCCGGTGATCATCGCAGGCGATTTCAATGACTGGAAGCTGCAGGGCAATATCACCCTTGCCCAGAACGATTACTTGCACGAAGCCTTCGAACGCCATCATGGCCGGCTGGCCAAGACTTACCCTGCGCGCTGGCCATTGCTGCGCCTGGACCGCATTTACCTGCGCAATGCCAGCAGCCATTCGCCGACCATCCTTTCGAACAAACCTTGGACGCACCTTTCTGACCATTTGCCACTGTCAGTAGAGGTGCATTTTTAAAATCATTCGGCATAGCCGAGAGGGTTTAAATCGTGCAGAGGGCTATAGGGAGTAGATAAGCAAGCCATTTCAATAGCTTACATCGGCAATTTTGCAACTACCACCCATCGTACGATTTCTTGACGCAAGGCCAGTCCTCTCCTTGACTTCAAGTAACCAAATTTACTCACACGAGTACTCTTGCCACGCCTCTAGCACGGGCTTTCCAGCTCGAAGCCGAGGTCTGGCCTGCTGGCTTCGGCCGCCCCCTGTTTTGTGAAGTTGTACAGCCGGCGTGTCTCCTGGCCAGAACCCTGGCAATTAATTCAGAGGAGATTTGTCATGAAAAAAGCGCCCGCTCCCTTCGGCCTGCACCCTGCCTTCTACGCACTGTCCACTTCGTTGCTGCTGGCCGTACCGGTGCAAGCGTTTGCGTTCAGCCTCGCCGATGAAGACCCCTTCTCGGCCTCGTCACTGGCCACGCCGATGTTCACCCTGAACAATGCAACACCCACCGGGTTGACCTTCCAGGCCCTGGGCTCGTTGCAGGAACGCCTGGCCCAACGCAACTCACTGGAGCAAACTGCGGTCATCAACAACCTGAACCAATACTTTCCCGTGGCGCTCAAACCAGGCAGCGCCGGCCCGCAAGAGTTGCGGTTCGCCGATAGCAACACCCTTCAAGTCAGCCCGGACCTGTTCGTACGCGATGCCGGCGCGCAGACCCACCGGGTCGGCTTTTTTGTCGGCCATAACAGCTTGCAGAGCGGCACCGACGGCATGCGCCCACGCAACAGCGAGAACCGCGGCGCGGTGAAACTCGAAGGTGAAAGCCTGGGCATGTACTGGAGCATGAACCATGACCAGGGCTGGCATGTGGATGCCGTAGCCATGGGTACCCGTTTCGAAGGCAGCGGCCGCACCGACAGCGGCGACCGCATCGACGGAAACGGCCACGCCCTGACCCTGTCGGTCGAGGGTGGCTTCCCCATCAACATCAGCAAGAACTGGGTATTGGAACCGCAAGCGCAGGTGATCAACCAGCAGTTCTTCCCCGGCGCCCAGGACTCCACCGATGTGCTCCAGGCCTACAACTCGATGCCGACCTGGACCGGTCGCGTGGGGGCACGCCTGTCTGGTAATTACACCGTGCGCGGCATGCCGGTGGAACCCTATGTGCGTACCAACGTCTGGCACGAATTCTCCAACGACCAGACTGTCAGCCTCGACCAGGTGGACAAGATCAGCAGTGGCCGCAATTCCACTACCGTGGAATTGGGCTTGGGTCTGGTGGCAAAGGTTTCAACCAAGGTCAGCCTGTTCGTCAGCGCCGACTACAGCAGCGACGTCGATGACAACGACTTGAACGGCCTGATTGGCAACCTGGGCGTACGCATGCGCTGGTGAGACGCGCGCACACCCAGGTAACGCCCCTACGCTTCGGGGCGCAGGATCAACACTGCCAAGGGTGGTAGATTCAGTGACAGAGAAAGCGGTTGGCCATGGCTGGGCGTCGGCTCACACGCGACGCCGCCGCCATTACCCAGGTTGGAGCCGGCATACAGTTGCGAATCGCTGTTGAGCACTTCGTTCCAGCGTTCGGCAAAAGGTACGCCAATGCGATAACCGTGGCGCGGCACCGGGGTAAAGTTGGCAACGATCAACAACGGTTCACCGCTTTTACTCCAGCGCAGCCAGGCGAATACGCTGTTGGCTGCATCGTCGCCGATCAACCATTGAAAGCCCTGGGGCACGCAGTCCTGCTCATGCAGTGCGGCCTCGTTGCGATACAGATGGTTGAGATCGGTCACCAGTTTCTGCACTCCCAGGTGTTCCGGGTA
The DNA here is from genome assembly GCA_964453495.1 of uncultured Pseudomonas sp. GTDB lineage: Bacteria > Pseudomonadota > Gammaproteobacteria > Pseudomonadales > Pseudomonadaceae > Aquipseudomonas. Next base: position 477 of record CAYVPI010000089.1, on the reverse strand, counting down.
CTGCAGCAGGTACCAGTCCAACTCGCTGTCATGGTTCCATTCGCGCCACTGGCCGAACTCGCAGCCCATGAACAACAACTTCTTGCCCGGATGCGCCCACATAAAGGTGAGGTAAGCACGCAGGTTGGCGAATTTCTGCCAGCGGTCACCAGGCATCTTGTCGATCAGCGAATGCTTGCCATGTACCACTTCGTCATGGGAAATCGGCAGGATGAAATGCTCGGAATAGGCATAGATCAGGCCGAAGCTCATTTCATTGTGGTGATGGGTACGGTGGATCGGGTCGTTCTGGATGTAATGCAAGGTGTCATGCATCCAGCCCATGTTCCATTTATAGGAAAAGCCCAGACCTCCCTGCTGGGTCGGTTGACTGACCCCCGGCCAGGCCGTGGATTCTTCGGCGATGATCAGGGCGCCCGGCACTTCCAGGGCGACCACATCGTTGAGGTGGCGGAGGAAATCGATGGCTTCCAGGTT
>CAYVPI010000088.1:0-20994 GCA_964453495.1 uncultured Pseudomonas sp. | reverse complement strand
TAGATTGTATTTCCTCTTCAAGACACAAGCTGCCGCCAGGCTGCGTCAGCGATGGAGCAGGCACCCCTGGGCACCACAGCCAGCAGCAAAGCGATAGATGGCGGTAAATATTACACATGTAATATTTACCGTCCGATAACATTATGCATATCATATAACCAAGTCGAAGGAGGCCAACTCTTCCTTAAGCGAACGCCCACCGCAGCCAGGCCGCAACACCACAGGAGCTACAGCCCATGATGTCTTCTCCCAAGAACCTTGGCCGTCTTGCCCTGTTAGCCCTGCTGCTTGGGCTGGGCGGCTGCAACAGCCAGGCCGACACCAGCGTTACCCATGTTGCACAGTCGCGCCTGGTGCTGGCGGCGCGGGTCGAGGCGGCCACGCAGCATGAAACCGCCTACACCGGCGTGGTAGCAGCGCGGACCGAGAGCGATCTAGGCTTTCGCGTTGGCGGCAAGGTGATTGCCCGGCATGTCGACCCTGGCGACCGGGTGGCCCGTGGCGACACGTTGCTGGTGCTGGATATCGAGGATTTCGAGCTGGCCCTGCGCGCCGCCAATAACCGCGTGCGTGCAGCGCAAGCGCAATTGCGCCAGGCCCGTGACGATGAAAGCCGTTACCGCCGCCTGAGCCTCACCGGCGCGGTGTCGCAGCAGTTGTTCGATCAGGCGACGACGCGCTTGCGGGTTGCCGAAGCCGAACACGCCGCGGCCGTTTCCGAATCCAGCCAGGTGGAAAACCGCCGTAGCTATTCGACGCTCAAAGCCGATGCCGACGGCATCGTCACCGATGTATTGGCCGAGCGCGGCCAGGTGGTTGCCGAAGGGCAGATCGTCGCACGCCTGGCCCATGACGGGCCTCGCGAGGCGGTGGTCAACATCCCTGAAACCCAGCGTGCCCTGGCCGGCAACACGGCGCAGGCCTTTCCCTTCAATGCCAGTGAAGGGGCGGTCAGCGCCACGCTGCGCGAGCTATCTGCCACGGCAGACCCTAGCACCCGCACCTTCCGCGCCCGCTATGTCCTCGAGGGGGCAGCCGAGCGCTTTTCCATCGGTTCGACCATTACCGTGCGCCTGCACAGTGCAGGCTCAGCGAACCGGGTGCGCGTGCCGATTGGAGCCTTGCACGACGCCGGGCAGGGCACGGGCGTGTGGGCCATCGGCGATGACGACAAGGTCAGCTTTGTCGCCGTCAGGGTGGCCAGTCTGGGGCAAGAGTTCGCCTTGCTCGAAGGCGGCGTGAGCAACGGCCAGCGTATCGTTGCGCTGGGCGCGCACCTGCTGCACGAAGGTGACAGCGTTCGCCTGTTGCCTGCCCAACAACTGGCCCTGGCTCGGGCAGGCGAAGGAGTGCTCTAGCATGCGCGGGCTCAACCTCTCCGAAATCGCCGTTCGTAACCCGGCGGTGACCCTGTTCCTGATCATCGCGATTATTTTTTCCGGTGTTTTCGCCTTCGGCAAACTGGGCCGCGCCGAAGACCCGTCCTTCACTGTCAAGGTGATGACCGTCACCGCCGCCTGGCCTGGCGCCACGGCCAAGGAAATGCAGGAGCAGGTCGCCGACCGCCTGGAAAAACGTCTGCAGGAACTGGACCTTTACGACCGGGTCGAGACCATCGCCCAGCCGGGTTTTGTTTCGATGAAGGTGATTTTCCACGAGTCGACCCGGCCCGGCGACATCCAGGAACTCTTCTACCAGACGCGCAAGAAGCTCAGCGACGAGGCGGCACGGCTACCGCGTGGCGTGCTTGGCCCGTTTTTCAATGACGAATACTCCGACGTTTATTTCGCCCTCTATGCCTTGGAGGCCAAGGACCTGCCGCACCGGCAACTGGTGCAAATGGCCGAAGACCTGCGCCAGGGTTTCCTGCGCCTGCCCGGGGTGAAGAAAGTCAATATCCTCGGCGAGCAGGCCCAGCGTGTGTTTGTCGAATTCTCCTACGAGCGCCTGGCTACTCTCGGAATCAAGCCCGAGCAGATTTTCGCGGCCCTGGCCGCGCAGAACGGTGTGGCGCCGTCCGGCTTTGTCGAGACCGCCGGGCCACGCGCCTACATTCGCGTCGACGGTGCTTTCGATACCCTGTCGTTGATCGAGAATGTACCGGTGGTGGCCAACGGCAAGGTGCTACGTATCGCCGATGTGGCCAGCGTCACGCGCGGTTATGAAGACCCGGCCAGCTACCGTATCCGCCATCAGGGCGACCCGGCGCTGATGCTCGGGGTGATCATGGACAAGCACTTCAATGGCCTGGACCTGGACAAGTCGCTGCAGGTCGAGGAAGCCAGGCTGCAGGCCGAGCTACCGCTGGGGGTGAAGGTCGAGAAGGTATCCGACCAGGCCAGGAATATTCGCCTGGCGGTGGATGAGTTCATGCTCAAGTTCTTCGTCGCCCTGGCGGTGGTCATGCTGATCAGCCTCATTGCCCTGGGCTTTCGCGTCGGCCTGGTGGTCGCTGCGGCTGTGCCGCTGACCCTGTCCATCGTCTTCGTGATCATGCTGATGACCGGGCGGGAATTCGACCGTATTACCCTGGGTGCGCTGATCCTGTCGCTCGGCCTGCTGGTGGACGATGCGATCATTGCCATCGAGATGATGGTGGTCAAACTTGAAGAAGGTTTCGACCGGACCAAGGCCGCCACCTTTGCCTGGAGCTCCACCGCAGCGCCCATGCTCACCGGTACCCTGGTGACGATCATCGGCTTTCTGCCCGTGGGTTTTGCCCGCTCCGGTGCCGGTGAATATGCCGGCAATATCTTCTGGATCGTTGGTTTTGCGTTGATTGCCTCCTGGCTGGTGGCGGTGGTCTTCACGCCATACCTTGGGGTGAAGTTGCTGCCCCGGGTCAAGCCGGTCGTCGGTGGTCATGAGGCCATCTATGCGGGCAAATATTACCAGCGCCTGCGCCGGCTGGTGAATGCCTGCGTCGACCACCGTTACCTGGTCACCGCGCTGGTGGTCGCTGCCTTCGTGTTGTGCGGGGTGGGCATGGGGGCGGTGAAGAAGCAGTTCTTCCCCAACTCCGACCGCTCCGAGCTGATCCTGGAAATCTACATGCCGCCGGGCACGGCGTTCAAAAGTACCGAGGCGGTTGTCGCCCAGGTCGAACGTGCGTTGCTGCAAGAGCCGCAGACCCACCTGGTCGACAGCTATGTCGGAGGTGGAGCCCCGCGTTTCTTCCTCTCCCTGAACCCGGAACTGCCGGACCCGGCCTTCGCCAAATTGATCGTGCAGACCGCCAATGCCCATGAGCGCGATGCCCTCAAGTTGCGCATGCGCGAACGCATTGCCGCTGGCGAATTCCCGTCCGCGCGGGTGCGCGTGACCCAGTTGCTGTTCGGACCGCCCGTGCCGTTCCCGGTGGTGTTCCGTGTTTCTGGCCCTGATACAGACGTGCTGCGCGGCCTTGCCGAAAAGGCCCGCCAGGTGGTGACCGCGAACACCCTGACCAAGGACGCCTTCCTGGACTGGGGCGAGCGTACCAGTGCTTACCGGCTGGTGCTCGACCAGGACCGCGTGCGCCTGCTCGGCTTTACCCCCGGCGAGGTGAAATCCCAGCTCAATGCGCTGCTCAGTGGCAACCCGATCACCGAAGTGCGCGAAGGTACACGCAATGTGGCGGTGGTGGCGCGGGCGCTGAATGCGCAACGGGAAAACCTCGGCAGCCTGGACGACATGACCCTCACCAATGCTGCCGGGCAGTCGGTACCGCTGAGCCAGGTCGGAAGCTTTCAGGCCGTGATGGAGGACCCGATCCTCAAGCGCCGCGACCGTGACATCACCTTTGAGGTGCGCGCCGACATCATTGACGGCACCCAACCGCCGGACGTCGAGCTGGCGGTCTACCGCGACCTGCAGCCGTTGATTGCCTCGCTGCCCAGCGGCTATCGCATCGAAATCGGCGGGCCGGTGGAGGAGAGCGCCAAGGCCAACAAGGCGCTGGCGGCATTGTTCCCGATCATGATCCTGCTGACCCTGGTGGTGATCATGTTCCAGGTGCGTTCGTTCGGGGTGATGTTCATGGTCTTTGCGACTGCGCCGCTGGGGTTGATCGGCGCGGTACCGACCCTGCTGCTGTTCAACCAGCCGTTTGGTTTCAACGCCATCCTCGGCCTGATCGGCATTGGCGGCATCCTGATGCGCAACACGCTGATCTTCACCGACCAGATCAAACAGAACCAGGGCGAGGGCATGCCCATTCGCGAGGCCATCGTCGAGGCCACGGTACGTCGCGCCCGGCCGGTGGTGCTCACGGCATTGGCCGCTGCGCTGGCCTTCATTCCCCTGACCTTCTCGGTGTTCTGGTCATCCCTGGCCTACGTGCTGATCGGCGGTGTGCTGGTCGGTACCGTGCTCACCCTGTTATTCCTCCCTGCATTGTGCACCTTGGTGCTGATGCGCCGCGTCCGCCAACCCGATTCGCCGAAAGGCACGGGCGGGCATCCCGTCATTCAACACAAGGACAAGACCATGAAGCTTCCCGGCCGCACCGGTGTACTGCTGGCACTTTTGATCGGGCTTTGCGCCTTGGGTGAAGTCTCCACCCAGTTGTTGATTCCCAGCCTGCGCGATATCGAAACGGGGCTCGGTGCGGCACCGGGTGCCTCTCTGACGGCGCTGTCAGTGTTTGTCGGCGCCTTTGGCCTCGGGCAATTGTTCTTCGGCCCGCTGTCGGACCGAATCGGCCGGCGGCCGTTGCTGCTCGCCGGCGTTGCCACTTATGTGCTCGCTTCACTCTGGATGGTGTTTGCCCAGAACATGCCCGAGTTCATTGGCGGCCGTGCCCTCCAGGGCTTGGGCGCTTGCGCCGCGCTGGTGGTGGCCCGCAGCATCGTGCGCGATGTATGGAAAGAGAAAGCTGGGCCAGTCGTGGCCATCACGGTCATCGGCATGCTCAGCGCTATCATGCTTTCGCCGGTGCTCGGAGGGTTGATTGCCACCCATGCCGGCGGCTGGCGCGCGGTGGTGGTCGCGACCGTGGTGCTCGGCGCCATCGCCCTTGGTGCTTCGGTGTTTTTCCGTGAAACCAACGTGGCCCCGGATCCACAGGCAGGGCGCATGAAGACGCTGCTGGGCAACTATGCGACGCTTCTCAAGGGCTCGTCACTGCGCGGCTTCGCAATAGCTATCGCTTGCACCTACGGCGCGATGTTCGCTTTTATCGCGGGTTCCTCGCGGGTGTTTATTGGCCAGTTGGGCCTGAGCCCAACCCAGTACGGCCTGGTCTTCGGCGCCATCGTGTCGGGGTTGATCGGCGGTGCGATCTTCACCAACCGCACGATCGTGAAAATCGGCCCGGACAAGGTAGTAACCATCGGCATCAGCCTGGTCGCAGTCGGTGCCTGCCTGAGTATGGCTATCCATCAACTGATCGGCCCGAGCGTAGCCGGCCTGATGCTGCCCCAGGTGCTCCTGACGCTGGGTGCGGGGATGGTACTGCCGGGTTCGGTGGCCGGTGCGGTGATTCCCAACCCGACCCGGGCGGGGCTGGCAGCAGGCTTTATCGGTTTTGCGCAAATGGCCGGTGCCACGATTTCCGGTTTGCTGCTCAGCCAGATGCAAAATGACACGGCCATGCCCATGCTTGCCCTGAACGTGGCTTTTTCCGTCGCCGGTTTTTTGGCCTTCCGCATGATTCAGTTGCAAAAAGCAAAGGCCGCGCAAAGCGTATTGGCGCAATAGGGGGCAAGGAAGCCGAGATTGTGTTTCATGGACGAAACCGATGGGCGGTAGGTTGCGCTCCAAACGACACTATAGAGGAGGTAAAAACTATTGAATTCAATTGGTTAAATGGCGTGTATCAATGCTCTCCCTGCTCCGGAAGGAAAATACGGTAGTTTTTTGACACCCGGCACAAATGCAAAAGAATTCCTTTGCTAACCTCCAAAGACAAGGGCCAAGGGGATGGCACTTGGCTGGTATGAAAATCCCTCATTTTCTATCTCCGGACACCTCTTGGGAGGACCCTATGGGCGTGCAGCAACTGATTGAGAAAAGCCAGAAGAAAATTCGTCAAAATGGCGTCTCCAACACAGCGCATCAACTGCTGTTGAAGACGGTCAACTCCGTCTTTCTGTTGAAGATTCTGCGCGGTATAACGCTGCAGAAAGTCGACCCCAAGTTCCTTGACTACCCGTTGCACTTCAAGCCGATGTTTCTCAGCGAAGAGTTGTTGCGCCACTACGCCAAGGATCCGGTCAACGAAATGTCCGATAGCTTCATCGATGAGGTCCTGGCCAAGGGCGACGAGTGCTTTGGCATCTTCGATGGCGAGGTATTGGCCTCCTATGGCTGGTACTCACGCCAGCCCACCCACATCGACCCGCCGGAGATGTTCCTGCATTTCAGCTCGTCCTATGTGTACATGTACAAAGGCTTCACCCATCACAACTATCGCGGCCAGCGCTTGCACGCCATCGGCATGAACCTGGCGCTCAAGCACTACCTGGAGCAGGGCTACAAGGGCCTGGTGTCCTATGTGGAGTCGAGCAACTTCGACTCATTGAAATCCTGCTATCGCCTGGGCTACATCGATGTCGGCTCGATCTACCTGTTTCGACTGTTCGGCCGTTATCAGCGGTTCACCAGCAAAGGTTGCGAACCCTATAAGCTGGACTTGAAGAAAATACTCGTCTGAATGCCCACTGAAACGGCTGTGCACTGCAGCCGTTTCAGTTTCTGCGTCTACCGGTTGGCTATCAGTGCCCGCCCACCACCATATGGCTGAATGGCGCCACATACGCCTGCAAGGTGACCAGGCCACCGACCAGGATGGCCAGCACCACCGAGTGGAAGAACACATAGCGCAGGATTTCCCCCTCATGGCCGTACCAGCGGGTGGCGGTGGAAGCCACCACGATCGATTGCGCATCGACCATCTTGCCCATGACCCCGCCGGAACTGTTGGCTGCCGCCATTAATACCGGGCTGAGCCCCAGTTGCTCGGCGGTCACCCGTTGCAAGCCGCCAAACAGCACGTTGGAGGCTGTGTCCGAACCGGTCAAGGCAACGCCCAACCAGCCCAGCAAGGTGCCGAACATGGGGTAGAAAATACCCGTTGCAGCAAAGGCCAGGCCCATGGTTGCGTCCAGGCCCGAGTAGCGGGTGAGGAAGCCCAGGGCAAGCATCGCCGCGATGGTGATGAGTGAAAAGCGCACCACCCACAACGTTCGCAGGTAGTGACGAACCAATTGTGGGATGGAGTAACCCATCAGCAGCCCGCCGAGGATGGCGGCCAGGAGGATGCCACTGCCGGTGCTGGTCAACCAGGTGAATTTGTAGATCGCTTCCTCGGCCTTGGGCTGGGGTACGACCGGTGGGACTTTTTCGACGTGCAGATGCAGGGTCTCGAAGGTCACCGCCGGCGCGAAGATCGGGTTGCCTTCGCGCAGCGGCTTGCCTTGGGGGTCAAGCTTGGCTGCGCCGGTTTGCAGATCTATTGCCGGTCGGGTATCGAAGGTGGTCTTGAAGGTTTGCGTGCCCCAGATAAAGACGAACACGGTCAGGATGATCCATGGCATCCAGGCGCGCAGTACCGCGGGCTTGGCGTCGCTTGCGAAGGTCGTGCCGGCGTCGGTGGTCGCGTTCTTCTCCTCCTCGACATGGGAGTCGTCGACCCGCCCTGACAAGGCGGCGGAGGTATGCACCCGGGCCGGCTTCCAGACCTTGAGGAAACCGGTCAGGCACGCCATGGAGATCAGCGCAGCGATCACGTCCACCAGCATCGGGCCGTGGTAGTTGGACACAATGAACTGGGGCACGGCGAAGCTGATCCCGGTCACCAGGATCGCCGGCCAGACTTCCAGCATCTTGCGCCAGCCAGCAAAGGCCCAGATCAGCCAGAACGGCACGATCACCGAGAAGAACGGAAGCTGGCGGCCAACCATCATCGACAGCTCCATCTCATCGAGCCCGGTGACCTTGGCCAGGGTGATCACAGGTGTGCCCAAGGCACCGAAGGCCACGGGCGCAGTGTTGGCGATCAAGGCCAGGCCGGAGGCGGCAAGGGGAGAGAAGCCCAGCCCGATCAGAATCGCCCCGGTGACGGCCACTGGGGTACCAAAGCCGGCCGCTCCTTCGAAGAAGGCCCCGAAGCAGAAGGCAATCAGCAGCAATTGCAGGCGACGATCGTCGGTGATGTGGGTCAGGGAATCCTGGAGCACCTTGAACGAGCCGTTTTCGGTGGTCAGCCGGTGCAGGAAGATGATGTTGAGCACGATCCAGCCTATTGGCAGCAGGCCGTTGGCGGCACCGTACAGCGCGGCCGAACCCGCCATGTCAGCCGGCATGCCGAAGGCGAAGATCGAAATCAGCAGGGCCGAACCAAGGGCCAGCAGGGCGGCGAGATGAGCCTTGATATGGAAAAACGCCAGGGAAACCAACATCACCACCACCGGTACTGCCGCCATGACGGTCGACAGCACGGCGTTATCGAACGGATCGTAGATTTGCTGCCAGACCATATGCCACCTCTGTTTGTTATTGTTGCGGGTGTGCAGGCCCCGAAGGGTAGGTAGCTGGCAGTATAGGTGGCATTGGATCCCAGACTGTCTTCTTCCACCCTATGCAATAATGCCGGCCATTTTCTCCAGACGTCGGCGCCACAATGTTCGAAATCAAACCGCAAATACCCGAAACCTACCGCCAGCAAACCCGGCGCAGCACACTGATCATCGCGGTGGTTTTCATTGCACTGGCCATGCTGATGTCCAGCGCAGCGGTGCTGCTGTTCGGTGTACCGGGTGGTGATAATTTCCGCCTGAACCTGGCCGGGGTGCTGGTGGGCCTGCTGCTGAGCATCGGGCTGCTGCGGCTGAAGTTCTGGTCACAGCCGTGGATGGCGGCAGCGGTCTATGGTTGGCAGCTCAAGCGCAGCCTGATGAGCGTGACCAATGTCATGCACCACGTCAAAGCGGGTGTCCAGGCCGGCAACCCGACGGCCATGAAGCTGCTGCGTTTTTATCACCTGGGCATCATCCAGATGCACCAGCTGGACGCCAACTCCAGTGCCTTGAGCCAGATGGTGCACGAGATCGACCAGCACAAGGCGTCCATGGAGGCGCAGGGGCTGGACATCGAGCAAGCGCGCCTGGACCCCTCGTGGATTGAGGCAGTGAAGCAGATAAACGCTGCTCTGTAGATACCGTCTTGAACCTCACCGGGCAAGCGCAAGTAATCCACTCAATCGGAAAACAGATCGAACATCAACTGCCGCAGCCAGCGGTTGGCCGGGTCCTTGTGATACTTGGCGTGCCAGAACAGGTTGATGGCAATCTCCGGCAAGGCTACCGGGTGGGGCAGCGCCACCAGGCCGAAGGGTTCTTCGCAGCAGGCAGCGAAGCGCTCGGGCACGGTGGCCAGCAGGTCGGTACGCTGCAAGATGTGCCCGACCGCGACGAAATGCGGTACTTCAAGGCGCACGGACCGCTCGATGCCATGGCGGGCCATAAAGGCGTCGACCTCGCCATGGCCGGTGTTGGCCGATACCACTCGTACATGCCCATAGTCGCAAAAGCGCTCAAGGGTCAATGGTTCTCGTGTGGCAGGGTGGTCCTTGCGGCACAGGCACACGTAACGGTGGTGGAACAGGCGTCGCTGGAAAAAGCCCGCCTGCAGGTGCGGCAGCAAACCGACGGCCAGGTCGACAGTGCCGCTTTGCAGGTCTTCGCGCAGGCGCATGGGGGTTTCGCGAACAGTGCTGATCATGCACTTGGGCGCGAGCCTGCCCAAGGCGCCCATGAGCCTGGGCATGAAATAGATCTCGCCGATATCGGTCATGGCCAGGGTGAAGGTGCGTTCGCTGCTGGCCGGGTCAAAGCCGTCGTGCCGGTTCAAGGCTTCGCGCAGAGTGTGCATGGCCAGGGCCACGGGTTCGGCCAGTTGTTCGGCATAGGGCGTGGGCGCCATGCCTTGGTAAGTGCGCACGAACAGTTCGTCCTGCAAGGCCAGGCGCAGGCGCTTGAGGGCGTTGCTCACCGCAGGCTGGGTCAGGCCCAGGCTGTTGGCGGCAGTGGACACTTTTCGATCCAGCAGCAACTGGTTCAATACCACCAGCAAGTTCAGGTCCAGATCACGCAGTTCCATGGGGCTCCGAGCAATATTCACAGTTGCAATAGCTGTTATGGGTTTTGCTGTATTTATCAATAGTACTGGAGCCGCGATGATCGGTCGCACAAAAACATCGCGACCAGAGGTTCCAGCATGAACGACAACAGCAGCCCAGCCTTGCGCATAGGCATCATTGGCGGCGGCATTTCCGGGGTCGCGCTGGCCCTGGAGTTATGCCGTCATCCCCACCTCGACGTGCAGCTGTTCGAATCCGCACCGGCTTTTGGCGAGGTGGGCGCCGGGGTCTCCTTCGGCGCCAATGCAGTGCGCGCTATCGCGGGCCTGGGATTGGGCGAGCCCTACGGGCAGATCGCAGACCGTACCCCGCAACCCTGGCAGGATGTCTGGTTCGAGTGGCGCCTGAGCGATGCCCAGTACCTGGGCGCCAGCGTGGCGCCCGGGGTGGGCCAGTCTTCGGTACACCGCGCGGACTTCCTCGACGCACTGGCCAGCCGCCTATCGCCAGGCATCGCCCGCTTCAACAAGCGCGCCGCCAGCATCGAGCAATACGCCGGTGAAGCCTGCGTGGTGTTCACCGACGGCAGCGACTACCGCGGCGACCTGCTGATCGGTGCCGATGGCATCAAGTCGGTCACCAGAAGCCACGTACTGGAGGGGTTGGGGGCGCCAGCGGCCTTGCCACGCTTCAGCGGCACCTGCGCCTATCGCGGCCTGATCGACAGCCAGCGCCTGCGCCAGGCCTACCGTGCCGCTGGCCTCGACGAGCACCTGCTGGATGTACCGCAGATGTATCTGGGCCTGGACGGCCATATCCTGACCTTCCCGGTCAAACAGGGTCGCATTATCAATGTGGTTGCCTTCGTATCCGACCGCAGCACGGCGCAACCGGTCTGGCCCAAGGACACGCCCTGGGTGCGCGACAGCAGCCAGCGCGAAATGCTCGACGCATTCGCTGGCTGGGGCGATGCCGCGCGGATCCTCCTGCAATGTATCGACGCGCCGAGCTGTTGGGCGCTGCACGATCTGGCCGAACTGCCAGGTTACGTTCATGGCCGCGTTGCGCTGATCGGCGATGCCGCCCACGCCATGCTGCCGCACCAGGGCGCTGGCGCTGGGCAGGGGCTGGAAGACGCTTACTTCCTGGCACGCCTGCTCGGCGACCCACGCATGAGCCAGGACAATCTTCACGCGATGCTCGACGCCTACGACGCAGTGCGCCGCCCGCGCGCGTGCCAGGTGCAGCGTACTTCATGGCAGGCCGGCGAGCTGTATGAGTTGCGCGACCGGCAGGTCGGCGCAGACGAAAACGCTCTGGCCGCGACGTTGGAACGCCGCTTCGACTGGCTGTGGAACCATGACCTGGATGCCGATGTGGCCCAAGCCCGCGAACGGCTGGGCTGGGAGGCCCTGTGCCCTAGCCATTGACCCCGCTATTGAACGGGGACAATAAAAATCGGGGAGGGGGCCGCCAAGCCTTCACCCCAGGCGTTATAACAATGACAAGAAGAGCCTGGCCATGCGCACAATCGACGTTAATGCCCTGATTGACGGGGCACGCTTCAATTCATTTCACGGGCGCCTGCTGTTCTGGTGTGCGCTGATCATCGTCTTTGATGGCTACGATCTGGTGATTTACGGAGTGCTGCTGCCCGCATTGATGCAGGACTGGGGGCTGAGCGCCGTGCAGGCGGGTTTTCTGGGTAGCTGCGCGTTGTTCGGGATGATGCTGGGGGCGTTGTTCTTCGGTCCGCTGTCAGACCGCATCGGGCGGCGCAAGACCATCATGAGTTGTGTGCTGCTGTTCAGTGGCTTCACCGTTATCAATGCCCTTGCCCGCACGCCCGTTGAGTTTGCACTGTGCCGCTTTATCGCAGGGCTTGGGATCGGCGGCGTCATGCCTAACGTGGTCGCCCTGATGAACGAGTACGCGCCGAAGAAAATGCGCAGCACCCTGGTGGCCTTGATGTTCAGTGGCTACTCAATAGGCGGGATGCTGTCGGCGGGCCTGGGCATGCTGCTGATCCCGCAATGGGGCTGGCAGGCTGTCTTTCTTGTGGCGGTGATTCCCCTGTTGGTCTTGCCGGTGCTGGTTCGCCAACTGCCCGAATCCCTCAACTTCCTGTTGCGCACCGGGCATGTAGAACAAGCACGCGGCTTGTTGAGCCTGGCTGCCCCCGACCATCAGCCGCAGCCCGATGATCGCCTGACCCTTGCCAACGGCCAGGCGAGCCGCGTCTCCATTGGCCAGTTGCTCAGTGATGGTCGCAAGCTCGACACCCTCATGCTGTGGCTGGCGTTTTTCTGCTGCCTGTTGATGGTGTACGCTCTCAGCTCCTGGCTGCCAAAACTGATGCACAGCGCCGGCTACGGCCTGAATTCGAGCCTGGCCTTTTTGCTGGTGCTGAATTTCGGTGCGATTTTCGGCGCTGTCGGTGGCGGCTGGCTGGGCGACCGAGTGGGCCTGGAACGGGTGTTGTTGGGATTCTTTGCTTTGGGCGCGCTGTCGCTCAGTCTGCTGGCACTGAAGTCGCCGTTGTGGGTGTTGTACTTGCTGATCGCCATTGCCGGCGCCAGTACGATCGGCACGCAGATCCTGGCCAACGCCTGTGCGGTGCAATTTTACCCTGCACATATCCGTTCGACAGGCTTGGGCTGGGCCATGGGCATCGGCCGCATTGGCGCGATCATCGGCCCGTTGCTCGGTGGCGCGTTACAGGCGGCGCACTGGCCGCTGCAGTTCAGCTTTCTGGCATTTGCCTTGCCCGGCGTGGTAGGTGTATTGGCCATGGCGGTGTTCCTTGGCAGGCGGACGGGCAACAGGGCGTGCAAACGCGCGCCAGTACCCGCGACTGCTGCTGACCAGGCATGAGATAGACTACCCGGCAGGCAGCGAACGCTGGGAGAGAAACTGTGGTGCGATTGCGATGGACTCGCTGATCACGGCAGCGGCGCGGGCACTCGCCGCCGGTGATGCCCTTGGTGCACTGAATCTGGTGGCCTTGCGCGATGACCCTGCGGCGCTGGCACTGCGGGGTATCGCCATGGCCCAGTTGGGGGATTTCGAACGCGCCAAGGTGCTGCTCAAAAATGCCGCTCGCGCCTTCGGCCCAAAAGAGGCGGTGGCCCGTGCGCGTTGCGTGGTGGCCGAAGCCGAGATAGCGTTTGCTTCGCGCGATCTCGGCTGGCCGGTGAACGTGCTGGACGCTGCGCGGATGACGCTGCAGGCCCATGGCGACCGGGTCAACGCCGCCCACGCGCGATATCTGCACGTGCGCCGCCTGCTGTTGCTTGGGCAACTGGACGAAGCCGAGCGAGGGCTTGCCGAGCTCGACCCGGGGGCATTGGCGCCGGCGTTGAGGGCCGTCCACGAACTGGTGGTTGCAGGCCTGGCACTGCGGCGCTTGCGCTCGGTTCCGGCACGTGCCGCGCTGGCCCGCGCCGAGCAGGCCGCGCGCCAGGCTGGTATTCCTGCATTGCTGGCCGAGGTCGACAATGCGGCTCGAACCCTGACTACCCCCACGGCGCGCCTGATTGCCCAAGGTCGGGAGCAGCCCTTGTTGCTGGAAGAGGTTGAGGCGTTGTTGGCGTCCCGGGCGTGGGTGGTGGATGCCTGCCGGTATGGGCTGCATCATTTGGGCACCCAGGTGTCGCTGGCAAGCCGGCCGGTGTTGTTTACGCTCGCGCAGGCGTTGGCGGAGGCCTGGCCTGGCGATAGCGCACGGGGTGTGCTGATTGCAAAGGCCTTTGGTGCAAAGCGTTTCGACGAATCCCACCGTGCGCGCTTGCGGGTCGAAATCGGCCGGTTGCGCACGCTATTGCGACCGCTGGCCAGCATCCGCGCAACCCGCAGTGGTTTTGCCCTGGTGCCGCACGGGGCCGACGAGGTCGTGGTGCTGGCGCGGCCCATGGAAGAGAAACACGCAGCGGTACTGGCTGTTCTCGCTGACGGTGAAGCGTGGTCCAGCTCGGCCCTTGCCCTGGCCCTTGGGGCCAGCCAGCGCAGCGTACAGCGGGCACTGGAGGCGTTGGCGTCAGCGGGCAAGGTGCAGTCGTTCGGCCACGGGCGCGCAAAGCGCTGGCTGACTCCGCCGGTGCCAGGATTCGCGACAATCTTGTTACTCCCGGCGCCTTGGCCCAGCGGCTAGGATGCAAGCCACTACCCAGTGAGGAGGATGGCAACATGAAACGCTCAACTGCCGAAATCATCCGTGAGTATGGCCCGTTCCCCGGTGTCGACACGGTCCATGGGCTCAGTTATGACGGCCAGTACGTCTGGTTCGCGACGGGTGACAAGCTCAATGCCCTGGACCCTGAGACCGGCAAGACCGTGCGCTCGCTCGATGTCGCCGCTCATGCGGGCACGGCTTTCGACGGCCAGTACCTGTTCCAGATCGCCGAGGACCGCATCCAGAAGATCGACCCGCAGACCGGGCAAGTGCTTGGCAGCATTCCAGCACCCGGTGGCGGCGCAGATTCGGGGCTTGCCTGGGCCGAGGGGATGCTCTGGGTGGGGCAGTATCGCGCGCGCAAGATCCACCAGATTGACCCGCAGACCGGGGCGATCCTGCGTACATTGGAGTCCAACCGCTTCGTCACCGGTGTCACTTGGGTTGACGGCGAACTCTGGCATGGGACTTGGGAGGGCGAGGCGAGTGAACTGCGCCACATCGACCCGCTAAGCGGCGAGGTCCTGGAAAGCCTTGAGTTGCCGCCCGGTGTCGGGGTCTCGGGGCTTGAGGCCGATGGTGCTGATCGGTTCTTTTGCGGTGGAGGCGATAGCGGGAGGGTGAGGGCAGTACGCCGGCCCAAGTTGTAAGCGTGGGGGTGGTATTGCGATTGTACGGGATGCAAACGCCGCGGATCATCTGGCATACCGCAGCACTTTCATCGCCGGCAAGCCGGCTTCCACAGGGTAAAGCGGTGCGTCTGTGGGGGCTGGCTTGCCAGCGATGAGGCCCTGGCTGACTACTCAATTCACGGCGCCCCAAACATCGCCGTCCAGTAAATCCCCGCATCGCTCTTGGGGTCCACAGCATAGGCTGCGCCCAGTTCGCGATACGCCGGGTTCATCAGGTTGGCGCAGTGCCCGGGGCTGGCCAGCCAGCCGTCGACCACCTTGCGCACGGTGTCGTGCCCGGCGGCGATGTTCTCGCCGACCTGCTGGCCCACGTAGCCTGCCAGTTCCGCCCGGTCACCCGGGGTACGACCATCGCGGTCCTTGTGGTCGAAGAAGTTGTTGTTGGCCATGGCACGGGTATGGACTTCGGCCGTTGTCGCCAGCGTGGCATTCCAGGTCAGCGGTGTCGTCGCGGCATAAGCCTGGCCGCCGCATTGGTGCGGCTGTGCCCGTGCGCTGTTGATGGTGGCGAGCATCTGTTGGCCCTCTTCCTGCCAGTCGCCCAGGCGCCCGGCCAGCAAAGGGCGCGCCAGCACGATGCGCCACTCGCGGGCATCGCGGCTCACGCCGATGTCGACGAATTGCGGGTTGAGCACCACCTGGCAAAAGCTCTCCTGTATCGCCTTCATGGCCGCCTGGGCGTCGCGTGGCCCGTTGAGGCTGATGGCCTGCACGTTGACCATCGGGTAGCTCGCTGCCGCCAGCGCTTGTTGCAGGTTACCGATGCTGCCGGCTGACAGTACAAGGCGCGGATCGCTCGCCAGTGGTGGCAGCTCCTGGGATGCCTGGCCGGCGCAGCGTTGCGCCTGGCTGCGGTAGGCGTTGATCGAATCGACCAGTTGCGTCTCGTCGCTGGCCAAGGCGCTGGCGGCGAACGCCAGCCCCAGGATCAACCCGGCAAGACGCACAGCGGATGATATGAAGCGCATGGAAATCTCCTTGAACGGACTGCGCCCATGATGCGCGATTTTGCCGTGTTCAGTGCAGTGCCTTTTCACCCTGAAACGCACGTATTTGCAGTAGGGTGCAATGATTTTGCTACTACGCTATTGGGAAGCTGATCACCACTTGGGTTCTATCATGTGTCGCCCATGGCTAGCACTCTTTCTGGTTTCGATATTTTGCACTGGGCAGGTACTCGCCGCTGGCCAGGAAAGCAAAAGTGACGTCGCGCAAGACAAGGCTCATGTGCTGGAGCAAAAAGCCGCTCAAGGGAGCCCCGCACCCAAGTCTGGCGCCATTACTTCATCTGAAGTGCAATCGGTCGACCCTAAGGGGGCGGCGGCGCTGGACGATGCCATCACCTGCCTTGCTCGTTCCATCTACTGGGAAGCCAAGGGCGGCTCACCGGCCGACATGGAGGCGGTGGCCAACGTGGTCATGAACCGGGTAGGCCACGAAGGCTTTCCCGATACGGTGTGCAAAGTGGTCAAGCAGGGCGTGGAAGAAAAAACCTGCCAGTTCTCCTGGTGGTGCGATGGGCGTTCGGACCAAGTGGTGGAAGACGAGCGCTACACCATCGCCAAGGAAATCGCGCGCAAGGCCCTCAACCAACAACTGCCCGATCGCACGCGTGGGGCGTTGTATTTCCACGACAGGAATGTCTCGCCCGGTTGGGCCAGGAAGTACATCAAGACCACCGAGACCGGGAAGTTTCTGTTCTATAAGCCTCGCGGCGGTGACGCTCGATAATTGCGCCCAGGCGACATGGGTCCGCCGTAGGGGCGGGCAGGGCGTTACGCCTACAGCGCCGGGAAACGGTATCATGGCGCAGCACCACGTTTGCACGCCTGCCTTTGCCCCGGAGCCTGAACTTCGATGTCCAGCATCACCCTCTTTGAAACCCCGCCACCTGAACCGATCAAAAGCCAGATCATGCAGATGGTGGTCGACTATGTGACCGACATCAGCATGGTCGCCATCGCCCCGAGCAATCCGCTGTACAACCTCTACCAATACGGCATCGGCTATGAAGTGCACCTGTATCTTGCGGCCATGGACGGTTCGCGCGGCATGCCAATCGAACTGGTGGTGGCGCTGGACGAGCAAGAGCCGGCCACCGTGCTGGGTTTTGTGTTGTACCTGCCAGTGAAGGACGACCCAGAGGCTTGCTCGGTTACCTACATGGGCGTGCAGGCCAGTCACCGGCGTCGCGGCATTGCCCGGGCCATGTTGCAGCAGGTGGTGGCGCGCTACCCCCATGCGGAGCTGGCCTGTGTGGTGGGCAAGGTGCCTTGTTTCGAGGCGATGGGTTTTCAAGTCGTCGGTGCGCGCGGGCCCCAGGTGCTCATGAACACCCGTAACTACCGCACCGATGGCCTGCTGGCGGTGCTGGACGTGGCGCCGATCTACCAATCGGTGGAGGTTCGGCAGATTCATACCTACCTGCTCAAGCAGCACGGCAAGCGTGCCATGGTCGATGCCGAGAAGCAGCGTGATCGCCAGCTCGACCACATGACACGCCAGGCTGCAGCGTTCGTGCAAGGTCGTCTTGGCGAGATAACAGGGAAATAGGATTTTTACTGTTAAATATAATTTATCTAAAGGGGCTTGATTGTCGGTAGCTGGCATGAAAATCAGTCGCCTACTGAATGATTCATGCATTCCGTCATTTTTTTTGCGTTTTTTACCTTTTATTGTTTGACATATTTTACAGGGTTGGCAGACTGCCGAGCCGTCGTCACAAGTGGTTACGTTTCTGCCGGGAATGGCTGAAGCAGAGCTTTCGTATCACTTGCGCCACGCTCACAAAAACAACACAGTCAGTCACGATAACCCTGAACGAGCATGCTCTTTCCAGGGTGTCGGACGAGCCAACGGAAAGTACTAATGCTGATTTGGTTTGTTGCGGTTTACCTGTTGCTCACGGTAGGTGTCGGGTTTTATGCGTCCACCCGCGTGAAAAGCTCCAAAGACTTCGCGGCCGGTGGCCGTAGCATGTCCTTCCCCCTGGTTGCGGCGATGGTGTTCGCCACCTGGTTCGGCTCAGAGGCCGTGCTGGGGATTCCGGCCACCTTCATCCAAGAAGGTTTCGCCGGCATCATCGAAGACCCGTTCGGTTCGTTCGGCTGCCTGATGCTGGTGGGCTTGATATTTGCCCGCCCGCTGTACCGTATGAACCTGCTCACCATCGGTGACTTCTTCCGCAAGCGCTTCGGCCCCAACGTGGAAATGATCACCAGTATCGTGATCATCCTGTCGTACCTGGGCTGGATCGCCGCGCAATTCACCGCCCTGGGCGTTGTGTTCAACGTCCTTTCCGACGGCGTTATCAGCACCACCCAGGGCATGTTGATCGGTGCGGTGATCGTGCTGCTGTACACCTTGTTCGGCGGTATGTGGTCGGTGGCCCTGACCGACTTCATGCAAATGATCATCATCGTTGCCGGTCTCGTATACCTGACCTGGCTGATCGGTGACATGGCCGGAGGACCTGCCGCCGTCATTACCCAGGCGGCCAACGACGGCAAGTTCACCTTCATGCACAGCTACGAGCCAAAGGACTTCGTCGCGCTGCTTGGCGCCGCAGTGACCATGATGTTCGGTTCGATTCCGCAGCAGGACGTGTATGCCCGCGTGATGTCGGCCAAGACCGAAAACATCGCCGCTCGTGCCTCGATGTTTGGTGGGGCCTTCTACCTGGCGTTCTGCATGCTGCCGATCTTCCTGACCTATGCGGCCTCGATGATCGACCCGCAAATGGTCCAGCGCTTGCTGACTGAAGATGCGCAGATGATCCTGCCGCACTTGATCCTGGAGCGCACTCCATTGTTCGCCCAGATCATGTTCTTCGGTGCGCTGCTGTCGGCGATCATGTCTACCGCGTCGGGTACCTTGCTGGCACCTTCGGTGACTTTCACCGAGAACGTGCTCAAGCGCTTCCGTCCTGACATGGATGACAAGCAGTTCCTGTTCGCCATGCGTGTGACCATTCTGGTGTGTGCCGTTGCCACCTGTGTGTTTGCCCTGTACTCCGATGCCAGCATCTATGAAATGGTTGGCAACGCCTACAAAGTGACTCTGGTTGCCGCAGCGGTGCCCCTGTTCGCCGGCCTGTTCTGGAAGCGCGCCACCACCCAGGGCGCCCTGACCGCCATGGTGTTCGGCATGGCTTCCTGGCTGTGGCTGGAGTACACCTACGTTGAAGCCGATTTCTGGCCACCGCAATTGGCCGGCCTGTTGTTCAGCGTGCTGGGCATGGTGCTGGGCTCGTTGTTGCCACAGATGATGCGTGCCCGCGGTCAAAGCTGCGACAAGCTGACCGCCGAGGCTGCAGTTGCTGCGGTGTAAACATCGGTAAACAGAAAAGCCCCGCAATTGCGGGGCTTTTTTTATGGTGCGTGCCTGAGCGCTCGCTTACGACCCGATATAGCTGGTCTTGACCACCGTGTAGAACTCCTGCGCATAGCGACCCTGCTCGCGCGAACCGTAGGAGGAGCCTTTGCGCCCGCCGAACGGCACGTGGTAGTCGACGCCGGCAGTCGGCACGTTGACCATCACCATGCCCGCCTGGGAATGACGCTTGAAGTGGTTGGCATGCTTGAGCGATGTGGTGGCGATACCGGCCGACAAGCCGAACTCAGTGTCGTTGGCCATGGCCAGGGCGGCTTCGTAATCGGCGACCTTGACGATGTTGGCCACCGGGCCGAAGACTTCTTCGCGGCTGATGCGCATCTCGGCGCTGCTGTCGGCAAACAGGGTAGGGGCCAGGAAGTAGCCCTCGGTGTCGCAGGTCACCAGGTTGCCGCCAGTCACCAGGCGTGCGCCTTCGTTCTGGGCGATGTCGATGTAACTCAGGTCCTGGTCGAGCTGCGCTTGCGATACCACCGGGCCGATATCGATACCTGCGTGCAAGGCATGACCGACCTTGATCGAACGCATGCGCTCGGCCATGGCTTCGACAAATTTGTCGTGGATACCAGCGGTGACGATCAGGCGGCTCGACGCGGTGCAACGTTGCCCGGTGGAGTAGAACGCGCTCTGTACCGATAGCTCAACGGCTTGCTTGAGGTCGGCATCGTCCAGGACGATTTGTGGGTTCTTGCCGCCCATTTCCAGCTGCACCTTGGCCTGGCGGGTAACGCAGCTGATCGCGATCTGCCGGCCAACGCCGACGGAACCTGTGAAGCTGACACCGTCGACCTTGTGGTTGTTGACGATGGTTTCGCCGACCACACGGCCGCTGCCCATCACCAGGTTGAACACCCCGGCGGGGAAGCCTGCGCGCGAGATGATCTCGGCAAGGGCCCAGGCGCAACCTGGCACCAGGTCGGCCGGCTTGAGCACCACGCAGTTGCCATAAGCCAGTGCGGGGGCGATTTTCCAGGCCGCAATGGCAATCGGGAAGTTCCACGGGGTGATCAAGCCGACCACGCCCAGGGCTTCACGGGTGACTTCCACGTGCACGCCCGGGCGTACGGACGGCAGGTAGTCGCCGGACAGGCGCAGGCATTCACCGGCGAAGAATTTGAAGATATTGCCGGCACGGGTCACTTCGCCGATGGCTTCGGGCAGGGTCTTGCCTTCCTCGCGAGCCAGCAAGGTGCCGAGTTCTTCCTTGCGCGCGAGGATTTCGCTGCCGATCTTGTCCAGTGCATCGCTACGGGCCTGGATGCCGGATGTCGACCAGGCTGGGAAGGCCGTGCGCGCCGCATCGATGGCCGCATTGACCTGGGCCTCATCGGCTTGTGCGTAGTGGCCGATCACATCCGACAGGTCCGAAGGGTTGATGTTGGCTTTGTACTGCGTGCCTACGACCCACTCGCCGCCAATGTAGTTGTCGAAGCGTTTTGAATCAGTCATGACATTTCTCCGTAAGCAGGAAAGCCGCCGATTGCCCGGCGGCTCTGGATCAATCGGTGGTTACTGGGCGCCTTGCTTATCCATCAGGGCGGCGAGCATTTCGTACTCGTCTGCGGTCAGGTCGGTCAGCGGTGTGCGCACGGGGCCGGCGTCGTAACCGGCGATCTTCGCCCCAGCCTTGACGATGCTCACGGCATAGCCGGCCTTGCGGTTACGGATGTCCAGGTACG
>CAYVPI010000087.1:0-21339 GCA_964453495.1 uncultured Pseudomonas sp. | reverse complement strand
GACGTGATCAACCTGCTGCTGACCAACATGCGCGCCCGTGCCTACCAGGAAGGCGACCTTAATGCGCAATACGGCGCCTGCACCGTCGGCGAGCGGCACTTGATCGAGCTGCTTGACCGCTACGGTGTGGAGCAGGTGCGCGCCTGCATCGCCGAGTTGAAAGACATGGCTGACCGCCACATGCGTGCCTTGCTGCGCGATGTTCCGGACGGTTTCTACACCGGCACCGCCGTGCTTGAAGACTCCGGCCATGGCCTGGGCGAGCTGGCCATCACCGCCCGCGTGGAAATCCGTGGCGATGAAGCCCACGTGTTGATCGAAAGCCCGCCGCAAGTGCCCTACTTCATCAATTCGTACGCCGGCAACTCGGTATCCGGGGTTTACCTGGGCTTGATGATGTTTGCCCAGGTGCCACCGCCCTACAACGAAGGGCTTTACCGTTGCGTAACCGTTGACCTTGGCCCTCCGGGTACCTTGTGCAACGCGCAAGAGCCGGCACCCCACGTCAACAGCACCACAACACCGATGGAAACCCTCGCCGATGCCGTGCGCCAGGCCCTGGAGCAGGCAGCACCGGAGCGCGTCACGGCCTCCTGGGGCCACGCCAGCGGGATCAACATTGCCGGCCACGACCCGCGTAACAACAACGACGAGTACGTGACCATGGTCCTGGCGTCGATCATCTCCGGTGCCGGGGCCAACAAGGCCATGGACGGCTGGCCGGCGTGCGGCCCGTTGTGTTGCTTCGGTGCACTGATGTCGGGCGATATCGAGCTGCTGGAGTACTCCTACCCGGTGCTCATTCACCGCTACAGCCTGATGACCGATAGCGGCGGCGCCGGTGAGTTCCGCGGTGGTTCGGGTACCCGTATCGAGATCGAACCGCTGGACCACGCCATGACGGTGGTGGGTTTCGGCGAAGGTCGGCAGCTGCCTACCGCCGGTGCAGCGGGCGCGACCAACGTGTTGCTCGAACCCAAGCTTGGCCGGTTGATCCACCGCAAAGTGGACGGTGAAGAGGACCACTTTACCTACAACGCGCTGCTGACCGCGCAACCGGGCGAACGGGTGATCAACGTCAACCCTGGTGGTGGCGGCTATGGCCACCCCTTCAAGCGCCCCGTGGCCAGCGTTCTGAACGATGTCCTCAACGGCCTGGTTTCGCCCGAAGGCGCACGCCTGGAATACGGCGTGGTGATCGACGCCAACGGCCAGCTCGACGAGGCGGCGACCCACGCCTGCCGCGCCGCGCATTGATTGAGCCCAGCCCTTTGAGCACTGTAGAGACCCACACCATGAATAAGCAGCAATATCGCCTGGGCATCGATGCCGGCGGCACCTTCACCGATTTCATCCTCGCCGACAGCAACGGCAACGTGCAGTTGTTCAAGGCGCCGTCGACACCCCACGACGGCACCATCGCCATCCGTAACGGCCTGGCGCAGATCGCCGACGCCATCGGCCGCACCCCCGCAGAAATCATTGCCGACTGCGACTTGTGCATCAACGGCACCACTGTGGCCCTTAATGCACTGATCGAGAAAACCGGGGTCAAGGTCGGCCTGTTGTGCACCGAAGGCCACGAAGACAGCCTGGAAATCCGCCTGGGCCACAAGGAAGACGGGCACCGCTACGACGCCAGCTACCCACCGGCCTACATGCTGGTACCCCGCCACCTGCGGCGCCCTATCGGTGGCCGCATCATCAGCGACGGCAGTGAGTACAGCCCGCTGGATGAAGCGGCGATCAGCGCTGCAATCGAGTACTTCCGCGAGCAGGAGGTCAAGGCAGTAGCGATTTCTTTCGTCTGGTCGGTACGCAACCCCAGCCACGAACAGCGCGCAGCCGAGATGGTGCGCTCAGCCCTGCCCGGCGTGTTCGTCTGCACCGGCAATGAGGTGTTCCCGCAGATCCGCGAGTACACCCGCACCTCCACCACCGTGGTCAACGCCTACCTGAGCCCGGTGATGGGCCGCTATATCGAACGCATCGACGCCTTGTTCGAAGAGCTCGGCGCGCAGCAACCCACGCGCTACTTCCAATCCAATGGCGGCCTGGCGCCGGGCGTGGTGATGCGCGAACGCGCGGTCAATGCGATCAACTCAGGTCCAGCTTCGGCACCGCAAGCCGGATTATGTGTGGCCCAGCCATTGGGCATCGACAACGTGATCACTGTGGACATGGGCGGCACCTCGTTCGACATCACGTTGAGCAAGTCCGGGCGCACCAACTTCAGCAAGGACACCGACTTTTTGCGTTACCGCATCGGCGTGCCAATGATTCAGGTGGAAACCCTCGGTGCCGGCGGCGGCTCGATCGCCTACCTGGACGACTTCGGCATGCTGCAAGTCGGCCCGCGCAGCGCCGGGGCCAATCCGGGGCCGGTGTGCTACGGCAAGGGTGGCGTCGAACCGACTGTGACCGACGCCAACCTGGCCCTCGGCTACTTGGCCGACGGTGCGCTGCTGGGGGGCAGTATTCGTCTGAATCGCCAGGCGGCCATCGACGCCATTCGCAGCAAAATTGCCGAGCCCCTGGGGATCAGCGTCGAGCGTGCCGCCATCGGCATCATCACCCTGGTCAACCTGAACATGGTCAGCGGTATCCGTCGTGTGTCGGTCGAGCGCGGCTATGACCCTCGCGACTTCGCCCTGATCGGCGCCGGCGGCGCAGCGGGCATGCATGTCATGCGCCTGGCTGAAGAGATCGGCAGCAAGGTGGTGCTGATCCCGAAAGTGGCTTCCGGGCTGTGCGCGTTCGGCCAGATACTCTCGGACATCCGCTACGACCAGTTGACCACGTTGCCCATGCGCCTGGACGATGACCAGGTCAACCTGCCATTGCTCAACCAGACCTTGCGCGAGTTGCGTGAGCGCGGCATGAACAACCTGCGCGACGACGGCTTCAGCGCCGGCAACCGCGTCGAGTGCCTGTACAACCTGGAAATCCGTTACCTGGGCCAGATTCATGAGTGCAGCGTGGAACTGGCCTGCGATCAACTGGACCAGAACGGCCTGGTCGCCCTGCGCGAGGCTTTCCACAAACGGCACAAGGCGCTGTTTTCCTACAGCGAGCCTGATAGCCCGGCGGAACTGGTCAATCTGGAATGCTCGGTGATCGCACGTTTGCAACGCCCACCGATGCCCGAACTGCCGTCGCCATCCACAGACGACGCAGCCCGTCCGGTCAGCCACCGGCCGATGCGTTTCAATGCGCAGGATGACTGGCAGGATACTCCGGTCTATAACGGTGATCGGTTGCAGGCAGGGCAAACTGTTGAAGGCCCCTGTGTGATCGAGGAAGCCACCACCAACATCGTCGTGCCACCGGGCTGGCAAGCCACCCTGGCACCGTCTGCCACCTACCGCCTGACGCCCAATGATTGACCTGCTGTAGACATTGGCAAATGATGGCAAACAAGCGGCGCCGACGGTCTATCCGTCGGCGCCGTCCTCACAATAAAAACAAGCTTGAGGAGCGGCCATGGCAAACAAACTGTCCACGCGTTACTGGCCCGACAGCGAACGCCAGCCACGCTGGGCCGAAGCGATCGGCAGCGCCTATTTTCCCCTGTCTTTGGAGTTCGCGCCCAACGCCAGTTTCAATGGCAGCCTGCAAATCTGGGAAACCCAAAGCACCTCCCTGACCTTGTCACGCCTGCGCTCGAGCCAGCTCGGCTACTCGCGCAGTAAAGCCCAGGTCAGTGAAGACCGTGAAGCCTGCTACCTGGTCACTGTACCGCGCCGCAGCGAGGTCCATTTCGAACAGGACGGCCGAGCCCTGCATTGCCGCCCCGGCGGGTTCATCTTCGAGCGCGGCGATGCGCCCTACCGCTTTCACTACGCCTGCGACAACGACCTCTGGGTATTCAAGCTGCCCGAGCGCGCGCTGCATGGGCAACTGCGCGGTGCCGAACGCTATACGCGCTTGTGCTTTGATGCCAAGCGAGGCGTGGGCCGCATATTCGTCGACCAGTTGGCGATGTGTGCCGCACGCTTCGACGAATGCGACAACACCGTGCGCCACATGCTGCTGGAACAAGCCCTCTCGACCCTGCTGATGGCCCTGCGCGACGATGAGCGGGTCCTCAACAGCGAAAGCTCGAACCTGGCAGCCTTGCACCTGCAACGCATAGAGCACTATGTCGAACAGCAGCTGGGCAACCCCGAACTCACCCCGCAAACGGTCGCCGACGCTTGTGGCCTTTCAGTGCGCTATGTGCACAAGCTCTTCACCTGCACCCCCTACAGCCTTGGCGAGTGGATTCGCCTGCGGCGTCTGGAGGCAGTCAACAGAGCCCTGAACGACCCCAACTGCCATCTCTCGATCGGCGAGTTGGCCATGCGCTGGGGCTTTAGCGACCAGGCACAATTTACCCGCAGCTTCCGTCAACACTTTGGCTGCACCGCCAGGGAAGTGCGCGCAGGTGCCCTTCGCCATAGCTCAATGGATCAGGATCGTTGATCGCCCTCACGTCAAAGCTTGGGGTAAACCTTGTGTCCCTCGAAGTAGGTTGTCACGATCCGGGTCTCGCTTATGTCATCGACCGGGATGTCAAAAAGATTCTGATTGAGCACGATAATGTCGGCCGATTTCCCCACCTCGATTGAGCCCGTCAGCTGACCGGCCCCAAGTGCCTGTGCCCCGTTGCGGGTAAAAATGTTCAGCACTTCCTCGAGCTTGATCGCTTGCTGCGGCCATAACGCACCCGAATGCTGCCCGGTCGGGTCACGGCGCGTAACCAGCGCCTCTATCGCATTCCACGGCGTGAGGTCAGGCACCACAGAAGGCCAATCGGAGCCCGCGATGACCGTCGCGCCGCTATCGATCAAATCGCGTGCTGGCCACGCCAGTTTCGCTCTTTGACCCACCACCGATTCAATGGCATCGCTGATTGGGGAGGGGTACCAGATATAGGGAGAAAAGTCGGCGGTGGTGTCCAGGCGCGCAAAGCGGGGCAAGTCGCTTGGGTCAATGAACTCGGCATGCGCCAGTTCGTGGTGCAAACCGCTGCGGCCATTGATCTTGCGCATGGCCTCGATCGCGTCGAGTGAGTTACGAATGGCCAGGTCGCCAGCCGCATGGATTTTGACGGTAAAGCCCTGCTTGTCCAATTCAACCAAGGCTGACTTGAGTTCATCGGCATTGAGCAACAGGTTGCCATGGTCGCTTTGGGCGTGAGCATGCTCGTCCGGTATGTAAGCGGCCAGCATGGCAGCCGTCCGAGCGGAAGTTGGTACGCCATCGAGGTAGATCTTGGCAAAGCGGGTGTTGACGTGCCTGGAGCGATAAGTGTCGCGAATGCGCATAATTTGCGGCATATCGAAAATGTTCTTTTTATGCGCGTCGGAGATTCGAATAGCCACACCGACATGAGCGCTCAGCCCTGTTGTCTGGTCCAGCGTATAAAATGCCTTGGCAACATTCTCGTTCGCATCAGCATCCTTGATACCGGTAATGCCGAAACTATTGGCCAGTTCAACGGCATACTGTGCACCTTGAATGTACTGTGCGTCACTCCAGTCAGGCAATTTGCTTTTTATATAACCGTTGGCTTCCAGCAAAATCCCCGTCAACTCTCCGGTTACGGGGTCTTTTTCAAATGTGCTGCCTTTGGGCGCTGGCGTGTCGCCGGTTATGTTCAGCAACTGCATGGCCTTGGCGTTAGCCCAGGTATTATGGCCGGTGTCGTCGGTCAGCAATATCGCTTTATCTTCGGAGATTGCATCCAGCCATTTGCGCGGAGAATCTATACCGTTGCTCTTGAAGAATTGCGCGGACCATTGACCGCCTCGAATCCATTGCGACTGCGCCTGGCCGGCGATACAGCTGGAAAGGCGTTCCTTGAGCTGCAACGCCGTGCTGGAAGCCGGGAAGTTGCATTGAAACAGATGCTTCAAGCCGCCCCAGGTAGGATGAGCGTGGGCATCGTTGATGCCGGGCATTGCCATTTTCTCCTGCAAATCCACGATCGTTGTATTGTGGTCGCGATACCCCATGACCTCGTTGGAGGCGCCCACCGCGACTATCTTCCCTGCTTTTATCGCGACCGCTTCTGCCCACGGCTGTTGGCTGTTTGCGGTATAGATCTTGCCGTTCTGCAGAATCAGGTCAGCTCGATTACTGTCTTGATCCATCGCGGCGGCAAATGCATGAAAAGATACGGCGGTGGACAATACCAGGGCGCCAACGTTTTTAAGCAACATGAAAAACTCCAATAGTATCGTGTGTATGAGCCCGCGCGTGAGAAACAAGAGCGGCGAACGAATCAAAAGTTATAGATGTAACTCAGGTAAAACCGATTGGAATTGTGGGTAATAATACCGGCCGGGCCTCGGGAAGCAGTGAAGCGGGTTACCTGATCAGGCGTGCCTTCGGTGTGGAACTGGTTATACAACCACGCCACTCCCAGCCCTTTCAGGGCTCCGGTGAAGTTGTATTGAAGAACCCCTTCGAATTCCCGACGAGAAAACCCGTCGTATCCCGCAGCATGGTTTGAAAAGGCATAATGACTATCGAAGCGCAACTGCGGGACACCGATAAAGTCAAAGTCCATGCCCCCCATGAGCTTGAACATTTCTTCATCTTGCAGGCCAAAATAGTAGAACAATTTAGCACTGCTGTTCCACGTACCATGGTCAGCGCTGAAAAACAGCCGGTCGAAGTCGTCGCCGCTGACCTTGTTGTACGTGACACCGGCATACACATGGCCGATGCGGTACTTTGCCGAGAGATCAAGGTAGCGTGCATCGTGTGATGTTTGCGCTTCATAAAGCCCCGGCACCCCGTTGTATTCAAACAGGTTGCCGGCATCCTGCTGCATGCCGTGGGTGGCATAAACATCCAGGTATTGATTCATCGACAGTTGAAAACTACGTTCGATTTTTACTGACGCTTCTTTCAGATAATCATCCGACTCGGCGTATTCCGTCAGTATTCGGGTACCGTCGCCGAACGTATAATTCAGCGCATAGAGCCGCAAGGCATCGATTTTCACCCCGTTGAAGTTGGTCAGGTCATCCGCCCAACCCGACTCGTTACGCGCACTGAAACCATTGATATGGCTGAATCTCGCATTCAAGCCCGCGATTCTGTAATCGATATCGGCCCCCAGTGTGGACGGAGGCAGGATTCGAGAAATCGGATCGTCGAAGTACAACGCATAACGGCGGCTCTTCTTGCCAACGCCGACAGTCACCTCTCCCCCCGCCCCGGCCAGATGCCCTCGCAGATAGGCCTCCACTGGCTTTGCTATCCCGTGGGGTGATTGCACCGTATGCCCAGCTTCAAGATTACTGATGCTGGTCGCTTTGCTGCCTACGTCCAATGCATCGGCCAGGCCGTAGCTGTAATCCAGACCCAACAGGTCCTGGTACCAGCCAGAGTTAAAACTGAATAACGCTGCCTGGACCCATTCATCCCGGGTGGGCCCGACGCCATCGCCATGGTTTTCATTCCAATAAAACTGGCTGTAACGCAGTGACGTTCGGCTGTCCGAAATAAATGAGTTCGATTCTTGCGCCTGAGCGGATGCCATGACGGCAAGCGCAGCGGCGCACAATGTGGCAGTTTTGATGTTGTGCACATTTGACCTTTTTATTATTGAAAGTTATCAAAGTGCCAACATGCTACCCAACACCTAAAAAAAGATCATTTGAACACGTGCCAGTTTTCTTGGGTATTTCTGCCAAGTTATTTTTCCGCATCAACAATACAAACAGGCGCTAATGCGCCTCGATTTATCATCGATATAATTTGATAAAGTTATTGAACCGCCTCGTCGCACGATACAACGAAGCGGTACTTTCTACCCTGTGTTTTGCACGTTAGCGGGCGAGATCAAGATGCTCGTTGCGAACAGCCTGGCCATTTTCACCCAGGTCCCAATACAACCCTGCCATTATTTGTAGTCCTTCTTTAACGATGGAGGCCAGCAAGTGTTCGTTGGGTGCATGTTGCGAGCAGGATGGATAGGAATGCGGCACCCATAGAGTGGGCAAGCCCAGCACATCGGCGAAGATATCATTGGGTAAAGAACCGCCAAGGTTGGGAAGCAAAGCACACGGCTTGCCCGTCGTGCGCTCCAGCGAATCGAGTGCCCAACGTACCCAGGCGTTATCGGGGTCCAGGCGCGATGCGTGAAGCACTTCCCCCGGGCTTTGATTGACCTGGATATCTTCGAAACCCTGCTCGAGCAAATAAGCCTCGATCGCTGGAATGAAGGTGCGCCAATCGCACCCCGCGACGAAGCGGACCTGGCAGTACGCCACTGCACTGGAGGGGATTGCACTGACCGGGGCCTCCGGGTTGCCGGTCTTGAATGCCAGCACCTCCAGGGTATTCCAGCCAAAGACACGCTCAACCGGGGTCAGCCCGGGCTCGCCCCATGCAGGATCGATCAGCGGATCACTGGGGCCGCTCGGGGTCAACGCGACTGCGCTCAGGGCACGGCGAACCGATTCGGGGATGGCGGCGGGTTTCAGGCCAGCGACTTGCACTTGGCCATGTCTGTTGATCAGGCTGGCCAGAGCATTGGCCAATACGATACCCGGGTTGCGCAACAAACCACCCCAGTTGCCGGAATGGTGTGCGCCTTCTCGCAGGTCTACCCGCAACTCGAAGTTGAACGCCCCTCTGGACCCCAGGAAAATGGTCGGTTGATCCGCGCTCAGGCGGGGGCCATCGGAGGCAATGAACACGTCGGCGGCGAGCTCCTCACGGTGTTCGGCGCAAAACTGACGCAAGCCTGGCGAGCCCGCCTCTTCGCCCATTTCCAGCAGCAACTTGACATTAAAGCCCAGATTACCCTGACGGGTTTCGAGCACCTGCTGCAAAGCCGTCAGGTTGATCAGGTGCTGCCCTTTGTTATCCGCGGTGCCGCGACCATACCAGCGTTCGCCCTCGACCACGACTTCCCAGGGGGAGAG
The DNA here is from genome assembly GCA_964453495.1 of uncultured Pseudomonas sp. Classification (GTDB taxonomy): domain Bacteria; phylum Pseudomonadota; class Gammaproteobacteria; order Pseudomonadales; family Pseudomonadaceae; genus Aquipseudomonas. The sequence continues at coordinate 12,412 of CAYVPI010000087.1, read as the reverse complement.
GCCGTTGCGCCATTGCGCGTCATAGCCGCGCACTACATCGCCGTGGCCGTAGACCAGCAATGTCGGCAGATGCGCAGCCTCGATTCGGCTGCCCACCAGCAGTGGCCCATGACCCGAAACAGGGTTGGGGTAAATGCGACTGGCAAACCCCATTGGCGCGATGAAGGGCTCAATGAAGTGTTCCAGGTAATTCTCCAGCTCGGACAGCCGAGCAGGCTCCTGGCTTTCGGTGTGCTGGGCCACACTGCGTTGCAGCAGGGCGAGAAAGGCACCGCGGTCGTAGGTTTGGGTGACGTGTTCGATGGCAAGCGAGCGGCTCAAGAGCTGTTTCCTTTTCCTGTTCGGCGCGCGGCGGCGCTCTATGCACGGCAATGAAAGGACTCTAGACTTGCGCGCCTAATGCGACAATAACAATGATTAGCACGATGCGTTGCCATAAAGGCAAAGGTGGCAGTGATGCAATTCAACAGCATGCAATCCATAGCCCTGCGCTACTTTCTGGAAGTGGTTCGCAGCGGCTCGGTCAATGAGGCTTCGGTCAAATTGAACGTGGCGGCGTCAGCGGTTAGCCGGCAAATAGCCAAACTGGAGTACGAATTGGGTACGCCCTTGTTCGAACGGCGGTCCAGGGGCATGTTGCCGACTACGGCCGGCGAACAAGTCGCCGCTTATGCGCGCAAGGCCCAGATGGAGGCCGTGCAACTGGTCGAAGAGTTGCGCGAACTGCATGGCTTGCGTCGAGGCAATGTACGCATCGCCTGTTCCCAGGGTTTTGCCATTGATTTTTTGCCCGATGCCATCGCCCGCTTTCGCCAAGTCTACGAGGGTATTTTGTTTACCCTCGATGTGGTCGCCCCCGACGAGGTGAGCAAATGTGTGCGCGAAGGCACGGCCGACCTGGGGTTGACCTACAGCCTCTCACCGGAGCGGGAAATCAATGTCGAATGCGCATTGCCGGGCAGCATCATGGCCATGGTGCCAGCCCAACACCCGCTGGCCCAGCACACCATCATCGCCCTGGCTGACTTGCAGCCCTACCCCATCGCCCTACCCACCGTCGATACCACTGCCCGGCGCTTGTTCGACATTTGTTGCGGCGTTCAAGGCCTGGAGTTCAGCCTGGTGCTGGAGAGCAACTACATGGCTGCCTTGTATCGCTTTGTCGCCAGGCAAGGCGGTGTGAGCCTCTCTAATGCCATCAGCAACATGGGTTATCTGCAAGGCCAGCAAATTGTCGCCATTCCCATTACCGACGAGCCGATGCAGGCGCGCCGCATTGAGTTGCAAAGCATGGCCGGGCGCACGTTGCCGCAAGCGGTCAGTGCGTTCCGCGACTTTCTGGTGGGAGCATTGCAGGGGCCGGAGAATCAAATGCCTGTCTTTGAGTGAACGCTGTGCGTTCTATAAATGTGCATGCCTTGTTGCCAATAAAATTATTTTAAGCACGCTGGGCTCGTGCTTAAAATCCTTGTGCCAGTGCAGGGCGCATTGCCCGTTCGACACGCGAACGACGACATGAGATCCCGGATGCTTCTCCCGCACATGAGCGCTTGTTTCATTCGTCAGAAGCCATAACAACCCTTATAAAAGGCGGATTACCTATGTACAGCAGGATTGAATCTGCAGCTTCAGTGTGCGCCACCCCCAGCCGCCCCGTATCGCTATGGAAAGCCGCCAGCGCCGCCTTGGTCGGCAATACCCTGGAATGGTATGACATGGCGTTGTACGCCTATTTCGCCTTCATCATCTCCAAGCTGTTCTTTCCTACCGACAGCGAAAGCCTCTCCTTACTCATCACCTTCGGCACCTTTGGTGTGTCCTTCCTGGTACGGCCCCTTGGAGCGCTTGTTCTGGGAGCCTATGCCGACCGCGCGGGCCGCAAAAAATCACTGACGCTTTCGATCAGCCTGATGTTGACCGGCACGTTGATCATTGCATGCATCCCGACTTACGGCGCCATCGGAATACTGGCCCCCCTCGGCATCTTCGTTGCGCGCTTGCTGCAAGGCTTTTCTGCCGGAGGCGAGTTTGGCAGCTCAACCGCTTACCTGATCGAACATGCTTCACCGCAAAGGCGGGGTTTCGTCGCCAGCCTGCAGTTCGCAAGCCAAGGCTTGGGAACGGTGCTGGCATCGTTGTTCGGTTACGTACTGACCTCCAGCTTGAGCGCGCAGGACATGATGAACTGGGGTTGGCGCGTGCCTTTCCTGTTCGGCCTGTTGATCGGCCCGGTCGGCATTTACATTCGCCGCAATTGCGAAGAGTCCCCCGCGTTTGAACACAGCGAAACCAGCAAAGCGCCAGTACGCCAGCTCTTCCAGACCCAGAAGCTGCTAGTCGTGATCGCCATGGGTGCCCTGGTGGTGTCGACGGCGTCGAACTTCCTCATCCAATACATGCCCTCCTATGCCACCAAGGATTTGGGGCTGCCACAGTCATCGGGCTTTATGGCGACCCTGATCGGTGGCTTGATCCTGACGTTCGTCACGCCACTGGTTGGCCTGCTCTCGGACCGGATTGGGCGCATCCGCATCATGGTGGTCTCGGCATTGTTCTACCTGTGCGTGGCCTATCCGGCGTTCGCCTGGCTCAATGCCGCACCGACGCTGGTCTCGCTGATGCTGGTCGTGGCCCTGATGGCAATGATCAAGGCGGTTTACTTTGCACCGCTGCCCGCGTTGATGTCGGAGATTTTCCCCATACAGACGCGTGCCACTGGTATGTCACTGAGTTACAACATCGGGGTTACCTTCTTTGGTGGATTCGCCCCCTTCATCGCCGCGTCCCTGATCAGCATGACCGGCAGCAAGGCAGCACCGAGCTACTACCTCATGTTCGCGGCGGTGGTGAGCCTGTGCGCATTGCTCGGGGCTCGTTTGAAGCTGAAACTGATCTGAGCCTTGAGCGCAAGCCACGCATTGGGGGAGCAGCTAGTAGGTTCTAACCTTCCTGCTATGCTGCATCCACCGTTCATTGACACAGGGCAGAACACCGAACGGCCGAATCCTGATAATGATTTTTCATATTCTTAGGCAGGCTTTAAATGACCTCCCAGCTCTTCCCGGTTCATGGCCTTGTGAGCTTTACCCTCGCCATCCTCCTGCTTTTCCTCGGCAAAACCCTTGTCCAGCATAGCGCCCTGCTCCGCCAATACTGTATTCCCGAGTCGGTCGTCGGCGGCTTTGTCTGTGCCGCGGTGACGAGCCTGCTTTACTTCGGCCTCAATATCCAGATCGAATTCGAACTGCAAGTGCGCGACACCTTGCTGCTGTATTTCTTTGCCGGCATTGGTTTGAAATCGGATATACGCCAACTGATCAAGGGTGGACGCCCGCTGCTGATCCTGCTGTTGCTCGCCAGTGTGTTCATCGTCCTGCAAAACACACTGGGCATGGGTTTGGCCGAGGCATTCGGGCTCGACCCCAAGGCGGGCTTGATGGTGGGCTCTATTTCCCTCACAGGTGGGGTGGGCACTACCCTGGCCTGGGCACCGCTTTTCGTCGAAAAGCTGGGCATCACTAACGCACATGAACTGGGCATCGCCAGCAACACCGTCGGCCTGATTGCCGCTTGCGTGATCGGCGGCCCTATCGCCAACCAACTGATAAGGCGTTATCGACTAACACCCTCCGGCGATGCGGCGCTGGAAGTCGGCATTTTCGAGCAACAACCGAGCAAGCCACTGAACTATTACGACGTGCTCTGGGCATGGATGTGGCTGAACCTGACCCTGATGCTCGGCTATGGGCTCAACCTGCTGCTGGTCGATGCTGGCATCACGCTGCCCAAATTCGTCAGCTGCCTGTTCGCGGGCATCGTCATTCACCATATCGTTCTCGCAGTGCTGGGTGATCAGCGGCTGAAAACCTGGAGCGGCGCCAGCCTGGGCCTGGCGCTGATCTCCGACATCTGCCTGGGCATGTTTTTGACCATGGCCCTGATGGGGCTTCAGTTATGGCAGCTCAGCGGCGCGTTGATGTTCATTCTGTGCGCCCTGACCCTGCAAATTCTGCTGACTATCGTCTACACGTACTTTGTGGTCTTCCGCTTTATGGGGCGCGATTATGAAGCCAGCGTGATCGCTTCCGGATTCGGCGGGATAACCCTCGGTTCCACGGCTACGGCCATCGTCAACATGACGACCGTGACGCAAAAGTACGGTGCCGCGCACCAGGCCTTCCTGATCGTGCCATTGGTGTGCGGCTTTTTCATTGACCTGGTCAATGCCGTGATTATCGGTATGTTCAGTGGGCTTTAGCGACCACCCCGCTGGCATGTCGCTGATCTGTGTTTTGCGCAACGCTCTGGCTAGGAACAGCCGTTGATCGTGCAGTCTGATCAGGCTTCCCGACCGTGCGCAGCAGCGGCCAGTTGTTCGGTATCGACGCGTACGAAAATCGAGTCGCCGATTGCAGTCAAGACATCACCGGCATACACCTCGCAAATCACCCGGCACTTGCGCCCTACTTCGCCTTCGACTCTTGCCCGCAGGGTCAGGGGCACGCCCATCGGCGTGGGCTTGATGAACTTGATGCCCAGGTTGCCGGTGACGCAGTTGATACGCGGCAGGCTTTCCAGCGCACGCTGCTCGGCGCGGTAGTGATAGGCCATGACGGTCCAGTTGGAATGGCAATCGACCAGCATTGCGATCAGGCCGCCGTAGACCAGGTCCGGCCAACCGCAGAATTGTGGGTCGGGCAGGTGCTGGGCCATGACATGCACGCCATCCTCATGCCAGTAGCTCTTGATGTGCAGCCCATGGGGGTTGCCGCTGCCGCAGCCATAACAAACGCCTTCTGGCGCGGCGGCGTCTTGCAGGGAGAGGTCATGCATGGCGGTGCCTTTATTGTGTAGGAGAAACCATCAAGCCTATCGCTTTTACCGCGCGAGCAAAAGTACTGGGCACCTGGCAATCCTCACACCGCTGGCTGGGCACTCTGGATGAACATCTGGGCTGTCATCACACAACATTTTTCCGCTTTCCTGGCGCTGAAGGCTTTGTGGTCCAGCGCCCATTCCAACCAAAAACCATCGATCAGAGCAGTAATGGTCAGTGCGCCCGCCTTGGCATCGATAACAATGGCTTTCTCGGCAGCAATTTCCTTGAATACCGCCTCCAGTTCCTTGCGGTAATCGCTGTAGAGCTTTTTGTTCAGTGCACGCAATTGCTCGGAGGAAACGGCCGCGCCCCAAAAACCCAGCCAGGTCGTCAGGATGAACTCGTTGAAAATCTTGCCCCTGAAGGAGGAGCGAATAATCGCCAGCAGTCGATCTTCGGCAGTGCCACCTTTGACCTCCAGAAACTGGCGCGTTTCTTCACGCAACTGGTTGGTCAATTCCTGGTAGGTGGTCAGCATCAACTCTTCCTTGCTGGAAAAGTGATGCCCGATCAAGCCAAGCGAAATGCCAGCTTCGGCACAGATGCGCTCAATGGTGCTACCCGCATGACCGAAGCGTGTGATGCAACGCATGGTCGCCTCGACAATCGCCTTGCGTCGCGTCTCGGGGTCGACCCGGGTTCGGCGTTTCTTGGTTTCGGGAACGCTGGCTTCACTGCTCATACATCAACCTGTGTGGTACGCGACATTGATCGTAGAGGCACCAGCACAGGCCCGCGCACTCGAACGACGCGCCAATTTAGCAACTTTTCACGGAACCGGGCGCAGGAAATTCGACATAGGGCCATCAGAGCAGGTAAATCTGCCGGAAAACTCACCGCCCATTGCAGGCGGTGAGTGGCACAACGACGTTAGATACCGCTCTCCAGGCCTTTATCCAGCCCGTCGATCCGCGACAGTTCTGCCTGGATATTCTGCGAACGGCACAGCCACCAATAGACCACCGCGGAGACGGCCAGCCCCACCAGCATGCTGACATCCGCACCGTCGAGCTTCGCGGCCACGTAGCCTGTGTAGATCCCGGTATTGGAGAACGGCAGCATGGCAACGAAACCGGCCACATAGGCACCGATGCCGCGCAGGTTCCATTTGCCGTAGATGCCGTTGGGCTTGAAGATTTCCGTGATGGAAAACTTGCCATGGCGAACCATGTAGAAGTCGACCAGGTTGATTGCGGTCCATGGGGTGAACAGGTAGAGCAGGATCGCCAGGAAGTCGCCGAAATCCTTGACGAAGTTGTCCGACGCCGTCATCGCGATAAGGATGGCTGTCGCACCCACCACCAGCATCGAAATGATGCGCTTGAGCAAGGTCGAGGTCTGGGTTTTCACCGTGTCGGCGATGCTCAACAGGGTGATCGAGGCACCGTAGAAGTTCTGCGCGGCGCTGGTCACAAGGCTCAACACAGCCAGGATCAACAGGCACTCGCCGAAACCACTGAACAGCATGTTGCCGAGCATGACCAGGCCCTTGGCCAGGTTCTGGCCGGGGCTCAAAGCGGCTGCCAATGCGCCGATCAGCATCATCCACACGCCACCGATCATGGCGCCCATGTAGGTCCACCAGAACGAAGAGCGCACGCTGACGTTGGCCGGCAGGTAGCGCGAATAGTCGGATACATAGATCGCCCAGCTCAGCTGGTAAGCCGCCGCCACGAAGAACTGCGCGAGAAACGGCGTGGCCTTGAAGCCGGAAACGGTCAATTGATCGGCAGGCAGCTTGACGAAGATGAACAGCCCGACCGTGAACACCAGCATCACCGCGATCAGGATAAAGGCCAACGCCCGCTGAACCTTGTGGAAGGTGTTGTAGCCAGCGATGGCCATGATGATCGCCAGCAATGAGAAGGCAATGGACGACCCTTCTTCCGGGGCGTTGAACAGCTCGTGCAACGTCTGCCCGACCAGTAGCTGGTTGAACGCGTTGTAGCCGACATACGTGGCAATCGCCACCACATACACCAGCAGCGCGCCAAGGTAACCGAACTGCGGCCGTGACTGGATGAGCTGTGGCAGGCCCATTTGCGGGCCCTGGGTCGAGTGCCCGGCCATGAACAGCGTGCCGAATGCGCAACCCAGCACAATGGCAACGGCCGACCAGAACAGGTTGGCGCCCATGCCGACGCCGATGATCCCGACCGCCAGCGTGGTCAGGTGCGCTTCGCCACAAAACCAGATCGGCCACAAGTGCCAGGCCTTACCATGCCGCTCGGCCAGGGGCACGTAGTCGATGGAACGGGTTTCGAGATTGAGGCGTCCGTTGGACGCGCTTTCACAATTGGATGACATAGTCATTGCACCTTTTGTTATTGGTATCGGCAAATTCGCTTGGCCGGATCAATGCCGCGCCTGGTCGATGGCTTGCGTGAGCAATGCCTCAAGCTGCTCGAGCGAGCTGTCCCTGGGGTTGGTCGAGCGGGCAGGATCACCCAGCGCCTTGCGCGCTACTTGCTCGACATCCCCGTGCTGGACGCCCAGGGCAGACAGCGACTTGGGAATACTCAAGGCATCGAGCTTGGCGCAAATGGCGTTGTAGAACGTCTCGAAACCGGCATCGGGCAAGTCGAGCGCCTCGGCCACGGGCTTGAGGCGGGGGCTGATGTGCGCCTCGTTGAAGCGCAAGACCACCGGCAGAATGATTGCGTTGGTCAGGCCGTGGTGAGTGTTGTAAGTGGCACCGACCATATGGCTCAACGCATGCACCAGCCCCAGCCCTTTGAGGAAGGCGACGCCGGCCAGGCAAGAACCGATCAGCATCTTGCCCCGGGCTTCGAGGTCCTGGCCGTTGCTGACGGCGGTATCGATCGAGCCCCAGAGCAGTGTCAGGGCCTGCAGTGCTGCGCCATCGCTGAGCGGGTTGAAGCTGGGTACGAAGTAGGCCTCCAGTGCATGGATGATGGCGTCAAAGCCGGTCCATGCCGTCAAGTTGGCCGGCAGGCTCTGGGTCAGTTCAGGGTCGAGGATGACCGCCACGGGGCGCGCCTTGGGGTGCCACACGCAGCCCTTGATGCCCCGCTGCGAATCCGTGACCATCGCCGTGCTTTCGGTCTCGGCCCCGGTGCCGGCGGTGGTGGGAATGGCGATCACCGGTGCAAAGTCCGCTGCCGTGAAACCTGCAGGTACCGGCTGGTCGAAATCGAACGCCCACAGCCCACAGCGCTGCTGCCGGGCAATCAAGGCAACTGCCTTGCCGCCGTCCAGACCACTGCCGCCGCCCAGGGCAATAATGCCGTCGGCATCCCAGGCCTGATACGCCGCAGCGCCGGCCATGACCGCCGCATCGGTGGGGTTGGGCTCGATGCCGCCAAACAGGCCGCATGCAAGGCCGGCAGCGGTCAATGCCCGTTGCATCTCACCTACAAACGGCAAATTCAGCGAGCCCTGGTCGGTGATGATGATCGGGCGGCGAATGTTGAACGCCTGGCACAGTTCGACCAGTTTGCTGCGCACACCGGGGCCGTATTCCATGGGCAATGGCACGGTCCACTTTTGATAATTCAACGCTGACAGATTGTTTTCCACGAGGCTCACCTTAACTGCAACGAACGATGGTTGATTTCAATTCGGTGTACTTGCCCAGCGCATGGGCGGAGTTGTCCCGGCCATTGCCGGATTCCTTGAACCCGCCAAACGGGAAATTCATGTCCACCAATTCGTCGTAGCAGTTGACCCACACGGTGCCGGCCTTGAGCCTGCTGGTGGCAGTGCGAATGGTCTTGAGGTCCGACGACCATATTGCTGCGGCCAGGCCGTACTCGGTCTGGTTGGCGATGGTGAGAGCTTCTTCGAGCGTGTCGAACGGGATGACCACCAGCACGGGGCCGAAAATCTCTTCATTGGCGATGCGGGGAGACGCATCCTCGACCAGGAAAATGGTTGGCTCCAGATAGGCGCCCTCATCGACCAACGCCAATGGGCTGCCGCCACACAAGAGCTGTGCCTGTTGCTTGCCGATCTCGATGTAGCTGCAAACCCGATCAAACTGCGCCTTATCGATGATTGCACCGGTAACGGTTTGCGGGTCCAGCGGATGCCCGGGCAGATAATCCTTGGTGACTTCCAGCAGTTGGCCGATCAGTGCATCGGCAACCGAACGCTGCACCAGCAACCGCGAACCGGCACTGCAAACCTGGCCCATGTTGGCAAAAATGGCTGCTGCAGCTGACTGCGCCGCCTGAGCAATATCCGGGCAGTCGGCCATGACGATGTTGGCCGATTTGCCACCCAGTTCCAGCCAGACGCGCTTGAGGTTCGAAGCCGCGGCATTTTTCGCGATTTCGCGGCCGACCTGGCCCGACCCCGTGAAGGCGATGCAGTCGACATCCTGATGCAGGCTCAACGCCCTGCCCGCGCTGCCGTCGCCCGGCACGACGTTGAACACGCCCGCAGGAATACCGGCTTGCATCGCCAGCCCAGCAACACGCAATGCGCTCAGGGGTGATTTTTCCGAAGGCTTGAGTACCACACTGTTGCCGGCGGCCAATGCCGGCGCGAACTTCCACGCGGCCATCAACAGCGGGTAGTTCCAGGGCACTACCGCGGCCACCACACCCAGGGGCTGGTGTGTAACGGTGCCGAAAAACTGCGGGTCGGTTGCGGGGACTTCGCCATGGACCTTGTCCACCAGTTCGGCAAACCATTGCAGGCAGTAGATAGTGCCGGGCAAGTCACCGCCGGTGGTATCGGCAATCGGCTTGCCGCTGTCGAGGGTTTCCAGCAGCGCCAGTTCCTCGGCGTGGTCCTTAAGCAGTGCCGCCCACTTCAACAGTACGGCTTTACGTTCCCTGGCCGACTTGCCGGACCAGCAACCGGCTTCGAAGCTGCGGCGCGCAGCGGCCACAGCGACGTCGACATCGGCCTCCCCGCACAGGGCAACGGCGGCCAGGGGCTTGCCATCAATCGGGCTGTGCGACCAGAAGGTCGCACGGTTGCAGGCATCCACATAGGCACCGTCGATAAACGCCCGGCCCTCGATCTGCAACGTTTTACTTTTCTCAAACCAATAGGCTCGGTCTTTGGACTGCGGCACGTATCACCTCATCTTGTTCTTTTCAGGCTGAGGCGATGCTAGATCATACTGAAAATTCATTCAATAGTAGAAAAGTTCGTTATTGAAATTTAATTCAATAAAAAACCCGCAAATGCGGGCTTTTCAGATGAAAGGATACAGACGAATGACTGTCCTGTAGCAGCTGCCGCCAGGCTGCGTCGCTGTTTACGGGGCTTGGCGTGTGGGCCCTGGACGCAGCCTGGCGGCAGCTGCTACGGGATGGTGTCAGCCCTGCCCCCGATGCCGTGGGTCATCGACGATGGCTGCATGCTCGGCAAACAGCTTGGGCAATTCTTCCTTGAGGAAATCCACCCAGGTCCTGACCTTGGCATCAAGGAAGCGCCGGGAAGGATAGAGCGCGTACACGTTGCGCTCCCTGAGCCGGTAGTCACCGAGCAAACGCAGCAAGCTGCCCTCGCCCATGGAGCGGGTTGCGGTATAGAACGGCAGCAGGCTGATGCCCATGCCCGCCTCCGAGGCGTGGACATTGGCCTCGGCAACGTTGCTCTGGAAGGTCTTGCCGGGGATCACCACATGGCTGCCCTGCTCGTTCTGGAACAGCCATTCATCGGTGTACAACGGGTCGAGCATGCGCAGGCAGCGGTGGGCGTCGAGCTGTTCGGGGCTGGTTGGCAACCCGTGACGCTTGATGTACGCCGGCGACGCGCAGGGCACGCTGTAGATACGCCCTACCACCTGGGCAACGAATTGCGAGTCGGCCAGTTCATGGGCGATGGAGATGACCACGTCGTGGCCTTCTTCAAGCGGGTCGGGGTTGCGTTGGGACAGGGTGAGCTCGAACATCACTTGCGGGTAGAGCTCGCAATAACGGGCGATGAGCGGCGTCATCAGCACGCCCAGGCCGGTCAGGCAATGCAGGCGCAGCGTGCCGCTGGGCTTGAGGTGGGCACCGCGGGCTTCTTCGGTGGCCTCGGCCATGTCCTCGAGAATCTGCCTGGCGCGCAGCAGGAAGCGCTCGCCGGCTTCGGTCAGGCTCAGGCGTCGAGTCGTTCGGTGCAGCAGACGGGCCTGCACATGTTGTTCAAGGTCCGAGACCAGGCGCGAAACTTGCGCCGTGGAAAAATCCAAGGCTTGTGCAGCGGTGGTAAAGCTTCCGGCATCGGCGACCCGCACGAATACCCGCAAGCTGTTGAGCACGTCCATCAACCCTCCGGCGGCAATGACTGGTGTAAGTCAGGAATGGCTGCAGCACGTGCAGCCCAATTTTTCCATTTTCGCACGCCAGGCGATTGCCTGCTCATGCCGCGATGCGGTTGGCTTGCTCCGCCAGTTCATGCAGGCTGGCCAAGCGCTGCATGACGCGCTCGACCACCTCCACCCTGGCCACCGCACCACTGCGCAACTCCCCCATCGACTGCAACGCGACCTCAGCCTTGTCCAGCCCCAGACGCGTGGAGTCGCTGAGCTGTTCAAGACCCTGGCGTGCATCCTCGGCCGAACGTTCAAGGCCGGTGGCGATCTGGCGGATTTGCGCGCTTGAATCTGCCGCCTGCCGCGACAGATTGCGCACCTCATCGGCTACCACAGCAAAACCGCGGCCGTGATCACCGGCTCGCGCCGCCTCGATGGCGGCATTGAGCGCAAGCAGGTTGGTCTGCCGGGAGATGTCCTGGATGCTGCCGACAATCGCCCCGATACGCATGGATTGGCTGCCCAGCTCATCGAACACCTGGTCCAGGCGTTGCAGATACTGGTCGAGATCACCCAGCACAGCCGCCGAAGACTGCATGCTCACGGCACTGGCCTGCACCCTTTCACCCGAGCCGCGGGCCAGTTGGTTGGCAAACCGCATGTCTTCCTCGGTTTGCAGCACCAATTGAGTCAACTGTGCCAGCGCAGCCTGCACCTGCGCCCCCGGCCAGACCGGCGCGACTTCGGGCAACGTCGCCGGCAAGACTGACGTGACAGCTAGCACCGGCGTCGGCTCACGCTCGACGATCACCTCCACTACCCGCTCAGGCTGGCGCTGGAAAAGCAGCGCCGCCGCCAGCAGCAAGCCATTGATGGCGCCGGCGTACAACAACTGCAAGCCATCCCCGGCGGCAAGCAGCAGCACAGCGCCACCGGCCACCAGCAAGAACAAACGCGCCCAGTTTTTAGTGCTCATGGTTGCCTCCTGGCCGTTCACAGCAGATTCCATGTGTAACTCAGGATCAGCCGGTTCTCGTCGATGTCGGTACGGTAGTTGGAACGTGCCATGGCATTGCGCACCCGCACGCCTACCCCCTTGAGGGCGCCGCTCTGCACCACATAGCCAATGTCCAGGTCGCGCTCGCGGTCCTTGCCTTCGAAGCCCTGTCCGGTGTTGACGTTGTTGCCCTTGATATAGCGCACAGTGGTGGTCAGGCCCGGCATGCCGAGGGCGGCGAAGTCATAGTCGTAACGCGCCTGCCAGGAGCGTTCATCCGTGGAGGCGAACTCGTAGGTCGGCACTTCGTTGCCCA
>CAYVPI010000086.1:0-21348 GCA_964453495.1 uncultured Pseudomonas sp. | reverse complement strand
TCGCGCTGATGGTGGTCGATGCCCGCTTCACACTGCTCAAGCCAGTGCGTAGCCAGATGTCGCTGGTGCTGATGCAGTCTTACTGGATCACCGACCTGCCACAACGGCTATGGCAGGGTGTGGCCAGCCAGTTTGGCAGCCGAACCGAACTCGTCGCCGAAAACGAAAAACTCAAGACCGAGAACCTGCTGTTGCAGGGGCGCATGCAGAAGCTTGCCGCCCTGACCGAGCAGAACGTTCGGCTGCGCGAGTTGCTCAACTCTTCGGCACTGGTCAACGAGAAGGTCGAAGTGGCCGAATTGATCGGCATGGACCCTAACCCCTTCACCCATCGCATCCTGATCAACAAGGGCGAGCGTGATGGCGTGGTGCTGGGGCAGCCGGTGCTCGATGCCCGGGGCCTTATGGGCCAGGTAGTCGAGCTCATGCCCTACACGTCGCGGGTGCTTTTGCTCACCGATACCACCCACAGCATCCCGGTGCAGGTCAACCGTAATGGCTTGCGGGCGATCGCCAGCGGCACTGGGAATCCGGAACGCCTGGAGCTGCGCCATGTGGCCGACACCGCCGACATCAAAGAAGGCGACCTTCTGGTCAGTTCCGGCCTGGGGCAACGTTTCCCGGCCGGTTATCCTGTGGCCACGGTCAAGGAAGTGATCCATGACTCCGGCCAACCGTTTGCCATCGTGCGGGCGGTGCCCACCGCGGCACTGAACCGTAGCCGATACTTGTTGCTGGTGTTTACCGACAGCCGTTCACCCGAGCAGCGTGCCACCGATGCCGCCCAGGCGCAGGAAGCCGCCGATCGCCAGGGCGTGTCGCCAGCGAACGATGCCGTGGCCCCCGTCAATCCGGCCACCGTGCCTAACCCAGCCGCTGTGTTCAGCCCTGTGCCGACGGCGACATTCCCGACCAGTACTTCAGCCCCGGCCGTGCCGGCGCCGGCAACGCCTGCGACCGCTCCCGCCGCTGCGGCAACCACACAAAGGGAGAGGCACTGATGGTTGGAGCTCGCGCGAAGAATGGCTGGGTCGTCTGGCTCACATTTGCCATAGGGTTGCTGCTCAGCGTGTCGCCGTTGCCGCAATTCATGGAGATCCTGCGGCCGCTCTGGCTGGCATTGCTACTGGCGTTCTGGGCGTTGGCGTTGCCGCACAAGATCGGCATGACCACCGCGTTTTTCCTCGGCTTGGCCGAGGATGTGCTGTACGGTACCTTGCTCGGTCAGAACGCCTTGATCCTGACGCTCATCACCTTCCTGGTGCTGTCGTTGCAGCAGCGCATGCGCATGTTCCCGATGTGGCAGCAATGCCTGGTGATCCTGGTTATTTTCGGTTTGGCGCAATTGGTCCAGCTCTGGCTCAGTGCCTTGACCGGCAATCGCCAGCCTACGCTCGCGTTGGTCTTGCCGGCCTTGGTCAGCGCCTTGCTCTGGCCCTGGGTCAACTATGGCCTTCGAGGATTGCGGCGCCGCCTGAGAATCAATTGACCGGGGCCAACGCCATTTGCCGCAGCCTCGGCTCCGACAGGGAGATGTCATGAACAATCCGCTCTACCTGGCCTCTGGCTCCCCGCGCCGGCGCGAACTGCTGAGCCAGATCGGCGTACCGTTCACGGTCGTGAGCGCCGAAATCGATGAAACTCCCCTGAATAATGAAAGCCCTGGCGCTTATGTCGAGCGCCTTGCGCGCGGCAAGGCCCAAGCCGGTCTCGCCGTGCTTCGCGCCAGCCAATTGCAACCCCGTGCGGTCGTTTTGGGTGCTGACACGGCGGTGGTTCTCGACGGCCGCATCCTTGGCAAACCACTCGACGAAGCTGATGCCCTGGGCATGCTTGCCAGTCTGTCCGGTCGTGAACACGAAGTCCTGACGGCCGTGGCAGTGCTCGACGGGCAGCGTTGTGAAACGCGCAGCGTCAGTAGCCGGGTGCGTTTTCGTGCGCTTGGCGAGCAGGAGATTCAAGCCTACTGGGCAACCGGTGAACCCCGGGACAAAGCCGGTAGCTATGCCATTCAAGGCCTGGCGGCGATTTTCGTGGAAGGCCTGCAAGGCAGTTATTCGGCGGTGGTCGGCTTGCCCTTGAGCGAAACCGCAGAATTGTTGAGCCATTTCGGCATACCCTGTTGGCAGGGCATCGCGCACCAGAACTGACCGGTAACGTCGGTTGTCGCTTGCAGCACACTTTGCCGGCAACCAATACGCGATCCAAGATTATCGTGAACACCTTTGACGAGACCGAGCCATGAGTGAAGAGATTCTGATCAACATCACGCCGATGGAATCGCGCGTGGCAGTGGTAGAGAACGGTGTTCTGCAAGAAGTACACGTCGAGCGCACCCAGCGGCGCGGGATCGTCGGTAATATTTACAAGGGCAAGGTCGTGCGGGTGCTGCCGGGCATGCAGGCAGCGTTCATCGATATTGGCCTGGAGCGTGCGGCGTTCATCCATGCCTCGGAAATTTCCATGCGCGAGGGCCCGGCGGTGGAAACCATCAGCGCCCTGGTGCACGAGGGGCAGAGCCTGGTGGTCCAGGTCACCAAGGACCCGATCGGTTCCAAGGGCGCCCGCCTGACCACGCAGCTTTCCATTCCCTCGCGCTACCTGGTGTACATGCCGCGCACCAGCCACGTCGGCATTTCCCTGAAAATCGAAGACGAAGCCGAGCGCGAGCGCCTCAAGCAGGTGGTCAGTGATTGCGTAGCCCAGGAGGGCATCGTCGAAGCGGGCGGCTTTATCTTGCGCACCGCAGCCGAGGGCGCCGGTGCCGATGAAATCCTCATGGATATTCGTTACCTGCGCAGGCTCTGGGACCAGATAGGCGCGCAGATCAAGACAGTCGGGGCACCCAGCGAAATCTACGAAGACCTGGGCCTGGCCCTGCGTACCTTGCGTGACCTGGTCAGCCCGAAGATCGAGAAAATTCGAATCGACTCTCGGGAAACCTTCCAGAAAACCACGCAATTTGTCGCCGAATTGATGCCGGAGATCGCCGACCGCCTTGAACACTATCCGGGTGAGCGGCCGATTTTCGACTTGTACGGGGTCGAAGACGAAATCCAGCGCGCGCTGGACCGCAAGGTGCCGCTCAAGTCCGGTGGCTATCTGGTGGTCGACCCGGCCGAAGCGATGACCACCATCGACGTCAACACCGGGGCCTTTGTCGGCCATCGCAACCTCGAAGAGACCATTTTCAAGACCAACCTGGAAGCCGCCACAGCCATTGCCCGGCAACTGCGCCTGCGCAACATCGGCGGAATCATCATCATCGACTTCATCGACATGGAAGATGAAGAGCACCAACGCCAGGTACTGCGCACCCTGGAAAAACAGCTCGAACGCGATCACGCCAAGACCAACATCATCGGCATCACCGAGCTGGGCCTGGTGCAGATGACGCGCAAGCGTACCCGCGAAAGCCTTGAGCAGGTGCTATGCGAACCCTGCGTCAGCTGCCAGGGACGAGGCAAGCTGAAGACGCCCGAGACGATCTGTTACGAGATTTTCCGCGAAATTCTCCGCGAGGCCCGTGCATACCAGGCTGAAGGCTATAGAGTGTTGGCCAACCAGAAGGTCGTCGACCGCTTGCTGGACGAGGAGTCGGGCAACGTAGCCGAGCTCGAAGCCTTCATCGGGCGCACGATCCGCTTTCAGGTCGAGTCGATGTATTCCCAGGAACAATATGACGTGGTGCTGCTCTGAATCATTGCCCTGGACTGCATGAGGTCACCGGGACGCGGCAATTGGCTCTGGCAAATGTCAGGTCTGGGGCCATAGTTAATCCAGCACAACTCGGGGGCCTCTGACATGGAGCGTCTGACTCGCATACTGGCCGCCATGACCCGTTGGGGCCTGGAGCTGTGTGCGTTACTGGTCGTGCTGGTGGGGCTGTATGTCAGCCTCGGGCGGGAACTGGTGCCCTTGGTCGCCGAATACCGCGATGAGGTCCAGGCCAAGGCTGAGCAAGCCTTGGGTATGCCGTTGAGCATCGGCAGCCTGGAGGGCCGTTGGAGTGGCCTGGCACCGGTGTTGCTGGTGCACGATGTGATGGTCGGGGAGGGCGGCAGCGCGCTGCGCCTGGATCAGGTGCGGGTGGTACCGGATATCTGGGCCAGCCTGCTCGAGCGCCAATTGCGCGTAGCCCATCTGGAGGTCAGTGGCCTGCAGGTGAGCCTGGAGGAAGACCAGCAGGGCCATTGGGCGCTCGAAGGCCTGCCCGTGCAAGGGGACCAACCGTTCGACCCCGAGCAGTTGCTGACCCGGATGCGCGCGGTCACGCGCCTGTCGGTGCTCGACAGCCAGGTTACGCTCCAACCTTTCGAGCGCGAGCCCATGACCCTGACGTATGTCGGCCTGAGCTTGCAGACCGGTATCCTGAGGCAGCGGCTGGACCTGCGCCTGACCTTGCCGGATGGGCAACCGCTGGCCCTCAACATACGTAGCAGGATCCGTGCGAAACACTGGCGCGATGCTGAAGTCGAGGCTTACCTGAGCCTGCCCCAGAGTGATTGGGCGCGCTGGATCCCGCCACACCTGACCCATCAATGGAAGCTCGAGCAGTTGCAAGCCGGTGGCGAGTTCTGGCTCAACTGGGGGCAAGGCACCGTGCAGAGCGCTGTGGCGCGCTTGAATGCACCCTACTTTCGTGGCGCCGTTGCCGAGCGCAAGCCTGCGCAGGTCAAAGACCTTGCTCTGAGCGCCTGGTTCGAGCGCAACGAGCAAGGCTTCAATGTCGTGTTCGACTCGTTGGCCATGAGCCTTGGCGATACCCGCTGGGAGTCCCACCTGCAACTGAACCAGTTGGCAGCCACCGAAAAGGTCGAAGAGACCTGGCATGTACAAGCCGACCGGCTGGAGCTGACGCCACTCACCCCCCTGCTCGACGCCTTGGCGCCATTGCCGGAAAAAGCCGCGGCAGTGGTCGACGGCCTGAAAGTCACCGGCGGTTTGCGTAATGTCCTGCTCGATTATCGGCCCCAGGCCACAGGAGATCGCCGCCTGAGTTTTGCCGCAAACCTGGACCGGGTCGGTTTCAATGCCTATCACGGCGCGCCCGCGGCCGGTAATGTCAGTGGCAGCATCAGCGGTGACCTGGGCCAGGGCGAGCTGCGCCTGGATACCGACAAGTTCATGCTGCACCTGGACCCGATATTCGCCAAACCGTGGCACTACCTTAAGGCCAATGCCCGCCTGAACTGGCGTTTGGATGACGAAGGTTTCACCTTGATTGCACCGTACCTCAAGGTGCTGGGCGAAGAGGGCAAGATTGCCGGTGATTTCCTCATTCGCCTGCTGTTCGATGAAAGCCGCGAAGACTACATGGACCTGCGCGTCGGCCTGGTCGATGGTGACGGTACCTATACATCCAAATACCTGCCGCAAATGCTGAGCCCGGCAGTGGATGAGTGGCTGCGCAAGGCCATCCTCAAAGGCGCTGTGGATGAGGGCTATTTCCAGTACCAGGGCTCGCTGAACCATGGCGCGCCGGACCATGCACGCAGCATCAGCCTGTTCTTCAAGGTTCATGATGTCACCCTGGATTTCCAACCGGGCTGGCCGGTAGTGCAGAAGGTCAACGGCGATGTGTTCATCGAAGACGGTGCCGTCCGCATCAAGGCCAGCCAGGGGCAGTTGCTGGAGACCCAGGTGCGCAATGTCAGCGTGGACATTCCCCATTCCCGGCCGAATGAACCCACCCACTTGCTCCTCGATGGCGAATTCGACGGCAAGCTGGGCGATGGCCTGAAAATACTGCAAGAGGCACCGATCGGTACCGGCCCGACCTTTGCCCGTTGGGAAGGCGATGGCAGCCTGCAAGGCAATCTGAAGCTCGACATTCCCTTGGCCAAGGGCCATCAACCAAAAATTGTCGTGGATTTCAAAACCGAGCACGCCCGCCTGAAGCTGCCTGAGCCCGAGCTGGAATTGACCCGGCTCAAGGGCAATTTCCGATTCGATCTCGACAAGGGATTGAGCGGGCAGGGCATCACCGCCCACGCATTCGACAAACCCGTCAGCGCGCAGATATTTGCCGAAGGCAAACCGGGCGAGCCGCGCACCCGTGTGGTGGCGAGCAGTCGCATTGCGGTGAAGAAATTGACCGACTGGCTGCATGTGAACCAGGCGTTGCCTGTGTCGGGCGAATTACCCTTTCGCCTGCAATTGGCACTGGGTGGACCTGACAGCAATTTGAGCATCAGTTCCAACCTCCAGGGCCTGGCCATCGATCTGCCGGCGCCCTTTGGCAAGGCTGCAAGCGATACGCGTGACAGCACCTTGCGCATGTCGCTGCAGGGCCAGGAGCGTCGGTACGACATTGCTTACGCCAACCTGGCCAGCCTGGCCTATGCCGCGCCTGTCGGCGATCCCGGGCAAGGGCGGGGTGACCTGATGCTGGGCCAGGGCACTCCTCAATTGCCGCCGGGCAAAGGTATTCGCGTACGCGGAGCGCTCTCGGAACTGGACCTGGACGCCTGGCAGGAGCTGGCCGGACGTTATGCCGGTGACAGCGCCGGCGATAACGCCAAGCAAGTGCTGCGCAGTGTCGACCTCAAGGTCGGCTCGCTCAAGGGCATGGGCATGACCGTGAAGCAGGCAGCGCTGCAGTTGCGGCGCAACCCCGATGGTTGGCTGGTGCAGATCGACAGCCAGCAGCTCAGCGGCGATATCCGCCTGCCGGATGCCAAGGGCGTGCCCATTGCGGTGAATCTGCAAACCGTGCGGTTGCCTGCGTCGGACCCTGCTGCCGTGGTCGTGGAAAACCCGCCGGACCCATTGGCCAAGGTCGACCCGCGCAAGATTCCCGCCGTGGATGTGAAGATCCTCAAGTTGTATCAGGCCGACGAGCTGGTCGGTGCCTGGTCGGTCAAGATTCGCCCCACTGGCCGGGGGATTGCTCTGAACGGCCTGGACCTCGGCCTCAAGGGCATGCTGGTTCAAGGCAGTGCGGTCTGGGAAGGCGCCCCAGGGGCCAGCAGTAGCTGGTTCAAGGGCAGGATGCAGGGTAAGAACCTGGCGGATGTGCTCAAGGCCTGGAAGTTTGCTCCCACCGTCACCAGCAAAAGCTTCCGTCTCGACGTTGATGGCCGCTGGCCGGGCTCTCCCGCCTGGCTTGGGCTCAAGCGTTTTTCCGGCACCCTCGATGCCAGCTTGCGCTATGGGCAGTTTGTCGAAGTCGAGGGTGGCGCACAGGCACTGCGGGTCTTCGGCCTGCTCAATTTCAACTCGATTGGCCGCCGCCTGCGTCTGGACTTCTCCGACCTGCTCGACAAGGGCTTGAGTTATGATCGAGTCAAGGGCGTGCTGGCGGCCACCAATGGCGTCTACGTGACCCGGGTGCCGATCACTTTGACCGGACCGTCGAGCAATGTCGAGCTCGACGGTACCCTGGACATGGCCCGTGATCGGGTCGATGCGAAGCTGTTGGTGACGCTGCCGGTGACCAACAACCTGCCACTGGCGGCATTGATTGTCGGTGCGCCGGCGGTCGGTGGCGCGTTGTTTCTGGTCGATCGGCTGCTCGGTGACAAGGTAGCCCGTTTCGCCAGTGTGCAATACAGCATCAAAGGCCCATGGAAAGAGCCTAAGATTACCTTTATCAAACCTTTTGAAAAAAACTGATAGGCCGGAGCCCTGCATGCCGTTAGCAGTGATTCAGATGGTCAGCCAGGACGATGTATTGGCCAACCTTGCCCAGGCGCGAGCCTTGCTCGAGCAGGCGGCAGAAGGTGGTGCGCAACTGGCCGTGCTGCCGGAGAATTTCGCGGCGATGGGGCGGCGCGACAGTGCGGCCATCGGCCATGCCGAGGCCATGGGCCAGGGGCCGATCCTGCCCTGGTTGAAACAGGCGGCCCGTGACCTCAAGTTATGGATAGTGGCCGGAACCCTGCCCTTGCCGCCGCGAGACCAGCCCGACTCCAAGGCTCATGCCTGTTCGTTGCTGGTCGATGACCGTGGTGAGCAAGTGGCGCGCTACGACAAACTGCACCTGTTCGACGTGGACGTGGCTGACAATCGCGGGCGTTACCGTGAGTCCGACGACTACGCCCATGGCCATAATGTGGTGGTGGCCGACACGCCGCTGGGCCGGCTTGGCTTGACGGTGTGTTACGACCTGCGCTTCCCGGAACTCTACAGTGCCCTGCGCGAGGCCGGTGCTGAGCTGATTACCGCGCCGGCGGCGTTCACAGCGGTGACCGGGGCGGCACATTGGGAGGTGCTGATCCGCGCCCGGGCCATTGAAACCCAGTGTTACATCCTCGCCGCAGCTCAAGGTGGTACGCACCCGGGCCCACGCGAAACATTCGGGCATGCGGCCATCGTCGACCCTTGGGGGCGTATCCTCGCCGAACAGGCACAGGGCCCGGCCGTGCTGCTGGCCGAACGCGACAGTAGCGAACAGGCGTCCATTCGGGCGCGGATGCCGGTGTCCACTCACCGGCGCTTTTTCTCGCAGGGCGCGTTGCGGCCTGCGCATACCTCGGAGTGACTATGAACGAGTTGTTATCCAGTGTCAGCGAACACCTGCTGGCGCCCGGTGGCCTGACGATCGACAGCCTGCAGTCGGTGCTGGGTGAATTGGCGGGCCCGGGTATCGATGCAGCCGACTTGTACTTCCAGGGGCAGATTTCCGAGTCCTGGGCGCTGGAAGACGGCATTGTCAAAGAGGGCAGTTTCAACCTCGACCAGGGCGTTGGCGTGCGGGCGCAATCAGGGGAGAAAACGGGGTTTGCCTACAGCAATGCCATCACTCTGGATGCCCTGCAGCAGGCTGCCCGTGCAGCACGCTCGATTTCCCGTGCCGGTCAGAATGGCAAAGTGCAAGTCTTCAGCCATGAAGACGTGACGCGCCTGTATGGCCAGGACAATCCGCTTGAAGTCATCAGCCGCGCGGAAAAGGTCGAACTGCTCAAGCGTATCGATGCGGCGACTCGCGCGCTGGATCCGCGCATTCAACAAGTTACCGTGAGCATGGCGGGCGTCTGGGAGCGGATCCTGATCGCCGCGGCCGATGGCAGCCTGGCCGCCGACGTGCGCCCCCTGGTACGTTTTAACGTCAGTGTGATCGTCGAGCAGAACGGCCGCCGCGAGCGCGGAGGTCATGGTGGCGGAGGCCGTACCGATTATCGTTACTTCCTCAGCGACGACCGTGCCATGGGTTATGCCCGCGAGGCCTTGCGCCAGGCGCTGGTCAACCTGGAAGCAGTTCCGGCGCCGGCGGGTACCTTGCCAGTGGTGCTGGGCTCGGGTTGGTCCGGGGTGCTGCTGCACGAAGCCGTAGGCCATGGCCTGGAAGGTGACTTCAACCGCAAGGGCGCCTCGGCGTTCAGCGGGCGCATGGGTGAAATGGTCGCCTCGAAGCTATGCACCATTGTCGACGACGGTACCCTGGAAGGTCGCCGTGGCTCGTTGAGCGTCGATGACGAAGGCACCCCGACCGAGTGCACCACGCTGATCGAGAACGGCGTGCTCAAGGGCTACATGCAGGACAAGCTCAATGCTCGCTTGATGGGCCAGGCCCGTACCGGCAACGGCCGTCGCGAGTCTTATGCGCACCTGCCGATGCCGCGCATGACCAATACCTACATGTTGGCAGGAGAAAGCGACCCCGCTGAAATCATTGCGTCGGTGAAAAAAGGTATCTACTGCGCCAACCTCGGCGGCGGCCAGGTCGATATCACCAGCGGCAAGTTCGTGTTTTCCACCAGTGAGGCGTACCTGATCGAAGACGGCAAGATAACCGCACCGGTCAAGGGTGCGACCCTGATTGGCAACGGGCCGGAAGCCATGGGGCGGGTATCGATGGTGGGTAACGACCTGTCGCTCGACAGTGGTGTCGGTACCTGCGGCAAGGACGGCCAGTCGGTGCCGGTCGGTGTTGGCCAGCCGACGCTGAAGATCGATGCGATGACCGTAGGTGGTACCGGAGCGTGACGCGAGCCTGGGCGGGCGCATGGCGGCCCGCCCGGTGAGAGGACTAACGCAGGCCGCGTTGAGTCTCGTCCAGCTCGCGGATGTATTTGAAGATTTTGCGGCTCGAAGCCGGTGGCTTGTTGTGCGCAAGCTCGTGCTGGGCCTGACGGATCAGTGAGCGCAGTTGTTGGCGATCCGCTTGCGGGTACTCGCCGACAAATTTTTCCAGCGCGTCGTCGGCGCCGTTGATCAAGCGATCGCGCCAGCGTTCGAGGCCGTGGAAGCGTTCGTTGTATTGCCGGGTGGAGGCATCGAGTTGGTCAAGCAATACCAGAATGGCGTCGGTGTCCTGATCGCGCATCAGCTTGCCGATGAACTGGATGTGCCGTTTACGCGCGATATTCGCGGTGTGCTTGGGTGCATCGGCCAGGGCCCGGCGCAAGGCGTCGGTCAACGGCAGCTTGGCGACCAAGTCCGGCTTGAGTGTGGTAAGGCGCTCGCCAAGGTCAACCAGAGCGTGGAGCTCGCGTTTGACCTGGGATTTGCTTTTTTCGCCCTCGTCGAGGGAGTCGTCGTAAGAATCAACCATGGGGGCAGTCCGCTAATAAACGCCGCCATGATAACCAGTCAGGGGCCACTTGTCCGGCCCAGTCGCAGGTTGAACCCTGCACAAAGCAGAATTTGAGTGGAGAAAACTATGAGCGCAGTCCAAAGCGTCGGTCCGCAGGCCTTGCCGGCACTGCAGGAGCAGGTCGAGCAGATTATCGCCGAGGCCAAGCGTCAAGGTGCCAGTGCCTGCGAAGTAGCGGTGTCGCTGGAGCAAGGCCTTTCGACGACCGTCCGTCAGCGAGAAGTGGAAACCGTCGAGTTCAACCGCGACCAGGGTTTCGGCATTACCTTGTATTTGGGGCAGCGCAAGGGGTCGGCCAGCACCTCGGCCAGTGGTAGCGATGCCATACGCGAGACGGTCGCAGCAGCGCTGGCGATCGCCAAACACACGTCCGAAGATGAATGTTCGGGCTTGGCCGACCCGGCCCTGATGGCCCGCGACCTGCCCGATTTCGACTTGTACCATGCCTGGGATATCAGCCCCGAGCAGGCCATCGAAAAAGCCCTGGCTTGCGAGGCAGCGGCATTTGCAGCCGACCCGCGGATCAAGAATGCCGATGGCACCACCCTCAACACTCACCAGGGTTGCCGGGTCTATGGCAATAGCCACGGGTTTGTCGGTGGCTACGCGTCGACCCGGCACAGCCTGAGTTGCGTAATGATCGCTGAAGGCGATGGCCAGATGCAGCGCGATTACTGGTACGACGTCAATCGCCAGGGTGAATTGCTGGCCGACCCGGTCAGCATCGGCGTACGTGCCGCGCAACGCGCCGCCAGCCGCCTTGGCGCACGCCCGGTACCGACCTGCGAGGTACCGGTGCTGTTTTCCGCGGAGTTGGCCGGTGGCTTGTTCGGCAGTTTCCTTTCGGCGATTTCAGGGGGCAACCTGTACCGCAAGTCGTCCTTCCTGGAAGGGGCGATGGGGCAGCGTCTGTTTCCTGAGTGGCTCACTCTGGATGAGCGCCCGCATTTGCAGCGCGCACTGGGCAGCGCAGCCTTCGACGGTGACGGTTTGGCTACCTATGCCAAACCGTTCGTCGAAAATGGTCAGTTGGTGTCGTATGTATTGGGCACCTACTCCGGCCGCAAGCTGGGCTTGCCGAGTACTGCCAATGCCGGCGGTGTGCACAACCTGTTCGTGACCCACGGTATCGAAGACCAGGCCGCACTGCTGCGCCGCATGGGCCGCGGTTTGCTGGTGACCGAGCTGATGGGGCAGGGCTTGAATATGGTCACGGGCGATTATTCGCGCGGGGCAGCGGGTTATTGGGTTGAAAACGGCGAGATTCAGTTCGCCGTTCAGGAAGTGACGATTGCCGGGAACATGAAAGACATGTTCCAGCAAATTGTCGCAATCGGTAATGATCTGGAAACCCGCAGCAATATCCATACAGGCTCGGTATTGATCGAGCGGATGACAGTAGCAGGCAGCTGAGCCTTCAATCAGGTCGCAGGGCATATATATTTACGACCTGAGGCCTGACAGGGTTACTTAGCATGGGCATTCCTTAATCAGCGCAAGAAGGGATGAACATGGAAAGTACATTTGATCAGTTGCCTGTGGGACCGGACGACCTGCCAACTCTCAAGCAGCGAGTACAGGACGTACTCGATGAGGCCCGTCGTCAGGGGGTGGGGGCTTGCGAGGCCCTCGCCCTGCGTTCAGAACAAAAGAGCCAAAGCGTTGCTGGCGAAGCAGCCGGGCCTGCCGATATCCAGCGTCAACATCTTTTGGGGCTGGCGCTCTATGTGGACGGGCGCAAAGGCGAGGTACTGCACGAGCTCGGTGATGACTTCTCACCCGCCGAAGCCGTAGCTCAGGCCCTGGCGATTGCCCGGGCGGCGAACGCTGACCCCCATCTGGGGCTGGCAGAGGCCGATTCCCTGGCCTGGGATTATCCCGATCTCGACCTTTACCAGGATTGGCCAACACAGGCCGAGACATTGCTGGACATGGCTCGTATTTGTGATCAGTCCGCTTTGCAAACCGACGCGAGAATTGTCGGCTCCCGGGGCACGACGCTGAGCGGCCAAGCGCGAAGCCAGGTATTTGGTAACAGCCATGGCTTTCTGGCTGGCTACTGTCACAGTCAGTTCATGCTCAACTGCTACATCAGGGCTGAGCACAATGGCATTCGCCGTACCGGTGGCGCCAGCACGGCTCAGCGTAGCCTGGCGCGGTTGGGTGATCCTGCGCGTTTCGGAAATTCGGCTGCGCGACGCGCCATCGACTACCTGGGCGACGCAAAACTTCAAGGTACAGCCTGGCCGCAGGTATTCTCGCCGCAGGCCAGTGTATGGCTGCTAGCTTCATTCATCGAAGCGATAGATGGCAAGGCGGTCAGTACGGGCGCTTCGGTTCTATCCGGCATGCTGGATAAGCCGCTGTTTGGCTCCGACGTAGCGATAGTGGAGTTTCCTCATCAGTATCAGGGTATCGGCAGTCTCCCTTATGACAATGAAGGCGTTGCGCTGAACACCCGAACCTTCGTTGCAGACGGGCGCTTGCAATCCTATGCCCTGGACGCAGCATCTGCTCGGCGCCTCAAGATGAAAAACACCGGTAACGCCAGCCTGGAATTCGAACAGGCACGCAATCTGTCGTTCACACCCGGCCAGGCCACGCAGGCGCAGTTACTCGCGCAAATGAATCGCGGGGTATTCATTGCCGAGGCTCGGGCGCCACAGGTTGATGTGAAGCAAGGCACATTCAGCATGCGCGCGATCGGTTTCTGGGTAGAAAACGGCCAGATCCAGTACCCACTCAGCCCCTTGACCCTGTCGGGCGATGTGAAGGACATCTTCAGGAAAGTTCTGGCGATTGGCAGTGATCTTGAAGAAATTGGCCGAATTAAAGGGGTGTCGGTTCTTGTGGATGCGCTGACTATCCATCATTGAGTGGCCGAAAAACAAACCGTTCGGCGGAGCCCTCATCAGGCTCCGCTATTGTATTGATTGTCATTATCAAATAATAATGAATGTCATTATCTAGGCGATGATGTTCATGAAACCTGTCCTCCACGAACTGCCCTACCTGGAAAACTGGCGTTGGCTGAGTCGCCGGATCCGCTGCGCTCTTGAGCCGGATGAGCCACGCTTGATCGAGCATTATCTCGCCGAGGGGCGTTATCTGGTGCGCTGCACCGACACCCCCGCGTGGACTGTCGCGCAAACTTCTTTTCGCGTGTTGCTGGATACCGCCTGCGACCCGATGTTGCCCTGGCATTGGCGCAGCCAGTGCCTGGATCAAGCCTGGCGGCCGTTGCGCGACCTGCGCCGTCTGTCCCAGGCCTACCCCTGTGACCAACGCTGGCTGCCGTTCGCTCATCAATTGGCCAATTGCCGCCTGCTGCCGTCGATTTCTCCTTCCGAACTGATGCAAGGACAATTCCATGAGTAACACCCGTATCGAACGCGACAGCATGGGCGAGTTGCACGTGCCCGAGCATGCTCTGTATGGCGCCCAGACTCAGCGCGCTGTGGATAACTTCCCCATCAGTCACCAGCGCATGCCGGTGCAGTTCGTTCGCGCACTGATCCTGGCCAAGGCGGCTGCCGCAAAAGCCAATGTCGAGTTGCAGCAAATCAGCGAAGCGCAAGGCAAGGCTATCGTCACCGCCTGCCAACAACTGCTGGAAGGCGATTTCATGCAGCACTTCCCGGTGGATATCTTCCAGACCGGTTCTGGCACCAGTTCCAACATGAATGCCAACGAAGTCATTGCGACCCTGGCGACGCGTGTGCTGGGCGAAACGGTCAATCCGAACGACCACGTCAACTGCGGCCAGAGCAGCAATGACATCATCCCCACCACCATTCATGTCAGTGCCGCACTGGCCTTGCACGAGCAGCTACTGCCGGCGCTGAACCACCTGGTTGAGGTGATTGAGGACAAGGCGGTGCAGGTACATCCCTTCATCAAGACCGGCCGCACTCATTTGATGGATGCCATGCCGGTGCGCATGAGCCAGGTGCTAGGTGGTTGGGCCGAGCAGATCAAGGCCAATGTCGGCCATCTGAACAACCTTCTACCGAGCCTGCAGGCGCTGGCCCAGGGCGGTACGGCGGTGGGGACGGGCATCAATGCCCACCCCGAATTCGCCGCACACTTCAGCGCGCAATTGAGCCAGTTGAGCAATGTGCCGTTCACCCCTGGCAAGCATCTGTTCGCCCTGATCGGCTCGCAGGATACGGCGGTGGCGGTATCAGGCCAATTGAAAGCCACGGCGGTGTCATTGATGAAAATCGCCAACGACCTGCGCTGGATGAACTCCGGCCCGTTGGCGGGCCTGGGCGAAATAGAGCTGGAAGGTCTGCAACCCGGCTCTTCCATCATGCCCGGCAAGGTCAACCCGGTGATCCCTGAAGCGACTGCGATGGTGGCGGCTCAGGTGATCGGCAACGACGCAACCATTGCCGTGGCCGGGCAGTCGGGCAATTTCGAACTCAATGTGATGCTGCCCATCATCGCCCAGAACCTGCTCAGCAGTATTGAATTGATGGCCAATGCCAGCCGCTTGCTGGCCGACAAGGCCATCGCCAGTTTCAAGGTCAATGAACCCAAGCTCAAGGAGGCGCTGGCGCGCAACCCGATCCTGGTGACGGCATTGAACCCGATCATCGGCTACCAGAAAGCCGCAGAAATCGCCAAGAAAGCCTATCAACAGGGCCGCCCGATCATTGATGTAGCGCTTGAACACACCGATTTGCAGCGTAGCCAACTGGAAGTGCTGCTCGACCCTGAAAAGCTGACCGCCGGCGGCGTCTGACAGCCCCTTACCGTGCTTTGGAGGTATCCATGCAGCATTGGAAACGCACCACCGAGATTGCCAACCGCTATTTCAACCAGGCGACCTGGTCGATGCCCGCGAGTACTACCTGCAGGCCCTGGCGTTGGCCCAGGTGCTCTTCGAGCGCTGGCTGGATGCCGACGAAGCCGTCGCTGTCTGCGTGATTTCCCATCACAACCTGGCCGACCTGCATTTGCGCCTGAACCAGCCAGAGGAAAGTGCCCAATACCTTTGCGCGATCCATCAGCGGCTGTTGCAGGCCATGCAGGAGCCACGGCTGTCACCCGCTTTGCGCGAGGCCGCCCTGCGCCATAGCAGCAAAACCTATACGGAGCTGCTGGCTTTTATCGGTGAATACGGCGAGTTCCCACCCGCACAGCATTTGATGTGCGGTGTTGCCGAGCCGAGCCAGGCACCCGCCCATCAATCCAGAGTCCACTGACATGCCTCATACCTTGCCCGCATTGCCCTACGCCTACGATGCGCTTGAACCGCACATCGATACCCAGACCATGCAGATTCACCACAGCAAGCACCACCAGACTTACATCAACAACCTCAACGCGGCGCTGGAGGGGACTGAGTTTGTCCAGTGGCCGATCGAAAAACTGGTCGCCAGCGTCAAGGCGCTTCCCGAGACCCTGCGTGCGGCGGTGATCAACCAGGGAGGCGGTCATGCCAACCATTCGCTGTTCTGGCAAGTCATGTCTCCTGCTGGGGGCGGCGAACCGGTTGGCGAAGTCGGCCAGGCCATTTTCGAGCAGTTGGGCGGCTTCAGTGCATTCAAGGAGGCGTTCACCAAAGCAGCACTGACGCGCTTCGGTAGTGGCTGGGCATGGCTCAGCGTGACGCCTGCCAAGACGCTGGTGGTCGAAAGCAGTGGCAACCAGGACAGCCCGCTGATGCACGGCAACACACCGATCCTTGGTCTGGATGTGTGGGAGCACGCCTATTACCTGCTGTACCAGAACCGTCGTCCGGAATACATCAACGCTTTCTACAACGTGATCGATTGGTCCGAAGTGGAACGGCGCTATCTCGCAACCCTGGCCTGAGTCGTCCACCATGCGCGCAGATGTAATGGCCGTTGAGAGTGTCCGCCTCTTTCGTTTGGCGCTGGGCATCCTGCTGCTGCTTGGCGGCAGCGCCTTGCTGGCAGCCCAGGGCGTGGCATGGCTGGGTTTGGAGCCCAGGTTGATGCGGGCCCTGGAAGGAGGGGCGATCTGCGCCCTCGGTACTGCCTTGGGGGCAGTGCCGGTGCTGGTCATCCGCAGCATGCCGCTGGCGGTCGCCGATGGCTTGATGGGCTTTGGTGCAGGCGTGATGCTTGCCGCCACAGCGTTTTCGCTGATTATTCCCGGGCTCGATGCCGCGCAGACGGTGGGGTTGGGCAAATGGGGGGCGGGGGGGTTGATCAGTTTTGGCATCCTTGGCGGTGCCCTGAGCCTTTACTTGCTCGACCGCAAGGTTTCATCGGCATCGAGCGGGGCCTTGGCAGGCAGTGTGCAACAACCGGCGATTGCACCGCGTATCTGGGTGTTCGTTATCGCGATCATTGCTCACAACATTCCCGAAGGGATGGCCATCGGTGTTTCGGCCGGCGGCGGCATGCCGGATGCCGACAGCCTGGCCATGGGCATCGCATTGCAGGATGTGCCCGAGGGGTTGGTGATCGCGTTGGTGCTGGCAGGGGCGGGGATGTCGCGCTTCAAGGCATTCCTGATCGGCGCCGCATCCGGGTTGGTCGAACCGCTGGCTGCAGTGCTTTGCGCCTGGTTGGTGAGCATGGCGCAGATGCTGCTGCCATTGGGCCTGGCGTTTGCCGCCGGGGCCATGTTGCTGGTCGTGACCCAGGAGATCATTCCCGAGTCGCGCAGTAACGGCAATCATCGTTTGGCAAGCCTTGGCCTGTGTGTTGGCTTCTGCCTGATGATGGTGATGGACACAGCGCTCGCCTGAGCGCCGCGGGGTGCTTATTCGCCTTCGTCGAAGAAGTTATTGATCAGAGCTACCAGGGCGTCCAGTGCTTCCTGCTCTCGCTCTCCCTCTGTTTTGAGGTGAATGGTGGTGCCTTTCCCGGCCGCCAGCATCATCATGGCCATGATGCTTTTACCGTCGACCATGGACTCAGGGGTGCGTCCGGCCCTGATCTGGCAGGGGAATTGACCGGCGACACCGACGAATTTGGCGGAAGCACGAGCATGTAAGCCAAGCTTATTGATGATTTCGATTTCAAGAGCGGGCATCGCGGGAGGAATCCTTCGGGCTAAAGGTCGCGGTGGCGAACCTGAACATTCTTGAGCGTCGACTGCAGCTCCCGGCCCAGGCGTTCGGTCAGGTAGACCGAGCGATGGTGGCCACCTGTGCAGCCAATGGCGATGGTGACATAAGCGCGGTTACTTGCGGCGAATCGAGGAAGCCATTTGAGGAGGTAGCTGGAGATGTCCTGATACATCTCTTCGACATCCGATTGAGCTGCCAGGTAGTCGGCTACCGGTTGGTCAAGGCCTGACTGTTCACGCAGCTCCGGCTTCCAGTAGGGATTGGGCAGGCAGCGGACATCGAACACCAGGTCGGCATCGACCGGCATTCCGCGCTTGAACCCGAACGACTCGACCAGAAATGCCGTGCCGGGCTCGGGTGTGTTGAGCAGGCGCAGCTTGAGGGTATCGCGCAGTTGATACAGGTTCAGGTTGGTCGTGTTGATCTTGAGGTCGGCCAGGTCGGCAATCGGCCCCAGCAGCTCGCTTTCGACGCGAATGGCTTCGGCGAGCGAACGCTGGGGGTTGCTCAGCGGGTGACGGCGCCGGGTTTCGGAGAAACGCTTGAGCAGCGTGTCTTCGTCGGCGTCCAGGTACAAGACATCGCACTGGATGTTTCGCGCCCGGGCATCCTCAAGCAGTTGCGGGAAGCGCGTCAGATGGCTCGGCAGGTTGCGCGCATCGATCGATACGGCGACCTTGGGTTGCAGCAATTCGGTATTGATCAAGGCGCTTTCGGCAAGCTCGGGCAACAGGCCGGCGGGCAGGTTGTCAATGCAATAGAAACCACTGTCCTCCAATACTGCGAGGGCGGTACTTTTGCCTGAGCCGGAACGTCCACTGACAATGATCAGCCGCATGTTTAATGACCGTTCTGTACGTCCAGTACGACTTGATACAAGGCTTGGTTGCTCGTTGCCGAGCGCAGCTTGTCGCGTACGTTCTTTTGATCGAGCATGCTGGCGATCTGGCGCAGCAGTTCGAGGTGGGCATCGGTGGCCGCTTCCGGAACCAGCAATACGAACAGCAGGTCGACCGGTGCGCCATCGATAGCATCAAAATCTACCGGGGCGTCCAGGTGAAGCAGGGCGCTGATCGGTGAGGTGCAGCCTTTGAGACGGCAATGGGGGATGGCAATGCCATTGCCAAAGCCAGTAGAGCCCAGTTTTTCCCGGGCAATCAGGCTTTCATAGACGTCTTGCGTTTCCAGGTCGGGCACTTCGCGACCGATCAGGTTGGCAATTTGTTCAAGGACGCGTTTTTTACTGCCTCCCGGCACGTTCACGAGTGAACGGCCGGGGGTCAGGATGTTTTCAAGTCGGATCATGGGTGGGGGGTATCAGCGAGCTGTCGCACCTTGCAGGAGGCTCTGCTGTTTTTCCTTGTGTTTTTTCAGTTGGCGGTCGAGCTTGTCGGTGAGCAGGTCGATGGCTGCATACATGTCGTCGTGTTCCGCATTGGCGACGACTTCACCGCCGGGAATGCGCAGGGTGGCCTCGATTTTCTGCTTCAGCTTCTCGACCTCCATGATGACCTGCACATTGGTGATCTTGTCGAAATGGCGCTCCAATCGATCGAGTTTCTCGCCGATGTAAGTGCGCATGGCGTCGGTCACAACCAGTTGATGTCCACTGATGTTGACTTGCATACCGCTTCTCCTTATTGCCATTGCATAAAGAGGCAGGCCTGGTTGCCTGCCGCTGGAACGCTGTGGCGCATTACAGGTGCCTACCAGTCGACTACATCAATCGCTTGCGTTCGCTCGACGGTGCGATGCCGAGGGATTCGCGGTACTTGGCGACGGTTCGACGTGCTACCTGGATGCCTTGTGCCTCCAGTAAACCAGCGATCTTGCTGTCACTCAATGGCTTTTTCTGATTTTCCGCTGCAACCAGTTTTTTAATGATCGCGCGGATAGCCGTGGACGAGCATTCGCCACCTTCGGAGGTGCTTACGTGGCTCGAGAAAAAGTATTTCAGCTCATAGATGCCACGCGGGGTGTGCATGTATTTTTGGGTGGTCACCCGGGAAATCGTCGACTCGTGCATGCCCACGGCTTCGGCAATGTCATGCAGCACAAGAGGCTTCATGGCTTCATCGCCAAAGTCCAGGAAGCCGCGCTGGTGCTCGACAATCTGGGTGGCGACCTTCATCAGGGTCTCGTTGCGGCTCTGCAGGCTCTTGATGAACCAGCGTGCCTCCTGCAGCTGATTGCGCATGAAGGTGTTGTCGGCGCTGGTGTCGGCGCGGCGCACGAAGCCGGCGTACTGCGGGTTGACGCGCAGGCGCGGCACTGACTCCTGGTTGAGTTCAACCAGCCAGCGGTCGTTGTCCTTGCGCACGATCACGTCTGGCACGACGTATTCGGCTTCGGTGGATTCGATCTGCGAACCGGGGCGCGGGTTGAGGCTCTGGACCAGTTCGATGACCTGGCGCAGCTCGTCTTCCTTGAGCTTCATGCGGCGCATCAGCTGGCTGTAGTCGCGGCTGCCGAGCAGGTCGATGTAATCGGTGACCAGGCGCTGGGCTTCGGCCAGCCACGGGGTCTTGGCGTGCATCTGGCGCAGCTGCAGCAGCAGGCACTCACCCAGGTTGCGGGCGCCGACGCCTGCTGGCTCGAACTGCTGGATGCGGTGCAGCACGGCTTCGACTTCGTCGAGTTCGACGTCCATTTCCGGGTCGAAGGCGTCGCAAATTTCTTCGAGGCTTTCGTCCAGGTAGCCCTGATTGTTGATGCAGTCGATCAGGGTGACCGCAATGAGCCGGTCGGTATCGGACATGGGTGCCAGGTTCAATTGCCAGAGCAGGTGGCTTTGCAAGCTTTCGCCAGCCGACGTGCGAGTGGTGAAGTCCCACTCGTCGTCGTCATTGCTGGGCAGGCTGCTGGCGCTGGTCTGGTAGACGTCTTCCCATGCCGTGTCGACCGGCAGTTCGTTGGGAATGCGTTCATTCCACTCGCCATCTTCAAGGTTGTCTACCGTCGGGGCGGACTCTTGATAGGTGGTTTCCTGGATTTGCGGCGTGGTTTTTTGCTCGATGTTATCGGCCAGCGGGTCGCTGTTGTCGAAGTCGTCGCCGTCTTCCTGGCGTTCGAGCATGGGATTGGATTCCAGGGCTTCCTGGATTTCCTGTTGGAGGTCCAGGGTAGACAGCTGGAGCAGTCGGATGGCCTGTTGCAACTGCGGTGTCATCGTCAGTTGCTGGCCCATTCTTAGGACGAGCGATGGTTTCATGGCAGGGGCTTAACACCTTATTCGCCGGCGCACATGCGCCATCCACTACAGGGCGCCGGAGCGCCAAACATAAGCAAATTATATGCCCGAAACTGCAGCGTTTGCCTAGAGCGCTGTAACAATAAAAAAGTATTGATTTTTTATCGAGACGAGCGCTCGGACAATCAGCCAGACACCTTACTGCTTAAAGGCGGAATTCATGGCCCAGATACACTTCCTTGACCAGTTCGTTGGCCAGGATGGTGGCGGAGTCACCTTCGGCGATCAGTTGACCATCGTTGACGATGTAGGCGGTTTCGCAGATATCCAGGGTTTCACGGACGTTGTGGTCGGTGATCAGCACGCCAATGCCTTTGGCCTTGAGGTGATGGATGATCTGCTTGATGTCGCCGACCGAAATCGGGTCGACACCGGCGAAGGGTTCGTCCAGCAGGATGAACTTCGGCGCGGTGGCCAGGGCCCGGGCGATCTCGACACGGCGGCGTTCGCCACCGGACAGGCTCATGCCGAGGCTGTCGCGGATGTGGCTAATGTGGAATTCCTGCA
>CAYVPI010000085.1:0-21712 GCA_964453495.1 uncultured Pseudomonas sp. | reverse complement strand
GTTGCGGGTGATGCGGATCGAGCGGAGCTGATCGGCAGCGCGACCACTTGGACGTTTCATTTGCGAGTACCTGTACTGGGACGGAAAACTGCCAGCATTATAGAGCCGGCAAGCCGGCCTGGGCACGCCTAAAAAAAACTGCACGGCGCACCAACGGTCGGAAACCCCCTCGCCGACCGCCATTTTTCGGCGCCTGTCGGCTTTTTTCCGGCCATGCGCGGGTCTTTGTAACATCAGTTGATTGGGTGCATCTGCCGCACTGCGCTACAATCCTGCGCCTTGACGGCCAGTCGGCTCCCATCACTCTACTGCGAGGTACTTCCCATGGTGCACAGCATGACCGCCTTTGCCCGCGTCGAGCGAGCCGGTACCCAGGGCACCCTCAGTTGGGAATTGCGCTCGGTCAATCATCGCTACCTTGAACCACACTTGCGCTTGCCCGAAGCCTTGCGCGACCTCGAAGGTGCCGTGCGTGAGGCGCTGCGCCAGGCCCTGTCGCGGGGCAAGGTCGAGTGCACGCTGCGCTACACCGAGGAAACCACCGGCAGGCCCCTGCAGGTCAATCGCGAACGCGCCGCCCAATTGGTTGCCGCCGCCGAAACCGTGGCCAGCCTGATCAAGCAGCCCGCAGCGCTGAACCCATTGGAAGTCCTGGCCTGGCCGGGCGTGCTGGTGGCCGACGCCACCGACCCGCAGGCCCTGAACAATGAGGCGCTGGTGCTGTTCGGCGAGGCACTGACGGAATTGAAACACGGCCGCGATCGTGAAGGCGCCGAACTGGCTCGCCTGATCAACGAACGCCTGGACGGCATGGCGGTCGAAGTCTCTACCCTGCGCGTCATGGTCCCGCAGATGCTGGCGACCCAGCGGCAGAAAGTCCTCGATCGTTTTGCCGACATGCAGGCCGAGCTCGATCCGCAGCGCCTGGAGCAGGAAATGGTCCTGCTGGCACAAAAGAGCGATGTCGCCGAAGAACTCGACCGGTTGAACACCCACATCAATGAAGTGCGCCGCGTTCTCAAGGCCGGAGGTGCCGCAGGCCGGCGCCTGGACTTCCTGATGCAGGAACTCAACCGCGAAGCAAACACCCTGGGCTCCAAAGCCTTCGACCCACGTAGCACCCAATCTGCGGTCAACCTCAAGGTCCTGATCGAACAGATGCGTGAACAAGTGCAGAATATTGAGTAAGAACATGAACCACAGCTGCGGCACCCTCTTTATCGTTTCCGCTCCGTCCGGCGCCGGCAAGACCAGCCTGGTCAAGGCCCTGATCGACGCCCAGCCAAACGTCCGCGTATCGGTCTCGCACACTACCCGCGCCATGCGCCCGGGAGAAACCCACGGGGTGAACTACCACTTCGTCGAGCGCGCCGAATTCGAGCGCATGACCGAACAAGGCGACTTCCTCGAACAGGCTGAAGTGTTCGGCAACCTGTACGGCACTTCGCAAAGTGCTTTGCAGCAGACCCTCGACGCGGGCCACGACCTGATTTTGGAAATCGACTGGCAAGGTGCCGAACAGGTTCGCAAGCTGATGCCCCAGGCACGCTCGATCTTTATCCTGCCACCCACCCAGCAGGCCCTGCGCCAGCGCCTGACCAACCGCGGCCAGGACAGCGATGAAATCATCGAAGGCCGGATGCGTGAAGCAGTCAGCGAAATGAGCCACTACGCCGAATACGATTACCTGGTCATCAACGACGACTTCGCCACCGCACTGGAAGACTTGAAGGCGATTTTCCGTGCCAATCGCCTGCAACAAACGCTGCAACAGCAGCGTTTCAGCGATTTGTTGAGCCAGTTGCTCGCTTGAACAAAGTTTTCTAAGCTGCAGCGATACGTCGAAATGGCTGCAGTAGAGCCCTCGGGAAGCCTGTATCAAAATCAACGCTTCCCTAAATGCTGGTGATTTTTTAAACTGTTCAGTCCGCTCGCCCATCCGGGCTGCGCGCATATTGCATTTGCTACGAGGAAGACCATGGCCCGCGTAACCGTTGAAGACTGCCTAGAACACGTGGATAACCGCTTTGAGCTGGTCATGCTCTCTACCAAGCGTGCCCGTCAACTGGCCACCGGCGGCAAAGAGCCGTTGGTCCAGTGGGAAAACGACAAGCCTACCGTAGTAGCGCTGCGTGAAATCGCCGAAGGCCTGATGAGCTACGAGTTCATCGCCAACGCTGAAATCGTCGAAGACGAACCGCTGTTCGCAGCGTTCGAGGACGAGTCCAACGAGGCCGTCTAAGCCTATGCCTGGTCGACGTAGCACGGCGCGGGGTCACAGCGAACGGCAGGAGTCATCATGCCGAGCATAGACGCCCTCGCCGATCGCTTATCGACCTACCTCGGCAAGGACCAGGTCAACCTGGTCCGCCGAGCGTATTTCTACGCCGAACAAGCCCACGACGGCCAACGCCGCCGCAGCGGCGAGGCGTACGTCACGCACCCACTCGCGGTTGCGAATATTCTTGCCGACATGCACATGGACCATCAGAGCCTGATGGCCGCGATGCTGCATGACGTGATCGAAGACACCGGTATTGCCAAGGAAGCGCTGCAAGCGCAGTTCGGCGAAACCGTGGCCGAACTGGTCGACGGGGTCAGCAAACTGACCCAGATGAACTTCGAGACCAAGGCCGAGGCCCAGGCCGAGAACTTCCAGAAAATGGCCATGGCCATGGCCCGCGATATCCGCGTGATCCTGGTCAAGCTGGCCGACCGCCTGCACAACATGCGCACCCTGGAAGTCCTCTCCGGCGAAAAACGCCGGCGCATTGCCAAGGAAACCCTGGAAATCTACGCCCCCATCGCCAACCGCCTGGGCATGCACAATGTGCGCGTGGAATTCGAAGACCTTGGTTTCAAGGCCATGTATCCGATGCGCTCTGCGCGCATCTACCAGGCCGTACGGCGCGCCCGGGGCAACCGCAAGGAAATCGTCAACAAGATCGAAGAGTCGCTGAGCCATTGCCTGGCCGTCGACGGCATCGAGGGCGAAGTCAGCGGCCGGCAGAAGCACATCTACGGCATCTACAAGAAGATGCGCGGCAAGCGTCGGGCCTTCAACGAGATCATGGACGTCTACGCGTTCCGGATCATCGTCGACAAGGTCGATACCTGCTACCGCGTGCTAGGCGCTGTACATAATTTGTACAAACCGTTGCCGGGACGCTTCAAGGATTACATCGCGATCCCCAAGGCCAACGGCTACCAGTCGCTGCACACCACGCTGTTCGGCATGCACGGTGTACCGATCGAGATCCAGATCCGCACCCGTGAAATGGAAGAGATGGCCAACAACGGCATCGCCGCCCATTGGCTGTACAAATCCAGCGGTGACGAACAGCCGAAAGGCACTCACGCCCGTGCCCGCCAGTGGGTCAAAGGCGTGCTGGAAATGCAGCAACGCGCCGGCAACTCGCTGGAATTCATCGAAAGCGTGAAGATCGACCTGTTCCCGGACGAGGTCTACGTGTTCACGCCCAAGGGTCGGATCATGGAGTTGCCAAAAGGCTCCACGGCCGTCGACTTCGCCTATGCAGTGCATACCGACGTCGGCAACAGTTGCATTGCCTGCCGGATCAACCGCCGCCTGGCCCCGCTGTCCGAACCGCTGCAAAGCGGCTCGACCGTCGAGATCGTCAGCGCCCCCGGGGCACGCCCGAATCCGGCATGGCTCAACTTCGTGGTCACCGGCAAGGCGCGTACACACATCCGCCATGCCTTGAAGCTGCAGCGCCGCTCCGAATCCATCAGCCTGGGCGAACGCCTGCTGAACAAAGTACTCAACGGCTTCGACAGCGCCCTGGACAAGATTCCGGCAGAGCGCGTCAATGCCATGCTCACCGAATACCGCCTGGAACTGATTGAAGACCTGCTCGAAGACATCGGCCTGGGCAACCGCATGGCCTATGTCGTGGCCAGGCGCCTGCTTTCCAGCGAAGGCGAACAGTTGCCCAATCCGGAAGGCCCGCTGGCGATTCGCGGCACCGAAGGCCTGGTACTGAGCTATGCCAAATGCTGTACGCCGATTCCGGGCGACCCGATCGTCGGGCATCTGTCGGCTGGCAAAGGCATGGTCGTGCACCTGGAAAACTGTCGCAATATCAGTGAAATCCGCCACAACCCGGAAAAATGCATCCAGCTGTCCTGGGCCAAGGACGTCACGGGCGAATTCAACGTCGAGTTGCGCGTCGAACTCGAGCACCAGCGCGGCCTGATTGCCCTGCTGGCCAGCAGCGTCAACGCTGCAGACGGCAACATCGAAAAAATCAGCATGGACGAACGCGATGGCCGCATCAGCGTGGTCCAACTGGTGGTCAGCGTGCACGACCGCGTACACCTGGCCCGCGTGATCAAAAAGTTACGCGCCCTGACCGGGGTTATCCGCATCACCCGCATGCGTGCGTAGTCAGCCACTTTCAAGGAGTCATTCATGACCAAGACCGTCATCACCAGCGACAAGGCCCCTGCCGCCATCGGTACCTATTCCCAGGCGATCAAGGCTGGCAATACCGTCTACATGTCCGGCCAGATCCCTCTGGACCCAAAAACCATGGAGCTGGTCGAAGGCTTCGAAGCCCAGACCGTCCAGGTCTTCGAAAACCTCAAAGCCGTTGCTGAGGCAGCCGGCGGTTCGTTCAAGGACATCGTCAAGCTGAACATCTTCCTGACCGACCTGAGCCACTTTGCCAAGGTCAACGAAGTCATGGGCCGCTATTTCGAACAGCCTTACCCAGCCCGCGCCGCCATCGGCGTCGCTGCCCTGCCACGTGGTTCGCAAGTCGAAATGGATGCGATCCTGGTAATCGAGTAACGCTTGCGCGGCGAAGCCACTCGCGCTTCGCCGCCTCTTCATCCCCCCGGAAGGACCCTCCAGCCATGCGCTACGCGCTCGCCCTTTCGCTGCTGGCCGCAATCATGAGCGGCTGCGCCAGCCATTCTACTCAAGACATCAACGGTACCTGGATCAACCAGAACGCCATCGATGCCGCCGCCAAGGGCGTCAACCTGCGCCAGGCCCTGCTGGCCAACGGGCCTAACTTCGAATGGCAGGTCAATGCCCCTGCTGCACAAGCCAGCTACAGCAACGGCTTCGAGCGAGGCGACGGCAAACTGCTGGCTGCGGGCGACGATCAGTGGAAAGTCGACTTTTACGGCAACTTCGAAGAAGTCCTGACCCTTGATGGCAAGGAACTGATCCAGGCTGCCAGTGACAACAACAAAGAACAGTACTTCCAACGCGCGAAGAACCCTTCCCCGGTTGGCGCGCCGCCAGGTGCCAGCTTCGAACATGCGTTGTATTCCGCCTACCTGGGCGGCGACTGGGAAATCGTCGAAGGCCCGGGCCAGGGTGCAACCGTGCACTTCCAGTCAGACGGTCGCATCGACGGGCTGCCCGACACCGACCGCTATGCCTTGTGCCTGGCCGGCGACTGCGCCGCCATGAGCGGCGAGTTCGACAGCCTGTGGCTTGAGCGCAACAAGCAAGGCAACCCGTGGATTTTCGTGCGCCAAGGCGACCAGCTGGAAATTTTCCAAGCGGTCAACCAAGCCAAGGCCGATGAAATGCCCGACCTGCAACCCGGCCCCCGCCGCTGGCTGCTGGAGAAGGACTGACAACAAGGGCCTTCAACGGCCCTTGAGCATTTGCGCATACCCTTCCCGAAAGGTCGGGTACTGCGGCACCCAACCCAATGCCCGCGCCCGAGCATTGCTGCAACGCTTGCTGCCCGTGCGCCGTACGCTGCCTTCGGCAGCCCATTGAGTGACGCCCATGCGCTCACGCAGCCAGGCAACCACATCGGCCAGCGCTGCCGGGTCATCATCCACGCCAATGTAGCAATCCTGCACCGCTTCGCCGCGCGCATCGGCGCGCAGCAGGCAGGCCAGCAACCCAGCGGCATCCTCGGCATGAATGCGATTGGCATACATGGGCGGATCTACTGCCACCCGATACCCCTTGCGTACATTGTTGAGCATCAATTCACGGCCCGGGCCGTAGATCCCGGTCAAACGCACAATGCTGGCCGCCATGCCGCTGTTCAAGGCAAGCCGCTCGGCCTCGAGCATCACGCTCCCCGAGAAGCTGCTGGGCTCGGTGGTCGAAGTTTCGTCGATCCACTCGCCCTGCTGCTGGCCGTAAACGCCACTACTGGAAACAAACACTACCCGCCGCGGCCGCTGCTCGCGCAGCTTGAGCCAACCCAGCACATTGCGCAGCCCATCGACGTAAGCGGCGCGATACCCCGCCTCATCATGGCTATTGGCCGCTGCGCAATACACCAGATAGTCTATGTCGCCCGTCGGCCAGGCTGCCGGGCATTGCGGGTCGAACAAATCGCCTGCAATGCCGTTCACCCCTTCAGGCAACCGGGAAACCGTACGGCGTAAGCCATGCACTTGCCACTGGGCGGCCACCAGTTGGCTGGCCAGGCGGCTGCCGACGTCACCGCAACCAGCGATCAGAACAGTTGGCAGAACAGTTGGGCCAGGCATCTCGGCACTCCAGATAAAAAGCTAGCCTACCCGGAGAAATCGATAGGCGGCTAGCAAATGTGTAAAATAAGGATCCGTATTACTTCTGCTAACAAGAATTATTTGCAATAATGCCGCTCAATTTTGTTCTCGGCCCCACTTCGAGGCCTTGAGGGACATTCATCCATTTCTTCTTCTCAGGTCCGGCCAGCATGACACGTATTCACTCCTCCGCTTCGCCAACCAAGGCTGCTCGCGCATGGCGCGGCATTGCCGCCGTACTGTTCAGCCTGGTGCTGGCCCCGGCTGCCTTCGCCGATGAGCCTGTGGCTCCGGCCGCTGCATCTGCTGCTGTTGCTCCGGCCGCAGCCACAACCCCAGCTCCGGTTGCCGATACCACAGCTGCAGCACCGGTTGTTGAAGGCGCTACCGACGGTGCCAGCGACATCACCGAAGCGCTGGTCGAAGAAAACACCCTGGGCATGGCTCACGACCTGTCGCCATGGGGCATGTACCAGAATGCCGACGTGGTGGTGAAGACGGTCATGATCGGCCTGGCCATTGCCTCGATCATCACCTGGACCATCTGGATCGCCAAGGGCTTCGAGCTGCTGGGCGCCAAGCGTCGCCTGCGCACGGAAATCGCTCACCTGAAAAAGGCCGCCAGCCTCAAGGACGCGAGCGAATCCGCGAAAAAACCCGGCACCCTGGCCCACTTGCTGGTACACGACGCCATGGAAGAGATGCACTTGTCGGCCAGTGCTCGCGAAAAAGAAGGCATCAAGGAGCGCGTCAGCTTCCGCCTGGAGCGCCTGGTTGCAGCGTGCGGTCGCAACATGAGCAGCGGCACCGGTGTACTTGCCACCATCGGCTCTACCGCCCCCTTCGTCGGCCTGTTTGGTACCGTATGGGGCATCATGAACAGCTTCATCGGTATCGCCAAGACTCAGACCACCAACCTGGCCGTGGTTGCCCCCGGTATCGCCGAAGCACTATTGGCCACCGCCCTGGGCCTGGTTGCGGCAATCCCTGCGGTTGTCATCTACAACGTTTTCGCTCGCTCCATCGCCGGCTACAAGGCACAGGTTGCCGATGCCTCGGCACACGTACTGTTGCTGGTCAGCCGTGACCTCGACCACCAACAGGGTGAGCGCGCTGCTCAGCCACACATGGTGAAAGTGGGGTAAACATGGGCCTGCATCTGAACGAAGGCGGCGACGATCTCGCCGAGAACCATGAAATCAACGTGACGCCGTTCATCGACGTCATGTTGGTATTGCTGATCATCTTCATGGTGGCAGCGCCCCTGGCAACCGTCGATATCAAGGTCGACCTGCCGGCCTCGACCGCCAAGCCGGCGCCAAGGCCGGAGAAGCCTATCTTCCTCAGCGTCAAGGCAGACCAGAATCTGTTCATTGGCGAAGAAAAGGTCGAGCGCACCCAGCTGGGCTCTGTGCTCGATGCCAAGACCAAGGGCGACAAGGAAACCACGATCTTCTTCCAGGCCGATAAAGGCGTGGACTATGGCGATCTGATGGAAGTGATGAACGCACTGCGCTCTGCCGGCTACCTCAAGGTAGGTCTGGTGGGGCTTGAGACGGCTGGCCAGAAATGATCACGACGCGCCAAAAGCTGACGCGTTACAGCGGTAGCCTGGCGATCGTGCTGGGCGTCCATGCCGTCGCCATCATCGTGGCGCTGAAATGGTCTGTCCCGCAGGTGCTGGAGTTGCCGCCGGCAGCGATGATGGTTGAAATGGCCCCGATGCCGGAGCCAGCACCGCCACCACCGCCCAAAGTGGTTACCCCACCACAGCCTCCCGCCCCGGTGGAAGAGCCGCCGTTGCCGAAACTGGCCGAGGCCCCCAAGCCCAAGATCGCCATTCCCAAGCCGGTAAAGCCCAAGGCCAAGCCTCAGCCGCCCAAGCCTGAGAAAAAGCCCGAGCCGCCGCAAGAGAAGCAGGCTGAAGAGGAAGTGGTCGATACGCCACCGAGCACGGCACCCGCGCAGAAATCGGCTGCGCCGGCTCCGAGCGTCGCGTCCAACAGCAACGCCATGCCAACCTGGCAGAGCGATTTGCTGCGCCACTTGAGCAAGTTCAAGAAGTACCCCGAGGATGCACGCCGTCGTGGCATGCAGGGGATCAACCGCTTGCGCTTCGTGGTGGATGCCGAAGGCAAGGTGCTGTCGTATTCGCTGGCCGGTGGCTCAGGCAGCGCATCGCTGGACCGGGCGACGCTGGAGATGATCCGCAAGGCGCAGCCACTGCCACCGCCACCCAAGGAGCTGCTCAATAATGGCAGCCTGGAAGTGGTCGCTCCGTTCGTTTATTCCCTGGATAAACGATAAATTCTTGGTCTGACACACGCAGCCAAGGCTGATAACGTGCGTCTATCGATTGCAGCCGCTATGCTGGGGCCGCAAATTCATGGACGCACGTTATGACTCTCACAGAATTGCGCTACATCGTTACCCTTGCCCAGGAACAGCACTTCGGCCATGCCGCCGAACGTTGCCACGTCAGCCAGCCAACCCTCTCGGTCGGGGTCAAGAAGCTGGAAGACGAACTCGGCGTGCTGATTTTCGAGCGCAGCAAGAGTGCCGTGCGGCTGACGCCAGTAGGCGAAAGTATCGTGGCGCAAGCCCAGAAGGTCCTGGAACAGGCCCAGGGTATTCGTGAACTGGCCCAAGCCGGCAAGAACCAATTGACCGCACCTCTCAAGGTCGGTGCCATCTACACCGTCGGCCCCTACCTGTTCCCGCACCTGATCCCGCAGTTGCACCGGGTCGCCCCGCAGATGCCGCTGTACATCGAAGAGAACTTCACCCATGTGTTGCGCGACAAGCTGCGCAATGGCGAGCTCGACGCGGTGATCATCGCCCTGCCCTTCAATGAAGCCGACGTGTTGACGCTGCCGCTTTATGACGAGCCATTCTATGTGCTGATGTCCAGTGAACACCCCTGGACCCGTAAAGACAGCATCGACGCCAGCCTGCTTAACGACAAGAGCCTGCTGCTGCTCGGTGAAGGTCACTGCTTCCGTGACCAGGTCCTGGAGGCCTGCCCGACCCTGAACAAGGGCAACGATGGCGCCAAGCACACCACCGTGGAGTCCAGCTCCCTGGAGACGATCCGCCACATGGTTGCCTCCGGTCTCGGTGTGTCGATCTTGCCGTTGTCGGCGGTCGACAGCCACCATTACGCTCCGGGTGTGATCGAAGTCCGCCCCCTGACACCGCCGGTACCGTTCCGCACCGTTGCCATTGCCTGGCGCGCCAGTTTCCCTCGGCCCAAGGCCATCGAATTGCTCGCCGACTCGATCCGCCTGTGCTCGGTGGCCAAGCCGCCGGCTGCAGCGTAAGCCTTACTATGACCGAGTTGTCGAAGGTGCCGGTCACGGCGCTCAAGGGGGTCGGCGAGGCCATGGCCGAGAAGCTGGCCAAGGTCGGGCTGGAGAACCTCCAGGACGTACTGTTCCACCTGCCACTGCGCTATCAGGACCGTACCCGCGTGGTGCCTATCGGTGAGTTGCGCCCGGGCCAGGATGCCGTGATCGAGGGTGTGGTCAGCGGCACCGACGTGGTCATGGGCAAGCGCCGCAGCCTGTTGGTTCGCCTCGGCGACGGTAGCGGCGTGCTGAGCCTGCGCTTCTACCATTTCAGCAACGCACAGAAAGACGGCCTCAAGCGTGGCACTCACCTGCGTTGCTACGGCGAAGCCCGGCCAGGCGCCTCTGGGCTGGAGATCTATCACCCCGAGTATCGCGCCCTGACTGGCGAAGAAGCCGTCCCTGTCGAACAGACCCTGACGCCGATCTACCCGACCACCGAAGGCTTGACCCAGCAACGCTTGCGGCAATTGTGCCAGCAGAGCCTGGCCATGCTCAGCCCGCGCAGCCTGCCGGATTGGCTGCCGCAAGAGCTTGCCCGTGATTACCAATTGGCCCCTTTGGCCGATGCCATTCGCTACTTGCATCACCCACCTGCCGATGCCGATCTCGACGAGCTCGCCGAAGGCCAACATTGGGCCCAGCACCGCCTGGCATTCGAAGAGTTGCTGACTCACCAGTTGTCCCAGCAACGCCTGCGCGAAAGCCTGCGCGCACAACGGGCGCCGGTATTGCCCAAGGCTACTCGCCTGCCTGAACACTACCTGGCCAATCTGGGGTTTGCCCCCACTGGTGCACAGCAGCGGGTTGGCAATGAGATCGCCTACGATCTCAGCCAGCCCGAACCGATGTTGCGCTTGATCCAGGGTGACGTAGGTGCCGGCAAGACCGTGGTCGCGGCACTGGCCGCCCTGCAGGCCCTCGAAGCCGGCTTTCAGGTGGCAATGATGGCGCCCACCGAGATCCTTGCCGAGCAGCACTATGTCACCTTCAAACGCTGGCTCGAGCCCT
Source organism: uncultured Pseudomonas sp. (assembly GCA_964453495.1). Taxonomy (GTDB): domain Bacteria; phylum Pseudomonadota; class Gammaproteobacteria; order Pseudomonadales; family Pseudomonadaceae; genus Aquipseudomonas. Next base: position 10,838 of record CAYVPI010000085.1, on the reverse strand, counting down.
TGGGCATCGAGGTCGCCTGGCTGGCGGGCAAACTCAAGGGCAAGAGCCGCGCCGCCGCGCTCGAGCAGATCGCCGGCAACGCACAGATGGTGGTCGGCACTCACGCACTGTTCCAGGATGAAGTGAAGTTCAACAACCTGGCGCTGGTCATCATCGATGAACAGCACCGTTTTGGCGTCCAACAACGCCTGGCCTTGCGCCAGAAAGGCGTCGGCGGCCGGCTTTGCCCACACCAGTTGATCATGACCGCTACACCCATCCCGCGTACCTTGGCAATGAGTGCCTATGCCGACCTGGATACTTCGATCCTCGACGAACTACCGCCGGGACGCACCCCGGTCAATACCGTGCTGGTAGCCGACAGTCGCCGCATCGAGGTGGTCGAGCGAGTACGCGCCGCCTGCGCCGAAGGGCGCCAGGCTTATTGGGTCTGCACCCTGATCGAAGAATCCGAGGAATTGACCTGCCAGGCCGCCGAAACCTCCTTTGAAGAGCTGACCAGCGCCTTGGGCGAGCTGCGGGTGGGCCTCATTCACGGGCGCATGAAACCTGCGGAGAAAGCGGCCGTCATGGCTGAATTCAAACAAGGGGCCTTGCAGTTGCTCGTCGCCACTACCGTGATCGAAGTCGGCGTCGACGTGCCCAATGCCAGCTTGATGATCATCGAGAACCCCGAACGCCTGGGCCTGGCCCAGCTACACCAGCTGCGGGGCCGGGTTGGTCGTGGCAGCGCTGCCAGCCATTGCGTGCTGCTGTATCACCCGCCACTCTCGCAAATCGGCCGCGAGCGCCTGGGCATCATGCGTGAAACCAACGATGGCTTCGTGATCGCCGAAAAGGACCTTGAACTGCGTGGCCCTGGCGAAATGCTCGGCACACGCCAGACCGGGCTGTTGCAATTCAAGGTTGCCGACCTGATGCGCGATGCCGATCTGCTGCCTGCCGTGCGGGACGCCGCCCAGGCATTGCTGGCACGCTGGCCCGAACATGTCAGCCCGCTACTGGAGCGTTGGTTGCGGCATGGCCAGCAATACGGGCAGGTGTAAATCCTGCCTGCAGGTGGATCCATCTGCACCGGTAAGCTGGTTATACTGCTCCGATTGTAAAATTGTGGATACAGACCATGACTGAAGCTGCACTGGATACCGCAATCCCCCACGCACCGTCTGTCATCCGGTTGTTGCTCGAGAAACTCGGCGTCAGCTACCGCGAAGTGCAAGACCAGCCGGCCCTGCGCGCAGCGCGCAAGGTACAGCCAGTGCTGCTTGAGGATTCGGTCGGTGCGCTCATGGTGCTGTTTGCACAAAACCAGCTGCTGGACTTGAACCGCCTGGCGGAGTTGACCGGACGCACCCTGACAGCTCTGCCCCAGGACCGCCTCGAGCGCATGCTTGGCAAACACGGCCTGAACATCCTGCCCGGCCTGCCGGCGCTGACCAGCTCGCCTTGCCTCTATGATGAGCAGCTATTGTGCGAGGCCAACCTGCTGGTCAATTCGGGCGAACCTGGCGTGCTGCTGGAGATCAGCAGTGAAGATTTCAAAAAGATGCTGACCAAGGCCAGCGCCGCAAATTTCGGCGAACCCCTGGACGACATCCAGCGCAATCTCGACCGGCCTGACCACGACCAGCAAGAAATCAGCAAGGCGGTCCACGCCTTTACAGCCAGGCGTATCCAGCAACGCCTGGAGTCCACCATCGAGATCCCGCCCCTGGCTGAAACCGCGCAGAAGATCATCAAGCTGCGGGTCGACCCCAATGCCACCATCGACGACATCACCGGGGTGGTCGAGACCGATCCAGCGCTGGCCGCCCAAGTCGTCAGCTGGGCAGCCTCACCTTACTATGCCTCGCCCGGCAAGATCCGCTCGGTAGAAGATGCCATTGTTCGCGTATTGGGCTTCGACCTGGTGATCAATCTTGCCCTGGGCCTGGCCCTGGGCAAGACCCTCAGCCTGCCCAAAGATCATCCGCAGCAAACCACGCCGTACTGGCAGAAATCGATCTACACCGCCGCCGTCATCGAAGGCCTGACGCGCGCCATGCCTCGCGCAGAGCGCCCGGAAGCGGGCTTGACCTACCTTGCCGGGCTACTGCACAACTTCGGCTATCTGGTGTTGGCCTATGTATTCCCGCCGCACTTTTCGCTGATCTGCCGGCATCTGGAGGTCAATCCACACCTGTGCCATAGCTATGTGGAGCAGCACTTGCTGGGCATCAGCCGGGAACAGATCGGCGCCTGGCTGATGCGCTATTGGGACATGCCCGAGGAGCTTGCGACTGCCCTGCGCTTCCAGAACGACCCAGACTACGAAGGAGAGCATGCGGCCTACCCGAACCTGGTATGCCTGGCGGTACGCCTGCTGCGTCGTCGCGGCATTGGTGCAGGCCCTGTGGAAGAGATCCCCGATGAGCTGCTCGAACGCCTGAGCCTGAGCCGCACCAAGGCCGAAGATGTGGTCAACAAGGTGCTGGAAGCAGAAGTCCTGTTGCGCGAGCTGGTATCGCAGTTCACGCCGAACTGAATCATTCGGCCCGCACTGCTTACTCTTTCGTAGCAGCTGCGTCCGAAGCCAGCACCGTGGTGCATTGACGCCTCCGCTTGGGCGAGTCCATCCAATTCCGGGATGGTGTTTCAGGTTTTCTTGGGCTTGAGGTACTTGGTCAGGCCCTGAAACCAGATCACCAGCGCCGGATTGCCCTTGATCTGAATGGTCTTGTCCTGAATGCCCTGCATGAATGCCAATTGCTTGTTCTTGGCCTGCAGGGTCTGGAATCCGAACGCGGCGTCCTTGAAGGCAATGGCGAATGCGGGCTCGGGCACCGTTCCGCGCTTGCTGGTAATGCGCTTGTCCTTGACGATGAAATGGCGGGCAACCTTGCCGTCCAGCGTCTGCAGCTGGAACACCAGGTTCTTGTCGTTCAATTGCTGCTGGAATGCGGGATTCTTGCGGCTGGCCTTGGCCATCAACAGCCCCATGGCCCAGAGAAGAAAGCGAAACTTCATGTAGACGCCTCAGTATGGAAAATGACTGGCGGCGCAGTGTAGCGGTTTACACTCGATACTTACCAACTCGATATCTACATTTTTCAAGGAGATCGCAGCTTTTTAATGACTGCTCAGTCATATCTTGTTGACTGAAAATGGGCAGCCGAGGCCATCGGCATACCCATTTCCTACTGCGGCACTCCATTGCTACCGGAGCGCGGCGTACTCAAGGGTTGACGCTGTCTTTCAGGAACTTGCCCGGCTTGAACGCGACGGTGTTGCTGGCCTTGATCTTTACTGGCTCACCGGTTTGCGGGTTCTTGCCGGTGCGAGCACCACGGTGGCGCTGCAGGAAAGTACCGAAACCTACCAGGGTCACACTGTCTTTGCGGTGCAGGGCACTGGTGATTTCCTCGAGAACGGCATTGAGGACGCGGTTGGCCTGTTCTTTGGTCAGGTCCGCTTTTTCAGCGATAGCGGCTGCGAGTTCTGGTTTACGCATGGTGAAGCCTCTTTGACGGGGTTTTTTGTTGTTATGTCCGTGCTGCTCTTTCGAACAGCGCCCAAGGCGCCGCAGGCTCTACGCTGCGGCAGACGGGAGTGAGAATGGCACGCCGCCAAGGGCTGCGCCAGTCTTCACCTTATGTTTGTCCACACAAAAGCAGGGCTATTACGACAGAAGGACAGTTATTTATGCCAAAAGGGCCGGGAGCTGTTTGTTCAGGGCCAATTTCTCCATGACGGCCGCACCTGTGAGCGCATAACCCAGCAATTTGCCAGTGCCGTCATGACACAACGCCTTGATGTCCGCGCCCTGCCCTTCGACCGTCCAGGCGCCTTCCAGACCTCGTGGCGGCGGCGATACCACCAGCGGGCACACCGGTGTTTTCACGGTGATCGGCATAGGGCCGTACACCACGGCGGTGGCATTGCCAGCCAAGGTCTGCGCCAACGCCCGTGCACAGCTCATCAGGGGCATCACGTACAACAGGTTGAGGCCATCGACTTCGGCACAGTCACCCAATGCGTAGATATTGGCGTGAGAGGTTTTGAGCTCGCGGTCCACCACCACACCACGATTGACCAACAGGCCGGCCGCAGCGGCCAGGTCGATGCGGGGACGCAAACCGACCGCCGAGATCACCAGGTCGCATTCGATGCGTTCACCATCGGACAACTGCGCCTCCAGGCCAAGCTCTGTGCGGTTCAGGTGGGTCAATACCGGCCCGAGGTGGAACCGCGCCCCCAACCCCTCCAGCCCCGCCTGTACGGCCGCAGCGGCGGCCGGGTGCAAGAGCGTTGGCATGACTTGCTCACAAGGGGCCACCAGGTCGACTTCATAACCGCCCACAATCAGGTCGTTGGCGAACTCGCAGCCGATCAGGCCGGCCCCGAGCAACAACACCCGACGTTTACCCGCGGCAGCAGCCCGGAAGCGGCCATAGTCTTCCAGATCATTGATCGGATAGATCACGTCCAGCGCATCGCCTTCCACCGGTACCCGTACGGTTTCTGCCCCCCAAGCCAGGACCAGGTCGCGGTAAGGCACCGCTTCGTCGCCAATCCACAGGCGCTTGTGCCCAGGGTCGATGCCGCTGATACGGGTATGGGTGCGAATCTCGGCTTTCAATTGCTCGGCCATGGCACCGGGTTCGGCCATGCTCAGGGCGTCGGCATCCTTGTTCTTGCCAAAGCCGGTCGACAGCATCGGTTTGGAATAGGAACGACCATCATCTGCGGTGATCAACAACAGCGGCGATTCGCCATCGAGCTTGCGAAATTCCCGAGCGAGGTTATAGCCCGCCAGGCCCGTACCGATGATCACGACAGGTGCAGTCATGCTTGATTCCTTGAAAAGGGGTAAAGGGTGGCGCAGCGACGCCACACAACTTTGTATCAGCCGATTTCGATCATCTCGAAATCCATCTTGCCTACGCCGCAATCCGGGCATAGCCAATCTTCAGGCACATCCTCCCAACGTGTGCCGGGCGCGATGTCGTCATCGGGCCAACCCTCGGCTTCGTTGTAAATCAGGCCACACACTACGCACTGCCACTTCTTCATCACTCATTACCTCAACGCTCAGGCTTTTCGGCACGGTCGATCGATACTGCATTGCCCACCGGCTCAGGGCGTTTGTACTGATGCGATCGGCAGGATGCAAGCGACATCGGCATTTGCCACCGCACTATCACGCGCTCAAATGAGCCAGGCAAACATGCTAAGCTCGGCGCCTCACCAGCCTGCATTCCTATCCAACGTGCCATCCGTAGACTTTCCCCAATGGCTTGAACAGCCATCGCTCGGCGAGCGCCCCGATACGACCCTTCTCGACTGGTTGTTCGACCAGGGGTCACTGACCCGGCGCCTGACCCAATTATCCGCCGATCATTTCAGCGTGACACCCCTGTTCGAGGGCTGGCAACCTCTGCGCAATGACGAATGCGCGGCGCTGGAGTTGGCGCCAAACAGCGTGGGTTGGGTTCGCGAGGTGTATTTGCGCGGCCACGGCCAACCTTGGGTGTTTGCCCGTAGCGTCGCGGCCCGCAGCGCCCTGGAACAGGGCGGGTTGAACATGGACGAATTGGGTACGCGCTCACTCGGCGAGTTGTTGTTCTGTGACCAGGCCTTTACCCGTCGCGCAATCGAGGCCTGCCACTACCCGGCTGCCTGGCTGCCGCCGGAACATGCCCAGGAAGGCTTGTGGGCGCGCCGCTCGCGTTTCGATCGAGGCGGCCTCAGCCTGCTGGTTGCCGAAGTATTCCTGCCCGCCATGTGGCAGGTAGCATACCCGTCTTACAAGGAGCAATGATGTACCAGAGCCTGCTCAAATCCTTGAATCGCCTGCATCCGCGCGCCTGGGATTTCGTCCAGCTCACCCGTATGGAAAAGCCCATCGGCATCTATTTGCTGTTGTGGCCGACATTGTGGGCACTGTGGATCGCCGGCGAAGGCTCGCCATCACTGGCCAACGTGGTGATTTTCATCACCGGGGTGGTGTTGATGCGCGCGGCAGGCTGCGTGATCAACGATTTTGCCGACCGCAAGGTCGATGGGCACGTCAAGCGTACGGCGCAGCGCCCATTGGCCAGCGGCAAGATCACCTCTCGCGAGGCTCTGGTGTTTTTTGCCGTGCTGGTAGCCCTGAGCTTCCTGTTGGTGCTTTGTACCAATGTCGCGACCATCTGGCTATCGTTCGGCGGTCTGGCCCTGGCGGCCACCTATCCGTTCATGAAGCGCTACACCTATTACCCACAAGTTGTGCTGGGTGCAGCCTTTTCGTGGGGGATGCCAATGGCGTTCACGGCTGAGACAGGTCACCTGCCTGCCGCGGCTTGGCTGCTGTATATCGGCAACCTCTTGTGGACGGTGGGCTACGATACCTACTACGCCATGACTGATCGTGACGACGACTTGAAAATCGGTGTGAAATCCACCGCGATCCTGTTCGGTGACGCTGACCGGCTGATCATTGTCATTCTGCAGGCGTTGGCGCTCGCCTGCCTGTTACTGGCAGGCGCCCACTTCGAACTGGGTATGTGGTTTCACCTGGGCCTGCTGGGTGCGGCGCTGTGTTTCGCATGGGAGTACTGGTACACCCGCGAACGCGAGCGCCAGGCTTGCTTCGAGGCCTTCCTGCACAATCATTGGGCTGGGCTGATTATTTTCCTCGGGATAGTTCTCGACTACGCCATGCGCTGACCGCCAGCGAGTGGCTGGCGGTCAGCAATACGCTTACTGGGGCTTGGCTATGTGCCAGACACCCCCTTTGCCTTCCCCCGCCTTGTCACCAGCTTTTTTGTCGTCGATATAGGTGTAGAGTGGCTTGCCGTAATAAGCCCATTGCATCGAGCCGTCTTTACGCTTGATCAGCGTCCAGTCACCCATCGCCTTGTCGGCACCGGTAGCCATGAGTGGTGGCCAATTCTGGGCACATTTATCATAGCAATTGGACTCGCCGGCGGCGTCCTTGTCGAAGGTATACAACGTCATACCCTTGTGATCGACCAGCATGCCGTCCTTTTCCATCGCAGGGTCTGCCGCGGCCGCCAAGCCCGGTGCCAATAAGGCTGCAGTGGTGAGAAGGGCCATCCAGGTCAGCGTATGTCGTGTCATTGGATTTACCTCTGGTGCTTTGTTGAGGGTTGGACTTAAAGCGTAGCCCAGTAACAAGATGTTGCCGGCAAGCTACCAAGCTGTCACACGACTGCAATAATTCCGTTATCTAATGCGGCGCTAGACACTTGAAATGACAGGAGCATTGAGCATGGTTGGCAGAAATATTCTGATCGTCGACGACGAAGCGCCAATTCGCGAGATGATCGCGGTCGCATTGGAAATGGCCGGCTATGACTGCCTCGAAGCGGAGAATTCCCAGCAGGCCCATGCGATCATCGTTGATCGCAAGCCAGACCTGATCCTGCTCGACTGGATGCTGCCTGGCACCTCTGGCATCGAATTGGCTCGCCGCCTCAAGCGCGACGAACTGACCGGGGATATCCCGATCATCATGCTCACCGCCAAGGGCGAGGAAGACAATAAGATCCAGGGCCTGGAAGTCGGCGCCGATGACTACATCACCAAGCCTTTTTCGCCCCGCGAACTGGTTGCCCGCCTCAAGGCGGTACTGCGCCGCGCCGGACCTTCCGATGGTGAAGCGCCGATCGAGGTCGGCGGCTTGCTGCTTGACCCGATCAGCCATCGGGTCACCATCGACGGTAAACCTGCCGAAATGGGGCCCACGGAGTATCGCTTGCTGCAGTTTTTCATGACGCACCAGGAGCGCGCCTATACCCGTGGTCAATTGCTCGATCAGGTCTGGGGCGGCAATGTCTATGTGGAAGAACGCACCGTGGACGTGCATATCCGCCGCCTGCGCAAGGCCCTCGGCGAAGCCTACGAGAACCTCGTGCAAACCGTGCGCGGCACCGGTTACCGCTTTTCCACCAAAAGCTGAGCCGTCGCCACTCATGCAATCGAAAGGACGCGTTTTCAATTGAATCAGAATTGGCACGGCACCCTGATCCGGCACATGCTGCTGCTCATTTCGGCCTGCCTGTTGGTGGGGCTGATCAGCGGCTACTACGGCTGGAGCATGGCCATCGGCCTGGGTATCTACCTGGCCTGGACCCTTAAACAGCTGCTGCGCTTGCACGAATGGTTGCGACTGCATAAGCCCGACGAGGCCCCGCCAGATGGCTATGGCTTGTGGGGTGAGGTGTTCGACAGCATTTACCACCTGCAACGGCGTGATCAGCGTGTGCGTGGTCGCCTGCAAGCGGTCATCGATCGCGTCCAGGAGTCCACGGCCGCGCTCAAGGACGCCGTGATCATGCTCGACAGCGATGGCAACCTTGAATGGTGGAACCGCGCCGCCGAAACCTTGCTCGGTCTCAAGACTCCACAGGATGGTGGACAGCCAGTCACCAACCTGGTTCGGCACCCGCGGTTCAAGGAATATTTCGAGCAGGAGAACTATGTTGAACCGCTGGAAATCCCCTCGCCGATCAACGACCACCTACGCGTACAGCTGCATATCACTCGCTACGGAAATAATGAACACCTGATGCTGGTACGCGACGTTACGCGCATTCACCTACTCGAACAGATGCGCAAGGATTTCGTCGCCAACGTCTCCCATGAACTGCGCACCCCACTGACAGTCATCGCCGGCTACCTGGAGACCCTGCTCGACAATGTCGAGGACGTGAACCCACGCTGGGTTCGTGCCCTGCAGCAAATGCACCAGCAGGGCGATCGCATGCAAACCTTGCTCAACGACTTGCTGCTGCTGGCCAAGCTCGAAGCCACCGATTACCCATCCGAAAACCAACCGGTTGCCGTCGATACCCTGCTGCAATCGATAAAAGGCGATGCCCAGGCCCTGTCGGGCCCGCGCAACCAGCGCATTACCCTGGAAACCGATGCCAATACCTGGCTCAAGGGCAGCGAAGCCGAACTTCGCAGCGCGTTTTCCAACTTGATCTTCAATGCCGTGAAGTACACCCCTGCCGAAGGCCAGATACGTATTCGCTGGTGGGCTGACGATCAGGGTGCCCACCTGAGCGTGCAGGATTCAGGTATAGGAATCGACCCCAAGCACTTGCCGCGCCTGACCGAACGTTTCTACCGCGTCGACTCCAGCCGTGCGTCGAATACCGGTGGCACTGGGTTGGGATTGGCCATCGTCAAACATGTCTTGCTGCGCCATCGCGGTCGCCTGGAGGTCAGCAGCGTACTGGGCCATGGAAGCACCTTTACCTGCCACTTCACACCCGGGCAAATTGCCACGCGCAGGGTTCAAGCCAGCGGCGACTAACAGATGGCCACTAGGCAATCAGCTCCGCAGCCGCTACATTGGGGGACTTATGCCTGCATTTCAGGCACCGCAAGCCCCCCTTATTTCAAAAGACGGAACCCGTAAAACTCCATCATGGACCCTTCCCCTGGTTTTTCCCTCGCGTCATTGTTCGCCGATTTCGGCATGATTCTCTTCGCTTTAGTGCTGGTTCTACTCAACGGTTTTTTCGTAGCCGCCGAGTTCGCCATGGTCAAACTGCGCTCGACCCGCGTCGAGTCGATCGCCGAACAACACGGCTGGCGTGGCCAAATCCTGCGTACCGTGCACAGTCAGCTGGACGCCTATTTGTCAGCCTGCCAATTGGGTATCACACTTGCCTCGCTGGGCCTGGGCTGGGTCGGTGAGCCCGCGTTCGCGCACTTGCTGGAGCCTTTGCTCGAAGCGGTGGGTGTGCAATCGGCCGAAGTCATCAAGGCCGTTTCGTTTTTCAGCGCCTTCTTCGTGATTTCCTACCTGCATATCGTCGTCGGCGAGCTGGCGCCCAAGTCCTGGGCCATCCGAAAACCAGAGCTGCTGTCGTTATGGACGGCCGTTCCCCTGTACCTGTTCTACTGGGTGATGTACCCGGCCATCTGGCTGCTCAACGCCAGTGCCAACGCCATCTTGCGTATTGCTGGCCAAGGCGAGCCCGGCCCACATCACGACCATCATTACAGCCGTGAAGAGCTCAAGCTGATCCTGCACTCCAGCCGCGGCCAGGACCCGAGCGACCAGGGCATGCGCGTATTGGCATCGGCCGTGGAAATGGGCGAGCTGGAAGTGGTCGACTGGGCCAACTCGCGTGAAGACCTGGTCAGCCTGGACTTCAACGCACCGCTCAAGGAAATCCTGGCGATGTTCCGCCGGCACAAATTCAGCCGCTATCCGGTCTATGACGCCGAACGCGGAGAATTCGTCGGCTTGCTGCACATCAAGGACCTGCTGCTGGAACTGGCGGCCCTCGACCACATTCCAGAGTCCTTCAACCTGGCCGAACTGACCCGCCCGTTGGAGCGCGTGTCCAAGCACATGCCGCTGTCGCGCCTGCTCGAACAATTTCGTAAAGGGGCTGCGCATTTCGCCCTGGTCGAGGAAGCCGACGGCAAGGTCATCGGCTACCTGACCATGGAAGATGTGCTGGAAGTGCTGGTCGGCGATATCCAGGACGAGCACCGCAAGGCCGAGCGCGGCATCCTCGCCTACCAACCAGGCAAACTGCTGGTGCGTGGCGACACGCCGCTGTTCAAGGTGGAACGCTTGTTGGGTATCGACCTGGACCACATCGAAGCGGAAACCCTGGCCGGGCTGATCTACGAAACCCTCAAGCGGGTACCGGAAGAAGAAGAGGTGCTGGAAGTCGAAGGCCTGCGCATCATCATCAAGAAGATGAAAGGGCCGAAGATTGTATTGGCCAAGGTGTTGAAGCTGGATTGATAGAAGGCCGGGATGCCTGTCCCGGCCTCATCGCTGGCAAGCCAGCTTGTATGGTAAGACTTGAAGGGAGGAGGAG
>CAYVPI010000084.1:0-21724 GCA_964453495.1 uncultured Pseudomonas sp. | reverse complement strand
TGATCCCGCGTTCACGCTCAAGGTCCATGGAGTCCAGGACCTGGGCTTCCATTTCACGCTCGGCCAGGCCGCCGCACATCTGGATGAAGCGATCGGCCAGCGTCGACTTGCCATGGTCAATGTGGGCGATGATGGAGAAATTGCGGATATGACTCAAATCACTCACGGGTCAACACTCAAAAAGGCTGCGGGCGGACGCCCACCGAAAAATAGCCGGGAATTGTACCTGAAAGACGCCTTACCCGTCACGCGTGCAACTATTTCCTTCATCTGATTGGCGAGCACTGCGCACCCGTAGCAGCTGCCGCAAGGCTGCGTCGAGGCACGCAAGATCCTCAATCAACTTTACTTTCTGCGCCCGCTTCGCGTACGGGACGCAGCCTGCGGCAGCTGCTACACGGCCGCGCGACTCTGGAACCAGGAAAAAAAAGGGGCGGTCAATGACCGCCCCTTTTACCTCTCGTCGGCTTATTCGGCCAATTTGAAGGTAATGAAGCTGGCACGCCCCTGGCGCAGCACGCGCATGGAAACCGAACGGTTCTTCGGCAAGTCCTTGGCGATTTCAGTGAAATCCTTGGCCGAGGTGATCGCCTGGTTGTTCAGGTGAGTGATGACGTCGCCTGGCTGCAGGCCGATCAAGGCCGCAGGGCCTTCCTGAACCTCCTTGATCACCACGCCCCCCTTGAGGTCGAGGGTCTTTTTCTGCTCGGCGGTCAGGTCGGTCACGGCAACACCCAGGCGGTTGCTGCTGCGCTCGGCACCACCGGCACTGGCGGTAATGTCCTGGTCTTCTTCGGGCAGCATGCCGACGGTCACATCAATGGTCTTGCGCTTGCCGTCACGGATAACCTCCAGGCTGGCCTTGGAACCCTCCTTCAGGCCACCGACCAGGTGCGGCAAGTCCGCCGACATGACGATTGGCTGGCTATTCATAGTCAGGATCACGTCGCCAACCTGCAAGCCGCCCTTGGCCGCCGGGCCGTCTTCGAGTACTTGGGCAACCAGGGCGCCTGCTGGCTTGTCCAGGCCGAAGGATTCAGCCAGGTCTTTGTTGACCTCCTGAATCACCACACCCAGCCAACCCCGGCTGACCTTGCCGTCTTTTTTCAACTGGTTGGACACATCCAGCGCCACGTCGATCGGGATGGCGAAAGAAAGGCCCATGAAGCCACCGGAACGCGTGAAGATCTGCGAGTTGATCCCCACCACTTCGCCGTTCATGTTGAACAGCGGGCCACCGGAGTTACCCGGGTTGATGGCCACGTCGGTCTGGATGAACGGAACATAGGTGTCGTTAGGCAAGGTACGACCCTTGGCACTGACGATCCCCTTGGTGACCGAGTGATCGAAACCAAATGGCGAACCAATGGCCACTACCCACTCGCCAACCTTGAGTTTTTCCGAGTCGCCCAGCTTGACGATCGGCAGGTCCTTGCCTTCGATCTTCAGCAGCGCCACATCGGTACGCGGGTCGGTACCGACCAGCTTGGCCGGGAACTCGCTGCGGTCGGACAGGCGCACAAGGATCTCGTCGGCATCGGCGATCACGTGGTTGTTGGTCATCACGTAGCCATCGGCGGAGATGATGAAACCCGAGCCCAGCGATTGCGCTTCACGCTGACGATCGCCGCGCGGCGAACGCGGGGACTGTGGCGGCATGTTGCGCTCGAAGAACTCACGAATTGCTGGCGGCAGGCCTTCGAGGTCCGGCATTTGCCGCGAGGCCATGCCGCGATCGGGCATTTTTTGCTTGGTACTGATGTTCACCACCGCTGGCGAAGCCTGCTCCACCAAGGTGGTGAAATCAGGCAGGGCTTCGGCTTGGGCAGTAAATACCTGACCGAGCATCAGCACTGCGGCGAACAGTGGAACGAAGGATTTCAAGCGTGGTATCGACATACGGCTCCCGTAGCAACGAGCATGGTTAAGCAATAGGGACCAGAAAACGCAAAAAACCTGGACACTGCAATAGGCTGCAACCAGGTTTCATGCATTGGCTTGTTTTTTAATGTTTCAACAGCAAGCAAGGCCAGACCCTGTCGGGACTGACCTATAGAAAGTTTTTGGTGGTTTTGCAAATAGTAATGTTCACCAGACATGTCGGCGTCTCTGGCGCGGCTCGCGCTTTTGCCACCACGAGCCATACCATAGCCGAGCACCGCTCATCCCACACCTCAATTGGCAGTCTGGGTGTCTTGGGCGCGCATCGACAAGGCAATGCGTTCAGCGGTACCGATCGGTATCTCACCCACCACGGTGACCATCATATCGCCCTTGGGCGTGGTCAGGTGCCGCGACACGGCAACCGTCGGCCCGAGCTGGGCACGGGTGTCGGTAACCGATTCGCCGTCCAGGGATTCGAGAAACACCGAAAAACGAGCCAACCCATCGTCATACATCAAGCTGCTGACTGTGCTCTTGGTCTGAGGGTCCTTGCGCACGTAGCTCTTGACCAGTTCAAAACCGGGCGGCAGCCAGTCCGAACGCCAGCTGGCCAGTGCCTCGGCAGCCTGCGGCGGCACCTGGGCAACGGCCTTGCAATTGCTGCTGGGCTGCAATTCGCGCTCATTTGGCACGGCCTGGGTATTGAGGCCGGTGAACTGAAAGCGCTCCAGCAGTTGCCCCTTGTCATTGAGCAACAAGGACTTGAGCGGCAAGCCGGTCTCCTTGTCCAGATGCAGCTCGAAGGCATAACGATGCTGGTCGCGCGGCGTCAGGGCCACGATGTCGACTTCACGGCCTGCCACGCGGGTTACACCGAGGGCCTTGATGTCATACCACGACATCAGTTTCAGAGGATCAAGCAATCGACCGGATGTATCGGGGGTATTGCCCACACCCGCCACCAATGTCCCACTCACGCATTGCGTCTTGCCATCGACCCGCAGCACTTCCTGGGGCAACCCATCGAGCTGCAGAAGCCGCTCGGTGACCTTGCCGTCCTGTACACGGTGCCAGATGCGGTGCGTCGAAAAGATACCGTTACGTTCGTAAACAAAGGTACCTTGGAAGTCTTGCTGGCGCTCGGCCTGGGCCAGACGGTTGAACATGTTGGTAATCCTGGCATCCGCGGGATCCGCGGCATATGCCGGAACAGTCAACCATCCACTGAGCAGAAGCGGAATGAGAGGTATGGCGCGCATGGTCCTCCTTAGCGATTTTCCAGGCTGGCGGCGCGTGCGTAGGGCAGTGCGCTTTCTGTGCCTTTAAGAGCTGCTTCCTGGGCGTGCTGGCGCAAGTAGCCTGGCAGGCGCTGATCACCGGCCTGACCTTGCATCACACCACTGGCCATCGGGCCGGTCGCTTGCTCGGTACTCTCACTATAGCCTGCCAAAACGGCGGGGCCTTGAACTTGTGGCAACGCCATGCCTTGTTGGGCTGGTTGTTGCGCAGCAAGCTCTACACCGCTGATTTCATCCTGGTTGTACAAGCGCACGCCGGCCAGCACGGCAACAGTCACCGATGCTGCAACGGCCAGGCGGCCGAGGCTGCGCCACGGACCACGGGTGACCTTGGCCGGAACGGCCTCGTCAGCCAGCGCTGCCGATACGGCTGCGGCAATATCGAGCTTGGGCATCAGCAATTCTTTATGCATCGCCGCACGGGCAACCTGATAACGCGACCAGGTGGCACGGGTTTCGGAATCGTCGACGGCACTCAATACCCGACGCAGTTCCAATTCGTCCGCTTCGTTATCCATCACCGCGGACAGCGATTCCTGCAGGGCTTCACGACTCATGGCGGTTCCTCTCTTGGCTGTCGCCGCTGTCTCAGTGTTCCTGCAACAACGGCTGCAGGGCTTTGTCTATGGCCTCCCGAGCGCGGAAAATTCGAGAGCGCACGGTACCCACCGGACACTGCATGACGCTCGCAATGTCCTCGTAACTAAGACCATCGAATTCACGTAAAGTTAGCGCCGTACGTAAATCTTCTGGCAGCTGCTGGATGGTTCGATGGACAGTGCCTTCGATTTCATCACGCAGCAAAGCACGCTCCGGTGATTCGAGATCCTTGAGGCCATGATCGCCGTCGTAGAACTCTGCATCTTCAGAACTCACATCGCTATCAGGTGGCCGCCGTCCCTTGGACACCAGATAGTTTTTCGCCGTGTTGATGGCGATACGGTACAGCCAGGTATAGAACGCACTGTCGCCGCGAAAATTACCCAACGCCCGATAAGCTTTGATAAAGGCTTCCTGCGCCACATCCTGGGCTTCATGGGTGTCGTGCACGAATCGCACGATCAACCCGAGAATCTTGTGCTGATACTTGAGCACCAACAGATCAAACGCTCGCCTGTCTCCGCGCTGGACGCGCTCGACAAGCTGCTGATCCTCTTCCTGGGTTAGCATGAACACTCCTCGAAATTCTCGGAGGAGCGTTGCAACTGCCATCGTTCAGGCTTGCAAACATAGACTCGGGCTTTTCGCAAAAGTTCTCCCCTCCAAGCAAGTTTCCTGCGGGCCTGCATTTGGCCTGCACGAAAAACGCAGTACGGTCACGGCCGGCTGCGTCAATAATCTGATCGTCGATCTCTCAGCAGCAGCCAACACACAGGCTGTGCCCCTAGCCGACGCTGTTCCCCTTATGCTGGGCAACCTTCTATGGATAGCTGGGTGTTACATAAAGTTCCCATATCACCAAGCCGATATGCCGCAATGTTGTCCGAAACGACCTACGCTGCACGGGCGAAAAACAGCAGCAAAGCAAGGGTTTGCATAGCAAACCAGGCGCTGCGGCTGCTATAAAGGCTGCCCGATACGCTTCACGATAGTTCCACATTGCCATAAAGGCTCGGCTATTGTGCCGATCCCCCCCTCTATATACTAGGGGGCTTGAACCCGACAGACATGCCTGCAAGGTCGCTTTGCGCGGAATCCGGAAATGAGCCAACAATATCAACATGATGTACTCGTGATTGGCAGCGGCGCGGCCGGCCTGAGCCTGGCCTTGAGCCTTCCCGGCCATCTGCGCATTGCCGTACTGAGCAAGGGCGACCTGTCCAACGGCTCGACCTTCTGGGCCCAGGGCGGCGTCGCGGCGGTACTCGATGATGCCGATACCGTGCAGTCCCACGTCGAAGACACCCTCAACGCCGGAGGCGGCCTGTGCCATGAAGACGCCGTGCGTTTCACGGTAGAACACAGCCGCGAATCGATCCAATGGCTGATCGACCAGGGCGTGCCCTTCACTCGCGACGACAATGCCAGCGCCGACGACGGCGGTTTCGAGTTTCACTTGACCCGCGAAGGCGGCCACAGCCATCGGCGCATCATTCATGCTGCCGATGCCACGGGCGCAGCGATATTTACCACCTTGCTGGCCCAGGCGCGCTTGCGCCCCAATATCGAATTGCTGGAACAGCGCGTAGCCGTGGATCTGATCACCGCCCGCCGCCTCGGCCAGGAGCACGACCGTTGCCTGGGTGCGTATGTACTCAACCGCACCACCGGCGAAGTCGACACCTGCGGCGCGCGCTTTACGGTGCTGGCCACCGGCGGCGCCGCCAAGGTGTACCTCTACACCAGTAATCCCGATGGCGCCTGCGGCGATGGCATTGCCATGGCCTGGCGCGCTGGCTGCCGGGTCGCGAACCTGGAGTTCAATCAGTTCCACCCTACCTGCCTGTATCACCCCCAGGCCAAGAGTTTCCTGATCACCGAGGCCATACGCGGTGAAGGCGGCCTGCTCAAACTGCCCAACGGCGAGCGCTTCATGCCGCGCTTTGACCCGCGTGCCGAATTGGCGCCCCGGGACGTTGTGGCCAGGGCCATCGACCATGAAATGAAACGCCTGGGCGTTGACTGTGTATACCTGGATATCAGTCACAAACCTGCCGAGTTCGTGAAGAGCCACTTCCCAACGGTGTACGAACGCTGCCTGACCTTCGGCATCGACATCACCTCGCAACCGATTCCGGTGGTTCCCGCCGCGCACTACACCTGCGGGGGTGTATTGGTCGACCAACACGGAAGCACCGACGTGCCGGGGCTTTATGCCATCGGCGAAACCAGCTTTACCGGCCTGCACGGTGCCAACCGCATGGCCAGCAACTCGTTGCTCGAGTGCTTCGTATACGGCCGTTCAGCCGCCAACGACATCATTGCCAAGCTCGGTAGCATGCCAATGCCCGAGCAATTGCCCGGCTGGGATGCGAGCCAGGTCACCGATTCGGACGAAGACGTGATCATTGCGCACAACTGGGACGAGTTGCGGCGCTTCATGTGGGACTATGTCGGCATCGTGCGCACCAACAAGCGCCTGCAGCGGGCCGAGCATCGGGTTCGCCTGCTGCTCGATGAAATCGACGAGTTCTACAGCAACTATAAGGTCAGCCGTGACCTGATCGAACTGCGCAACCTGGCCCAAGTCGCCGAGCTGATGATCCATTCGGCCATGCAGCGCAAGGAAAGCCGTGGCCTGCATTACACCCTCGATTACCCCGAAATGCTGCCCGAAGCCCTGGACACTATTCTGGTGCCGCCCACCTACGCCGACTGAATTTCAGGCGCACGCGCAGGCGCCGGTGCAATGCCGACTCCAGCGCGTCGAACGGAATACACAAGCCGTGCACCCACTGCCGCCCCTGCCAACGGTAACGCAATACCACCAGCCCCGGCAGGGCCAGGCTGTCACGCTGCAATTGCACCGGTTTCCAGCCTTCGGCGCTGCACCATAATTGCCAACCCGAGGCATCGCGACGCAGCCCCGTGATGGCGTGCCGATGGCTCAACAGGATATGACGCGGCAGCACCCAGGCAGCATGGCCCAGGCACAGCGCTGCGCCAGCCAGGCTCGACCACCACGGAACTTCAAGCAGGAACAAAGCGACCAGGGCCAGCAACTGGCAGGTCAGGTAGGCCGCCAGCAAGTGCCCGGAGGCCTGCCAGCGGCACTCGAAGCAATCACTTGGGCTGGACACGGTCCAGGATCATGCGAACCATGCGTTGCAGCTCAGGGTCCTCGGACTCGCTGCGTTCCATGAACCAGCCGAACATGTCCTGATCCTCACATTCCAGCAGCCGGACGTACAAATTGCGGTCCACTTCGTTCAGGTGCGGATAAACCTCTTTGACAAAAGGAACCAGCAGCACATCCAGCTCAAGCATACCGCGGCGGCTATGCCAGTAGAGCCGGTTGAGTTCAACATCTTCGACCATGGAGCTCTCCTCAAATAGGCCGCCAGTATACAGGCGCTTGCCCCAGTGGGCACTGATCAATGGTCGACTTGCCCGCTGGCGGCCTGTGCGCAAGCGGCACGTACCTCGTTACGCAGCCAGCGGTGCGCCGGGTCGACTTCGCGGCGCGAATGCCAGACTTGCTCGAATGTGAACGACGGGATCGCAAAAGGAGGCTCGAAGCAGCGCAGCCTCGGGTCAATGCGAGCTTGTTCGAGATTGCGCCGAGCCACGGTCAGGATCAGGTCGGTGCCAGCCACCAGTTCATTGGCAGCGCTCCAGTGCGGCAGCATGATCACCACGTGCCGGCGCTTGCCCAACACCGCAAGCGCCAGGTCGATTTCGTTATCGGCACCCGGGCGCATGGCGACCAGCACATGCGAGCGTGCCAGCCACGCCTCGAGAGACAATTCTGAGTTGGCTGGCAAGGTCGAGCGATCGGCGAGACAGCAGAAAGTCTCCTCGAACAGGGCTTCAGTAGACAATTCCCGCGGGAGCGATGGAAACACCCCTAGCACGAGATCGACTTCACCATCGAGCAATTGAGTGACCATGGTCTCGCGGCTGGCCTGGCTCACTACCAGGTCCATACCGGGTGCCGCGTCACGCAGGCGCCGCACCAACGAAGGCAAGACCACACGCGAGCCGTAATCCGACACCGCCAGGCGAAAGCTTCGTTGAGCCTGCGCCGGTACAAAGGGCACCGGTGCCAACAGTTCGCCCAATTGGCCAAGCGCCTGATCCAATGGCTGGACCAACTCCCTTGCCCGTGCGGTCAACTCCAGGTGCCCGCCCCGCCGTACCAGCAGCGGGTCGTTGAACAGGTTGCGCAATTGCGCCAGAGCATGGCTGACGGCGGGCTGGCTGCGATGCAAGCGCAAGGCGGCCCGGGATACATGTTGCTCGGCCAGCAATGCGTGCAAGGTCAACAGCAGATTCAGATCGATTCGGCGCAGATCATCCATAAGGCGAATAGCCAACGTGCACAGTTCGAATTTCCATTATTCCAATGGATAACCAAGGATTGATCAACTCTTACTTTTAAAGGTTGTTCACCATGGCCCTCCCGTACAGCGCTTCAATACTGGGCATCGCTTTGTTGGCTGGCGCCGCCGTACCGTTCCAGGCCGCCAGCAATGCGGCACTGGGCCGCGCACTCGGTCATCCCATGTGGGCGACGCTTATCTCCCTGGCGGTAAGCCTGCTACTCGTACTGCCCATATTGTTGGCCTTGCGCCCAAACGCTCCAGCGCTTGGCGTAGCCCTGCACGGACCTTGGTGGTTGTGGTTCGGCGGTATTGCCGGCGTGCTCTACATCACTGCAGCGCTGATATTGACCCCGCGCCTGGGCGCCGCCGGTTTCATCGTCTGCGTGATTGCCGGGCAAATGCTGTCGTCGCTCTTGATCGACCATTTCGGCCTGATGGGGCTCACCGAGAAGCCAGCCAATATTGGCCGCATCGCCGGTGTAGGACTAATCGTCGCCGGTATGCTGCTGGTGCAATGGTTCACCCCTGCAATCGACTCCGCGAGGATTACGGCACCGATTGCCAGCGAGCGATGATTGCCCAACTACCTATTTTGTCGGCAGCGCTCTATGATGGTGCCCAGTCTTTTCACCTTGCGATGACCAATGGCCGACTCAGCTTTTTTCTGCACGCTATCCCACGAAGGCGTTCTCGCCGTCCGCGGCTCCGATGCCGGTAAATTCCTGCAAGGCCAATTGACCTGCAACCTCAATTACGTCAACGAGCACACGGCGACCCTGGGTGCACGCTGCACCCAGAAAGGCCGCATGCAGTCGAGCTTTCGGCTGTTGCTCGAAGGCGATGGCTGCCTGCTGGCCATGGCTCGCGAACTGGTTGAGCCGCAGTTGGCAGACCTGAAAAAATACGCCGTATTTTCCAAGTCCAAACTGACCGACGAAAGCGCAGCCTGGGTTCGCTTTGGCCTGAGCCAGGGTGAGGCAGCACTGGCCAGCCTTGGTCTGGACCTGCCCCAGGACGCCAACGCAGTCGTTCGGGCAAACGGCCTGGTTGCCGTGCGCGTGTCCGAAGGCCGCGCCGAACTCTGGGCCCCTGCCGACCAGGCCCACACATTACGAGACAACCTGGCCGCGCAGTTGGCCGAAGGTGAACTCAACGCCTGGCTGTTGCAGCAAATTCGTGCCGGTATCGGCCAGGTGATGGCCCAGACCCGCGAAATGTTCATCCCGCAAATGCTCAACTTGCAGGCAGTGGGCGGCGTGAGCTTCAAGAAAGGTTGCTACACCGGCCAGGAAATCGTCGCGCGCATGCAGTACCTGGGCAAACTCAAGCGTCGCCAGTATCGCCTTGAACTGACCGACAGCCAGTTGCCGGAACCGGGCACGCCGATATTCTCGCCGACCCACACCAGCGCCATTGGCGAAGTGGTACTGGCCGCTGCCAGCGCCGCCGACGGTATCGAACTGCTTGCGGTATTGCAGGCCGAAGCCGTGGAAAATGGCGAGCTGCACCTGGGAGATGCGCAAGGCGCAACCCTGGCTTTGCTCGACCTTCCCTACCAGCTGGATCGCGACCGCGAAATTCAGCGCTGAGCACACTTTGCGGAGCAAGCGCTGGATGCGTGCTCCGCGACATCGCTTTAGGGAATACAGATGAGCGAGCTGGCCCGGATGGTTCAAACGCAGTTGTTGGCGGCCATCGACAATGATGACCTGGTGTTGCCGACACTGCCCGAAGTCGCCCTGAAAATCCGCAAGGCAGCCGAAGACAGTGATATCAGCGTCGGCACCCTGAGCCGAGTAATCGGTAGTGATGCCGCGCTTTCCGCGCGCTTGATCAAAGTGGTCAACAGCCCGCTCCTGCGTGGCGCCACCGAAGTCACCGATCTACACGCCGCCATTACCCGGCTTGGGGTCAACTACAGCTGTAACCTGGCCATTGGCCTGGTCATCGAGCAGATCTTCCATGCCCGTTCGGCCGTGGTCGAACAGAAAATGCGCGACGTCTGGGCCAGCAGCCTGGAAGTGGCCGGCATCAGCTATGAGCTGTGCCAGCGCTACACCCGGCTCAAGCCGGACCAGGCTGCATTGGCCGGTCTGGTGCACCTGATCGGCGTGCTGCCCATCCTCACGTACGCCGAAGAGCACAATGAACTGTTGTCCGACCCTGTGTGCCTGAACCACGTGATCGAACACATTCACCCGCTGCTTGGCGACAAGATCCTCAGCGTCTGGGACTTTCCGGCAATGCTGATCAAGGTTCCCAGCCAGTCCCAGGACGCCCATCGCCGCTCCACTCATCCCGACTACGTCGATGTGGTTCAGGTGGCCGCACTGCTCAGCCAGGCTGAAGACCAACGACGCCCATTCGAATCATTGCCTGCGTGCCGGCAATTGGGTGTGGATATTTCGACCCTGGTGCCCGGCGACCTGCATGTGGCACGGACGATGTTTCACTGAGGCATAAAGCTCACGCGCACTTTCAAGCCGGCCTGCGCGCCATCATGCAGGCTGATCTCGGCCAGGTGCGCGCGGCAGATTTCCCCGACGATCGCCAGCCCTAGTCCGGTGCCCTGTGCGCGCCTGCGGTAGAACCGCTCAAACACCCGCTCGCGTTCGGCCTCGGGAATCCCGGGGCCATCGTCTTCAACCTCCAATACCCCTGGAGGGCTGACCCGCAAAATCACATTGCCGCCAACCGGCGTATGGGCCAGGGCATTGTCGATCAAGTTACTCAGAAGCTCATTGAGCAGGGTCGGCTCGCCACGCAACCACACCGGTTCATCGGCTTCCAGCGCCAGGGCCACGCCACGCGCATGGGCCAGCGGCGCCATCGCCATGCCCAGTTCACGAGCCAGCTGGCTGAGGTCGAGCAGTTGCGCACCGCCCTCGGCAATAGCCCGCGCACCATTCTCGACGCGTGCCAATGACAGCAGTTGATTGGCCAGATGGGTCAGGCGGTCAGTGCCCTGCGCCACGCTCTCCAGGGTTTGGCGCCATTCCTGCGGCTGCGGCGAGCGCAAGCCCAACTCGACCCGCGCCTTGAGTGCTGCCAACGGGGTACGTAATTCGTGGGCAGCATCGGCAATGAATTGCGCCTGGCGCTCGAACTGCCCGCGCAGACGCTCGGTAAAATGGTTCAAGGCCCGCACCAGTGGGCCCAGCTCACGCTGCACCTCGACCAGCGGCAAGGGCCGCAAATCATCTGGCTGGCGATCTTCAACGGCAGTGCGCAGACGCTCCAATGGCCGCAATGCGGCGCTGATGGCAAACCACACCAACAGGATCGCGCCCAAGCCGAGCATGCCCAGGCGCAGCAAGGTATCGGTCATCAGGCTGCGGGCCATGCGTACCCGCGCCTCTTCGGTCTCGGCCACGCGAATTTCCGCCATGCCGTTCATGTCCGGCTCGGTGACCGCCTTGAGCAGGCTGACCACACGCACATCCTGGCCCAGATACTGAGCGTCATAGAAGCGCGCCAAAGCCGGGTAGTCATCGGTACGCGGCGTGCCCGGCGGCGGCGCCGGCAAATTTTCGTAGCCGGAAATCAGACGCTGGTGAATGTCGTTGACCTGGTAATAGATGCGCCCGGCACTGTCGTACGCGAAGGTGTCCAGAGCCACGTAGGGCACATCGGCGCTCAGGCTGCCATCGCGCTGGGAAAGGCCGGCGGCGATGGTCCGCGCCGAAGCCAGCAGGGTGCGATCGTAGGCCGTATCGGCGGCTTCGCGGCCGTTCCAGTAGGCGCTCAAGCCACTGGCCACCATCAGCACCAGCAACAACAGCACCAGGTTCCACAGCAGCCGCCAGCGCAGGCTCGGCGCCTTATGCATCGCGGTGCTCGAGCAGGTAGCCAAGCCCCCTGAAGGTAACGATGGCGACCGCATGGCCATCAAGCTTCTTGCGCAGGCGGTGGATGTAGATCTCGATGGCGTCGGCGCTGGCCTCTTCGTCCAGGCCGAACACCTGGGCAGCCAATTGCTCCTTGCTCATGACCCTACCGGGCCGGGCGATCAAGGCTTCGAGCACCGCCTGCTCGCGAGAGGTCAGCGTCAGCAGCTCATCGCCCAGGGTAAAGCGCCGAGTATCGAGATCGTACACCAATACACCGCAGCGCTGCTGGCGTTCGCCTCCGAGCACGCTGCGGCGCAGCAGAGCCTTGACCCGTGCCTCAAGCTCAGTGAGCTCGAAGGGCTTGGCCAGGTAATCGTCGGCGCCCAGGTTCAAGCCATGCACGCGGTCTTTCACATCGCTGCGCGCGGTCAGCATCAGTACCGGCAGGTTCTTGCCACGGCCGCGCAACCGCGCCAGCACCTCAAAGCCGTCCATGCGTGGCAAGCCGACATCGAGAATCACCATGGCGTACTCCTCGCAGCTCAGCGCCAGGTCGGCGGCCACGCCATCGTGCAGCACGTCCACGGTCAAGCCCGTGCTTTTCAAGGCCTGGGTGATGCTTTCGGCCAATTGCAGATGATCCTCGACGAGCAATACACGCATCGACTTCTCCTAAAGCGCTGACCTGTGTGGCGGCCATGAAAGGCGCGGAGTTTACAGGCCCATCGGCGTCTGTGAAGCCATGACGACAATGAAAGCTGTTTGAAAGGTTAGCGAAAGCTTCGAGCCTTAGCATCGCTGTACGGGCCGGTTCTATGGCCGTGAAACGAAAAGCGCCTTGAAGCGTTTTCGCACCTTATAAGAACAATAACGGAGTCATCAACGATGCTGTCCATGCAGCCCCGGGCCACATCGCCCGTTCCTACCCTTCGTCTGCACCCCACTGCACTCGCCAGCGCCGCCGCCCTCGTCGGCTTTTCGCCGCTCGGCCAGGCCGCTTTCTTCGAAGACAGCAGCGCCACCTTCGAAACCCGCAACATGTATTTCAACCGCGATTTCCGTGACGGTACCAGCGCGCAGCAATCCAAGCGCGACGAATGGGCCCAGGGCTTCATGCTCAACCTGGAGTCGGGCTACACCGACGGCGTGGTCGGCTTCGGCGTCGATGCCTTGGGCATGCTCGGTATCAAGCTTGACTCCAGCCCCGACCGCACCGGCACCGGCCTGTTGCCGACCCATGACGACGGCCGCGCCGCCGACGAGTATTCCAAGCTCGGCGTGACTGGCAAGGTAAAAATCTCCGCCACCGAACTCAAGGTCGGCACCCTGATCCCCGAGCTGCCGATCCTCAAGGCCAACGACGGGCGCATCCTGCCGCAAACCTTCGAGGGCGGCCTGCTGACCTCCAAGGAAATCAAGAGCCTGACCTTCACTGGCGGGCGCCTGGAAAAAGCCAAGGATCGCGACGACACCAACGTCGAAGACATCGCTCTTAACAACAAGAACGGTCGTTTCCTCGGCACCGTGGCCGGCAACCATTTCGACACCGCGGGCCTGGACTACAAGTTCACCGACAAGGTGACCGGCAGCTACTACTTCGCCCAGCTCGACGATGTCTACCGCCAGCATTTCGTTGGCCTGACCAGCTCGCAAAAACTCGGCCCCGGCACCTTCGGCACTGACCTGCGCGCTGCCTTCAGCGATGACCAGGGCCAGGCTCGTGGCGGCAGTATCGACAACACCTCGCTCAACGGCATGCTCAGCTATGGCCTGGCCGGGCACAAGTTAAGCGCAGCCTACCAGCACATGTCCGGCGACACCGCCTTCCCTTATGTCGATGGCAGTGACCCGTACCTGGTCAACTTCGTTCAGATCAACGACTTCGCCGGTGCCGACGAGCGTTCCTGGCAAGCCCGTTACGACTACGACTTCGCTGCCCTGGGCATTCCTGGCCTGAGCTTCATGAGCCGCTACGTCAGTGGCGATCACGTTAAGCTCAGCACTGGCGGTACCGGCAAGGAGTGGGAACGCAACAGTGAAATCAAGTACGTGGTGCAAAGCGGTGCGTTGAAAGACGTCGCAGTGCGCCTGCGCAATGCCAGCTACCGTTCCGATTTCGCCCGTGGGGCGGATGAAATGCGCGTGCTGGTCAGCTACAGCGTGGCTCTTTGGTAATTCCCTGATAACAATAACTTCTGTGGAGACTGACGATGACCCTTTCACTGCGCCAAATCGCCCTTGCCGCCGGCTGCATCCTGTTGTCCAGCCAGCTGTTCGCGGCTGAGCCAAAGCGGCCTGAATGCATTGCCCCGGCATCGCCCGGTGGTGGTTTTGACCTGACCTGCAAACTGATCCAGAGCGGCCTGCTCAACGAGAAGCTGCTGAGCAAACCCATGCGCGTGACCTACATGCCCGGTGGTGTCGGTGCGGTGGCCTACAACGCCGTAGTTGCCCAGCGCCCGGCAGATGCCGGCACGGTGGTGGCCTGGTCCAGCGGCTCGCTACTGAACCTGGCCCAGGGCAAGTTCGGCCGTTTCGACGAGAACGCCGTACGCTGGCTGGCAGCCGTCGGCACAAGCTATGGCGCCATCGCGGTGAAAAGCGACTCGCCTTATAAAACCCTCGATGACCTGGTCAAGGCCATCAAGGCCGACCCCAGCAAAGTAGTGATCGGCTCCGGTGGCACCGTCGGCAGCCAGGACTGGATGCAGACCGCCCTGATCGCCAAGGCCGCCGGGATCAACCCACGCGACCTGCGCTACGTGGCCCTGGAAGGCGGCGGTGAAATCGCCACGGCTCTGCTCGGCGGGCACATCCAGGTCGGCAGCACCGACATTTCCGACTCCATGCCGCACATCCTCAGCGGCGACATGCGTCTGTTGGCAGTGTTCTCCGAACAGCGCATCGACGAACCGGAAATGAAAAACATCCCAACCGCCAAGGAACAGGGTTACGACATCGTCTGGCCAGTCGTGCGAGGCTTCTACGTGGGCCCGAAGGTAAGCGACGAAGAATACGCCTGGTGGAAAGACACCTTCGACAAGATGCTCGCCTCCGAAGAGTTCGCCAAGCTGCGCGACCAGCGCGAGCTGTTCCCCTTCGCCATGACCGGCCAGGAGCTGGACACCTACGTGAAGAAACAGGTCGCCGACTACAAGGTCCTGGCCCAGGAATTCGGCCTGATCAAGTAACGCTTGCACGCAAAGCCCCTCCTGTAGGAGCGGGCTTGCCCGCGATCGGCCGCCCCGCGGCCGTAACATCGAGGATACCTCATGGTCCTGCAACGCATTTTCGCGCTGGCGCTGCTGCTCGCCTGCGCATCCCTGGCCGTCATGGCCTGGCCCTACCAAGCCGCGTTTTCCTACGAACCGGTGGGCCCTCGCGCCTACCCTCTGCTGATCCTGGCGCTGATGGCCTTGGGGCTGCTGTACATGTTTCTACGCCCCACGCCCATCGTGCACAGCGACGACGAACCGGAACTCGACCGCCCCACCCTGAACAAGATCGGCGCCTGCGTGGTGTTGCTGCTGGTCTTCGCCGGCCTGTTCGAGCCGCTGGGTTTCATCCTCAGCAGCATGCTTGTCGGCATACCCATGGCGCGCCTGTATGGCGGCCGCTGGCTGCCCGGCGCGATCATCATCAGCCTGATGAGTATCGGCCTGTACCTGCTGTTCGACCGCGTGATGGATGTACCCCTGCCCTTGGGCCTGCTCGACGTCCTGGAGAACTGACATGGATACCCTCAGCTACCTCGGGCAAGGCTTCGGCGTTGCCCTGACGCCCTACAACCTGGTCACCGCTTTGACCGGCACCCTGATCGGCACCGTGGTCGGGCTGCTGCCTGGCCTGGGCCCGATCAATGGCGTGGCGCTGTTGATTCCGATTGCCTTCGCCCTGGGCCTGCCACCGGAGTCGGCCTTGATTCTGCTGGCAGCGGTGTACCTGGGCTGTGAATACGGCGGCCGAATCAGCTCGATCCTGCTGAACATTCCAGGCGAGGCCTCCACGGTGATGACCACCCTGGACGGTTACCCCATGGCCCGCCAGGGCATGGCTGGCGTCGCCCTGTCATTGTCCGCCTGGAGTTCGTTCATCGGCGCATTCATCGCCACTTGCGGCATGGTGCTGTTTGCGCCGCTGCTGGCCAAATGGGCGATTGCCTTCGGCCCAGCGGAGTATTTCGTGCTGATGGTGTTCGCCATCGTCTGCCTCGGCGGCATGGCCGGTGACCGACCGCTCAAGACCTTTATCGCAGCACTGATCGGGCTGTTTTTGTCCAGCGTCGGGATTGATGCCAACAGCGGTGTATACCGTTTCACCGGTGACAGCGTGCACCTGGCCGACGGTATCCAGTTCGTCGTGCTGGTGCTGGGCCTGTTCTCCATCAGTGAGATTTTCCTGCTGCTGGAAAAAACCCACCGTGGCCAGGAAGCCGTAAAGGCCACCGGGCGCATGATGTTCAACCTCAAGGAAGCGGCTTCAGTATTGATGGTCAATATGCGCTGCGGCGTGCTGGGTTTCGTCATGGGAGTATTGCCAGGTGCGGGCGCCACCCTGGCCAGCGCCGTGGCCTACATGACCGAAAAACGCCTGGCGGGCGCCAGTGGCAAATTCGGCCAGGGCGATAAGCGCGGCCTGGCCGCCCCGGAAACAGCCATTGGCGGTGCTGCCTGCGGTGCCCTGGTACCGATGCTGACGCTTGGCGTACCGGGCTCCGGCACCACGGCGGTGATGATTGGCGCCCTGTCGCTGTACAACATCACCCCCGGCCCGTTGCTGTTCCAGCAGCAGCCGGACATCGTCTGGGGCCTGATCGCCTCGTTGTTCATTGCCAACGTGATGCTGGTGATCCTCAACATCCCGATGATCCGCCTGTTCACCCGTATCCTTGCCGTGCCGAACTGGGCCCTGGTGCCGGTGATCGCGATCATTACCGCGATCGGCGTGTATGCCGTGCATGCAACCACCTTCGACCTGTTCCTGATGATCGGCATCGGCATCTTCGGCTACACCCTGCGCAAGCTGGACTTCCCGTTGTCGCCCTTGCTGCTCGGTTTCATCCTCGGCGGCCTGATGGAGCAGAACCTGCGCCGTGCCCTGTCGATTTCCAACGGTGCGCTGGAAATCCTCTGGTCCAGCCCGATCACCTTCGGTGTCTGGGTGCTGACCGCCATCATGCTACTGGTGCCGCTGCTGCGCATCTGGCGCAAGCGCAACGTCCAGCGACGTGCCCTGGCCGATGTCTGACAGCCCCTTCAGCCTGTGGTGGGGTACACCCCTGGTGGGCCTGGCCGGCGGTTTTCTCGCCAGCCAGGTCGGCTGGCCACTGCCCTGGATGGTCGGCTCGCTGCTGGCCATCATCCTGGTACGTTGCCTGACGCCCTGGCAGCTGGGCGAGATTCCCGGTGGGCGCAAATGCGGGCAGTGGATTATCGGCATCGGTATCGGCCTGCATTTCACACCGCAGGTGATGGAGCAAGTGCTCAGCCATTTCGGCTTGATTTTCTTCGGTGCGCTGGTTACCAGCTTCTCCAGCGTGGTCGGTGTCTGGCTGCTGCGCCGCACCGGCGAAGACCGCGCCACCGCGTTCTTCTCGAGCATGCCGGGTGGTTCGGGCGAGATGGTCAACCTCGGCGCACGCAACGGCGCAAGCCTCAGCCTGGTCGCAGCCGGGCAGAGCTTGCGGGTGATGGTCGTGGTCTTGTGTGTACCGGCCGTCTTCAAATACCTGCTGGGGGACGGCGTTGCAATACAGGGCGCAGGCAGCGTTGACTGGCGCTGGCTGGCCCTGGTCTTCCCCCTGGGGGCATTGCTCGCCTATGCCTGGCAGCGCCTCAAGCAACCCAACCCCTGGTTGTTCGGCCCCTTGTTGGTCAGTGCCGCGTTCAGTATCGGTTGGGACCTGCACATCGGCCTGCCCCATGGCGCCAGCCAGGTCGGGCAGTGGTTGATCGGCAGCGGTCTGGGCTGTCACTTCAACCGCGCATTCTTCCGCAGGGCGCCCTCCTTCCTTTGCCGCACGCTGCTTGGCACCGGCCTGACCATGCTGATCGCCGGTATCGCCGCCCTCGGCTTGAGCGCCTTGACCCACCTGGACCTGCGCTCACTAACCCTGGGCATGATGCCCGGCGGCATTGCGGAAATGAGCCTCACCGCCGAAACCTTGCAACTGTCAGTGCCATTGGTAACGGCCCTGCAAGTCATGCGCTTGCTGTTTGTGCTGTTTCTGGCTGAGCCTTTGTTCAGGCACTGGAACAGGGAAGCACTCGACTGAAGCCCTCCCCCAGCTACCGCAGCTCAGAGCTGCGGTAGCTTCCAGTCGATCGGCGTCAACCCATTCTGCTCGAGGAACTTGTTGGTGCGGCTGAAATGCCCGTTGCCGATAAACCCGCGATAAGCCGAGAGCGGCGACGGATGCACCGAGGTGAGGACCAGATGCTTGGTCGCATCGATCAACTTCTGCTTGCTCTGTGCGTGCGCCCCCCACAACAAAAATACCGTACTGGCCTGATGCTCGCTGACCGTCTGGATCACCCGATCAGTGAAGTGTTGCCAACCTTTATTGGCATGGGAAGCCGCTGTAGCGCGCTCCACGGTCATGGTGGTATTGAGCAACAGTACGCCCTGGTCGGCCCAGGACTGCAGGCAACCGTGGCTGGCGATGTCGATGTTCAGGTCGCGCTTGAGTTCTTTATAGATATTGAGCAGAGACGGTGGCGTGGCGATGCCTGGCTGCACCGAAAAGCACAGGCCATGGGCCTGGCCCGGGCCGTGATAAGGGTCCTGCCCGAGAATCACCACCTTGACCTTGTCCAGCGGCGTCGAATTCAACGCGTTGAAAATCAGCGGCCCTGGCGGGAAAATTTCCTTGCCCGCGGCATGTTCCTGGCGCAGGAATTCGCGCAGTTCGGTCATGTAAGGCTGGTCGAACTCGGCGCGCAGGGCCTCTTTCCAACTGGGTTCAAGTTTGATGCGGTCGTCTGTGGTCATGGGCTCACCCGAAAAACAATGGGGCGGACACTAGGAAAGCGCACCGTGCTTGTCAATTGATCCGACCGGTAAACCTGCACATTCCCTGACAGGGTACATACTAGATAGCCAGTAGCCGAAGGGGGATGTAATGAACCTGCAATTTGAAGAACGCACTGGCGTCGATGGTGCCCGCCTGGGCATTGCCACCTTGAACGCAGAAAAATCACTCAACGCCCTGTCGCATCCCATGATCGAGGTATTGCGCGAACAGCTCGATACCTGGGCCCTGGACCCGGAGATTGTCTGCGTACTCTTGCGCGGCGAGGGGGCCAAGGCATTCTGCGCCGGCGGCGACGTGCGCAGTTTGATCGAAGCGTGTCGGCATCACCCCGGTAAAGTGCCGCCGTTGGCCGCAAACTTCTTCGCCGACGAATATCGACTGGACTACCGCTTGCACACCTATCCTAAACCTGTGATCTGCTGGGGCCATGGGTACGTGTTGGGCGGTGGCATGGGGCTGTTGCAGGGCGCCAGTATCCGTATCGTCACGCCCAGCAGTCGGCTGGCCATGCCGGAAATCAGCATCGGCCTGTATCCCGATGTCGGCGCCAGCTGGTTCCTGGCTCGCCTGCCGGGCAAGCTGGGCTTGTTCCTGGGGCTGACCGGGGCCCATATCAATGGGCGCGATGCCCTCGATCTGGATTTGGCCGACCGTTTTCTGGGCGAAGAACAACAAGGCGAGCTGATCGAAGGTCTGTTGCAACTGAACTGGCAGGAACAGACCGCCATGCAACTCAACAGCCTGCTCAAGGCGCTAGAGCAGGAAGCCCTGGCGAAGTTGCCCGGAGCCCAATGGCTGCCGCGCCGGCACAAAATCGACGCGCTGCTCGATGTCAGCGACCCGGTTTGCGCCTGGCGAGCAATCAGTCGCCTGCAGCACGACAGCGATGCCCTGCTCAGCCGCGCGGCTAAAACCTTGAGTGAAGGTTGCCCGCTGACCGCTCACCTGGTTTGGCAGCAGATTACCCGGGCCCGGCACATGTCCTTGGCTCAGGTTTTCCAGATGGAATACACCATGAGCCTGAACTGCTGCCGCCACCCGGAGTTCAGCGAAGGGGTGCGGGCGCGTCTGATCGACAAAGACAACAAACCACACTGGCATTGGCCAGACATCGCCACCATCCCCGAGGCGGTGATCGAAGCCCATTTCACCAAGGCCTGGGAGGGGCGCCATCCGCTCGCGGATTTGAACGGCTATTGCTAGCGGCTCCAGCCTCTATGGTCCTGGCGACCGTCGTTGTTGCGGTTATGGTCATAGCGTTTCTGGCTATGCCGGTAATGGGAATCACGGCGGCCGTCGTGGTTGCGGTCCTGGTCGTAGCGTGGCTGGCTGTGCCGGTAGCGCGGGTCGGGGCCACGGCCCGGGTAGTAGCGGTGGTAGCCGGGGGCCGGTGCCGGACGGTAGTAATGAGGTGTCGGCCGGTAGTACGGTGACTGGCGGTAGTAATAGGGCTGTTGGGGGTAATAACGTGGCTGCGGCGCTATGTAGTAGCCGCGGTTGTAGTTATAAGGGGAGTCATAGCGATATCCCGGGTAGGAATAGCGGTCGACGGTATAGACCTCGCTGCGGTAGTAACCATCTCCTCCGTAAGGTACGCAAGCAGTCGTCAGCAAACCCAGCAACACTATCAGCAAAAATCGGCGATTCATGGCGGCCTCCTGGACCGCGAAACTGCCCATCCCAGCGGCGCTGGTCGGCGTCGATCTGCGGATGCTCATCGACATAAGATCAGACAGTTGAAACGGGGTGCGGTGCCCTTGCGGTAATAATTTGAAACAAGGGTTTGTGGATCCATTCGAGGACCGTCAAACGCTCCAGCCCAGTGCACACCTGCACCATAACCAAGCGCGCCACCTTCAGCTCCAGCTGTAAAAAACTCGACACCCGCTCTAAACCAACCATCTCCCCCACTTGGCACGCCTCTCGCTTAACAATCCCCAAGCAGGCGTCATCACAGGTTCGCGACATCACAATTTGCAATGGCTGACTAGGGTTCCGGCTCGCCCAAGCGAGTGGCTGGTCCGAGAGTCGGCGACCTCCAGTTGAGGTTACACGGCGGGACAAAAGCCCGGGAGACAGGACACCACTGGGTGTCGCTCGACTCCTGCGCGTCCTCATCAACTGGAGAACCCTTCATGCACAAGCCAAGATTGCTTGCCCTCCTCACCGCCGGTTTCGCCGCGGCATTGAGCCTGTCCTCCCATGCCGCCAGCAAAGACCATTTCAGCGTCTGCTGGACCCTCTATGCCGGCTGGATGCCATGGGATTACGCCAGCGCCCAGGGCATCGTCGACAAGTGGGCGAAGAAGTACGACATCAGCATCGATGTGGTTCAGCTCAACGACTATGTGGAGTCGATCAACCAGTACACCGCCGGCCAGTTCGACGGTTGCACCATGACCAATATGGATGCCTTGACCATTCCCGCCGCCGGTGGCGTGGACAGCACCGCGCTGATCGTCAGCGACTTCTCCAACGGCAACGACGGCATCGTGCTCAAGGGCGACGGCAAGAAACTCACCGACCTCAAAGGCATGGACGTCAATCTGGTGGAGCTCTCTGTCTCCCACTACCTGCTGGCCCGGGCCCTGGATTCGGTGGACCTCACCGAGAAAGACCTGAAAGTGGTCAACACCTCCGACGCCGATATCTCGGCCGCCTTCAACACCGATCAGGTCAACGCCGTCACCACCT
>CAYVPI010000083.1:0-21773 GCA_964453495.1 uncultured Pseudomonas sp. | reverse complement strand
CGGCGGTGGATTCGCCGATCAGGCTGCCGTAGTTGCGGCGCACGTAGGTCACGATCGCTTCATCGAAGCGGTCACCGCCCACACGCACGGATTCGGCATACACCACGCCGTTCAGGGAGATCAGGGCGATTTCAGTGGTACCACCACCGATATCGACGACCATCGAACCGCGGGCTTCTTCAACCGGCAGGCCGGCACCGATCGCCGCGGCCATTGGCTCTTCGATCAGAAAGACTTCACGTGCACCGGCACCCAGGGCCGACTCACGGATGGCCCGGCGCTCTACCTGGGTGGATTTGCACGGCACGCAGATCAGCACACGAGGGCTGGGCTGCAGGAAACTGTTTTCGTGAACCTTGTTGATGAAGTATTGCAACATCTTTTCGCACACGCTGAAGTCGGCGATCACGCCGTCCTTCATCGGACGAATGGCAGCAATGTTGCCCGGCGTACGGCCGAGCATGCGCTTGGCCTCGGTGCCGACAGCAACGACACTTTTCTGGTTACCGTGTGTCCGAATGGCCACAACCGATGGCTCATTCAGGACGATACCGCGCTCACGCACGTAAATAAGGGTGTTGGCAGTGCCCAGGTCGATAGACAGATCGCTGGAAAACATGCCACGCAGTTTCTTGAACATGGGAAAGTGACCCTAGGCAACGCGTGGGTAAAAAAGTGCGGCAAACTCTAACAACGGCGGGGATTTTGGGCAAGGCGCCAATATGTTAAATTGGCAGTTTTTCCGAGCACGCCCGCGCACAATCGCGGCCTTATGACCGTAGAATTGCAATTGTGTTCCAACAATTTAACACACGGATCGATTCCGTTTTGTTTTCCACTGGAGACCCCCCAATGGCGCTAGAACGCTCCGACGTGGAAAAAATCGCTCATTTGGCCCGACTGGGCCTCAATGAAGCCGATCTCCCACGCACCACCGATGCTCTGAACCGTATTCTCGGGCTGGTCGACCTGATGCAGGCCGTCGACACCACTGGCATCGAGCCGCTCGCCCACCCGCTGGAAGCCAGCCAGCGCCTGCGTGCTGATATTGTAACCGAGCGCAACAATCGCGAGGCCTACCAGGCCATTGCACCGTCGGTCGAAAACGGCCTGTATCTGGTTCCGAAAGTCATCGAGTAAGGGAAAAGAGCCTGCCATGCATCAACTGACTCTAGCCGAGATCGCCCGCGGACTCGCCGACAAGAAATTTTCTTCCGAGGAGCTGACCCGTGCCCTGCTGGCGCGTATTGCCCAGCTCGACCCACAACTCAACAGCTTCATCAGCGTCACCGAAGACCTGGCCATTGCCCAGGCCAAGGCCGCCGACGCCCGCCGCGCAGCCGGTGAGAGCGGCACCCTGCTGGGTGCGCCGCTGGCCCACAAGGACCTGTTCTGCACCCAGGGCATCCGCACCAGTTGCGGCTCGAAGATGCTCGACAACTTCAAGGCCCCGTACGACGCCACTGTCGTTGCCCGCCTTGCCGCTGCCGGCACCGTGACCCTGGGCAAGACCAACATGGACGAATTCGCCATGGGTTCGGCCAACGAATCGAGCCACTACGGCGCCGTCAAGAACCCGTGGAACCTCGAGCACGTCCCCGGCGGCTCGTCCGGTGGTTCGGCCGCAGCCGTTGCCGCTCGTCTGTTGCCGGTCGCGACCGGGACCGACACTGGCGGCTCGATTCGCCAGCCTGCCGCACTGACCAACCTGACCGGCCTGAAACCGACGTACGGTCGTGTTTCACGCTGGGGCATGATCGCCTACGCCTCAAGCCTCGACCAGGGCGGCCCCATGGCGCGCACCGCCGAAGACTGCGCCCTGCTGCTGCAAGGCATGGCCGGCTTCGACCCACAGGATTCCACCAGCATCGATGAGCCAGTGCCCGACTACAGCGCGTCGCTCAACGGCTCGCTCGAAGGGCTGCGCATTGGCCTGCCCAAGGAGTACTTCGGTGCCGGCCTGGACCCACGCATCGCCGACCTGGTCCACCAGAGCGTCAAGGAGCTGGAAAAGCTCGGCGCCGTGATCAAGGAAATCAGCCTGCCGAACATGCAGCACGCTATCCCGGCGTACTATGTGATCGCACCGGCCGAGGCCTCGTCCAACCTGTCGCGTTTCGATGGCGTACGCTTCGGCTATCGCTGTGAAAACCCCAAAGACCTCACCGACCTGTACGAACGCTCCCGCGCCGAAGGCTTCGGCGCCGAAGTGCAGCGCCGCATCATGGTCGGGGCTTATGCCCTGTCGGCCGGCTACTACGACGCCTATTACCTGCAAGCGCAGAAGATCCGCCGCCTGATCAAGAACGACTTCATGGCAGCCTTCAATGACGTCGACGTCATCCTCGGCCCGACCACGCCCAACCCGGCCTGGAAAATCGGCGCCAAGAACAACGACCCGGTCGCTGAGTACCTGGAAGACGTCTACACCATCACTGCCAACCTGGCAGGCCTGCCGGGCCTGTCGATGCCGGCCGGTTTTGTCGAAGGCTTGCCGGTCGGCGTGCAACTGCTCGCCCCGTACTTCCAGGAAGGCCGCCTGCTCAACGTCGCGCACCGCTATCAGCAAGTGACTGATTGGCACACTCGTGCACCTGCAGGCTTCTAAGGAGAAAACCACATGCAATGGGAAGTTGTCATCGGGCTGGAGATTCACACCCAGCTTGCCACCCAGTCGAAGATTTTCTCCGGCAGTGCCACCACGTTCGGCTCCGAGCCCAACACCCAGGCCAGCCTGGTCGACCTGGGCATGCCCGGCGTATTGCCGGTGCTGAACCAGGAAGCCGTGCGCATGGCCGTGATGTTCGGCCTGGCGATCGACGCCGAGATCGGCCAGCACAACGTGTTCGCCCGCAAGAACTACTTCTACCCCGACCTGCCCAAGGGCTACCAGATCAGCCAGATGGAACTGCCGATCGTCGGCAAGGGCCACCTGGACATCACCCTGGAAGACGGCACGGTCAAGCGCATTGGGGTAACCCGCGCGCACCTGGAAGAAGACGCCGGCAAGAGCCTGCATGAAGACTTCAGCGGCTCGACCGGTATCGACCTGAACCGCGCCGGCACCCCGCTGCTGGAAATCGTTTCCGAGCCGGACATGCGCAGCGCCAAGGAAGCCGTGGCCTACGTCAAGGCCATCCACGCCCTGGTGCGCTACCTGGGCATTTGCGACGGCAACATGGCCGAAGGCTCGCTGCGTTGCGACTGTAACGTTTCGATTCGACCAAAGGGCCAGGCCGAGTTCGGCACCCGCTGCGAGATCAAGAACGTCAACTCGTTCCGCTTCATCGAGCGCGCGATCAACAGCGAAATCCAGCGCCAGATCGAACTGATCGAAGACGGCGGCAAGGTCATCCAGCAAACCCGCCTGTACGACCCGAACAAGGACGAAACCCGCGCCATGCGCAGCAAGGAGGAAGCCAACGACTACCGTTACTTCCCCGACCCGGACCTGCTGCCGGTGGTTATCGAGAACTCGTTCCTGGAAGCAACCCGCGCCACATTGCCAGAACTGCCGCCACAGAAGCGCGAGCGCTTCCAGGCCCAGTTCGGCCTCTCGGCCTACGACGCCAGCGTGCTGGCCTCGAGCCGCGAACAGGCGGACTACTTCGAGAAGGTCGTGAGCATCTGCGGCGACGCCAAGCTGGCGGCCAACTGGGTCATGGTCGAGCTGGGCAGCCTGCTCAACAAGCTGGGCGTCGAGATCGACCAGGCACCGGTCAGCGCCGAACTGCTCGGCGGCATGCTGCTGCGCATCCGCGACAACACCATCAGCGGCAAGATCGCCAAGACGGTCTTCGAAGCGATGGCCGCAGGTGAGGGTACTGCCGATCAGATCATCGAAAACCGTGGCCTGAAGCAAGTGACCGACAGCGGTGCAATCGAGAAGGTACTCGACGAAGTGCTGGCAGCCAATGCCGAGCAGGTCGAACAGTACCGAGCCGCCGACGAAGCCAAGCGCGGCAAGATGTTCGGCTTCTTCGTTGGCCAGGCGATGAAGGCCTCCAAAGGTAAAGCCAACCCCCAGCAAGTGAACGAATTGCTCAAAAGCAAACTCGAAGGCTGAGGTGCTGGTGCCGTAGAGGGTCCTTTTTGAGGCCCTCATCGCGGGCAAGCCCGCTCCTACAGGGATCCTTGTAGGAGCGGGCTTGCCCGCGATCGAGCGCACAGCGGTCGCAAAACTCCGGAGATTCACCGCACATGTGGCGCCCGATCACAACAACAATTCTGTTCACTTTCCTGGCCGGCTGCGCCAGCCACGACATCGCCCCTAACGGCTATGACGAAAAAGGTGTCGCGTCCTATTACGGTGCCAAGCACCAAGGCAAGCGCACCGCCAGTGGCGAACGCTTCAACCAGTACGCCCTGACCGCCGCCCACCGCAAGCTCCCCTTCGGCACTCGGGTCAAGGTCACCAACCTGAAAAACGACAGGACTGTCGTGGTCCGTATCAATGATCGCGGCCCGCATACCCGTGGCCGATTGATCGACCTGTCCCGCGAGGCCGCCGAAGAATTGGGCATGCTCCGTAGCGGAACGGCGCGAGTCCGGGTACAAAGTCTCAGCAACTGACCTCTTGCGGAGCCGCGACCATTTTCGACCTGGCCACCCTACCCACCTTCAGCCTGCTGCAATTGGCAGTGGGCCTGCTATTGCTGGTCGGCGGCGCCGAGCTGCTGGTGCGTGCTTCGCTGCGCCTGGCTGCGAGCCTGAAAGTACGCCCCCTGATCATCGGCCTGACCGTGGTTGCATTCGGCAGCAGTGCACCGCAACTGGCAGTAAGCGTGCAGGCCGCGACTAGCGGCGCGCCGGACATCGCCGTCGGCAGCGTGTTTGGCAGCAACATTTTCAATATCCTGGTTACCCTTGGCCTGTGCGCCCTGATTATCCCGCTGCGGGTTTCCAGGCAACTGGTGCGCCTGGACATCCCATTGATGATCGGCGCCAGCCTGCTGGTGTTCATCCTGGCGCTCAACGAACAGCTGGGCCACCTTGAAGGTGTGTTGCTGCTGGCCATGCTGCTGGTATACCTGGGTTTGATATGGCAGCAATCGCGCCACCATGGCCGCACCTACCCAACCGTTGTCGAAGGCGCCCGGCATGGGCCGGCACCGTGGCTGAGCAGCCTGACAATCATGCTCTGTGGGCTCGGGCTTTTGATTCTGGCCGGGCATTTGTTGCTCGATGCGTCCGTCGAGGTCGCTGTCGACCTGGGGTTGTCCGAGCGCGTCATCGGCCTGACTGTTGTCGCGGTCTGCACGTCCCTACCAGAGCTGGCCACCTCATTAATCGCTGCCATGCGCGGCGAGCGTGAAATTGCCGTGGGCAACGTCATCGGCAGCAACCTGTTCAACCTGTTGGGTGTGCTCGGCTTCACGGCGGTCATTGCGCCTGAATCCTTGTCGGTTTCACCCAATGCCCTGGATTTCGACCTGCCCGTGATGCTTGGTGTCGCCGCGCTGACCCTGCCGGTGTTCTACTCCGGCTACCGCGTCACCCGCAGTGAAGGCTTTGTGTTGTTGTGCCTGTACCTGGCTTACGGCCTGCACGTGGTGTCCTTCACCACCGGCATGCCATTGGCCACCCGGCTCGAACATTTAATGCTGTTTTACATCCTGCCGGTGCTCGCGGCGGTGTTGATGTACACCACCCTGCGCGCCTGGCGCCGCCAACACTAGGAACATGCAGATGAGCGACAACAAAAAATCAGGTGAAAGCGTACGTCGTCAGGTCATGGGCGACGCCTTCGTCGACCGCGCCCTGAGCAATGCCACCGAGTTCACCCAACCGCTGCAGGACTTCGTCAACGAGCACGCCTGGGGTGGCGTCTGGAACCGTGAAGGGCTACCGCTCAAGACCCGCAGCCTGATCACCCTGGCCGCGCTGACTGCACTCAAATGCCCACAGGAGCTCAAGGGCCACGTGCGTGGCGCCTTGAACAACGGCTGTACGGTCGAAGAGATTCGCGAAGCCTTGCTGCACTGCGCCGTGTACGCCGGCGTACCGGCAGCAATCGATGCCTTTCGCGCCGCTCAGGAAGTAATCGACAGCTACCAGGGCAACTGACCGACCCTCCCGAACCAAGCCTCAATCAGCTGTGATTGAGGCTTTGCCAACCTTGCTGTTGCGCTTCTTGAGCCAGTAGGCCGCGCCCAGCACCAGCAACCAGACCGGAATCAGCAGCACCGAAATGCGGATGCCCGGGGTCAGGTACATGATCACCAGGATGACTGCCAGGAAGGCCAGGCACAGGTAATTGGTGAACGGATAGCCCAGGCTCTTGTAGAAAGTAGTCTCCCCCTCTCGTTGCTTGGCCTGCCGAAACTTCAAGTGGGTGATGCTGATAATGCCCCAGTTGATCACCAGCGACGAAACCACCAGCGCCATCAGCAAGGCGAAGGCTTCACCAGGCATCAAGTAGTTGATCACCACGCACAGGCCGGTTGCCGTGGCCGAAACGCCCAATGCCGCCAACGGCACGCCCCGACGGTTGACCCGCAGCAAACGGCGCGGGGCATCACCCTGCTCGGCCAGGCCGAAGAGCATGCGGCTGTTGCAGTACACACAGCTGTTGTAGACCGATAGAGCCGCAGTCAGCACCACCAGGTTGAGAATGGTCGCCACCACGTTGCTGTCCAGCGCATGGAAGATCATCACGAACGGGCTGCCGCCCAGGGCGACTTTCTGCCAAGGGTAAAGCGACAGCAAAATCGCCAGAGCGCCGACGTAAAACAACAGGATGCGGTAGATCACCTGGTTGGTCGCACGCGGGATGCTGTGTTTGGGGTCATCCGCTTCGGCTGCGGTGATGCCCACCAGCTCCAGCCCACCGAAGGAAAACATGATCACGGCCATGGCCATCATCAGCCCGCCAGCCCCATTGGGGAAAAAACCACCGTGCTGCCACAGGTTGGCCACGCTCGCATCCGGGCCACCGGTACCCGTCGCCAGCAGCCAGGTACCGAAGGCGATCATGCTGACGATGGCAACGACCTTGATCAGGGCGAACCAGAACTCCATCTCGCCGAAGACTTTGACCTGGGTGAGGTTGATCAAGTTGATGATCACAAAAAATACCGCCGCCGACGCCCAGGTCGGGAATCCCGGCCACCAGTACTGGATGTAGATGCCCACCGCAGTCAACTCAGCCATGCCGACCAGCACATAGAGCACCCAGTAGTTCCAACCGGACATGAAGCCTGCGAACTCGCTCCAGTAACGGTGGGCAAAGTGGCTGAACGTGCCCGACACCGGCTCTTCAACCACCATCTCGCCCAACTGGCGCATGATGAAGAAAGCGATCATCCCGGCAATGGCGTAACCGAGCAGAACCGAAGGGCCCGCCAACTGAATGGTCTGGGCGATACCGAGAAACAGCCCGGTACCGATGGCGCCACCCAGTGCAATCAACTGGATATGGCGGTTTTTCAAGCCTCGGCGCAGGCGCTCGGGTGCAGGTTGTTCTTGCATTGTGATTCCTCAGGCGCAGCAGTTGCTGCATTTACTCTAGCCGACAAGGATCTAGATCCAACCGCCCCACTGCAAGAGGAAGATTCCGATGTTGGTCGTGACGGCCGCCGCCAAGGTGGTGATGACGATGATTGCGGCGGCCAACTCATGGTTGCCATTGGCCGCCCGGGCCATGACATAGCTGGCCGCGGCCGTCGGGCTGCCGATATACAGAAACAGAATGCCCAGTTCGGCACCGCGAAATCCGTAGAGCCAGGCACCCAGGGTGCCGAGCAAAGGCAGCCAGACCACTTTCATCAAGCTGGCACTGATGGCCAGGTTGCCGCTGGCACGCAGGGAGGCTAGAGACAAGGTGCCGCCTATGCAGATCAATGCCAGCGGCAAGGTCATTTGCGCCAGGTAGTCGGCGGAGGTCAGCAGCCAGTTCGGCAAGCCCACTTGCCAGTAGGCCAATGGTCCAGCTGCCAGCACGCTGATGATCAGCGGATTGCACAGGATGCTCTTGAAGATGCTCCAGGGGTCGGACTTGATGCTCGGGCTATAGATAGCCAGCACCACCGCCGCCAGCGAGTTATAGAGCAGGATGACCAGGCCGGCGAGGATTGCGCCGATCGCGATCCCCTGGTCGCCATACATGCTGGCCGCCAGCGCCAGGCCGATAACCCCATTGTTTCCGCGAAAGGCACCCTGGGTGTAAATGCCCCGGTCTTCGGGCGGGCAGCGCCAGATTGCCATGAGCCAGCACAAGGCAAAACCGATAAGCGTGGCCACGGTGAAATAGATCAACACGCCCGGCTTGGCCGCCGAGCGCAGGTCCGCGTGATAGATGCCGAGAAACAGCAGCGCGGGCATGCAGACGTTGAACACCATCGACGAAGCGCTCTGAATGAACGCGTCGTTGATCAAGCCGATGCGCTTGAGAAAAACACCCAGGAACAGCATCGCGAAGACGGGTGCGGTGATGTTGAGGGTTTGGATAAAGAGAGCAAGCATACCGGGGACCTGTCGTTAGGTGGCTAATCATAAGCCACGAAGGGCAGGAATACATCGACTTGCGGCCTCATCGCGGGCAAGCCCGCTCCTACATATCACTACGCGTCTGTAGGAGCGGGCTTGCCCGCGATGAGGCCACGACAGGGAACATCAAACCGCCGAAGGCTCACTCGCCGGCTGCGCCACCAGGTGTCCTCCCTCGATCCGCACATGCCGCGGGTGAAAGCGCTTGAGACTGCTGCGATGGCCCACGCTGACAATGCTGACGCCGGGCAATTGGTCGACCAGTGCCTGATACAGGGTGGCTTCGTCCTCTTCGTCCATGGCCGAGGTCGCTTCGTCCATGTACAGCCATTGCGGCGCATACAGCAAGGCGCGGGCGAAGCTCAGACGTTGCTGCTCGCCCGGCGAGAGCATGCGCTGCCAGTGGTTACTTTCATCCAGACGCGGGATCAAGTGGGCCAACCGACAGGTTTCCAGCACCTGGGTATAACGCTCGGCCGCATAGGCCTCGGCCGGTTGTGGATAACTCAACGCTTCACGCAGGCTGCCGATCGGCAAGTAGGGCTTTTGCGGCAGGAACAACGAGCGGCCGGCCGGCATCGTAATGCGGCCTTTGCCGTTGAGCCACAGGTCACCCATGGCCCGCAGCAAGGTGCTCTTGCCGCTGCCGGAGCGCCCGCTGAGCATCACCCGCTCGCCGGGGGCCACGTCCAGATTCGCACCCGCCAGCAAATGTCGCCCATTGGCCAGATCCAGGCTCAAACCTTCCACATGCAACGCCTGGCCCTGCTCGCGAATCTGGATGGCACTGACCCGCTCCTCATTCTCGCTCATGGCCTGGCGGAAACTGAGCAAACGGTCGCACGTCGCCCGCCAACCGGCCAACGTGACATAGGCATCAATGAACCAGCTGAAGTTCTCCTGCACGTTGCCGAACGCCGAATTGATCTGCATCAGCTCGCCCAACTCGATCTTGCCGGAAAAGTAGCGCGGGGCCGCGACCACGAAGGGAAAGATGATCGCAATCTGCCCGTAGCCGGTGGTAAAGAACTTCAGGCGTTTCTGCACGCCCATGATGCTCCAGAAATTGCTCCACACCTTGCCGAAGCGAGCACTGAGCCGTTTGTTCTCCGTCGGCTCGCCGTCATACAGGGCGATGCTCTCGGCGTTTTCGCGGATACGCACCATGGCAAAACGCAGGTCCGCCTCGAAACGCTGCTGGTTGTTGGTCAAACCAATCAACCGGCGGCCTATCAAATGCGCCAGCCAGCTGCCAACCCCGGCGTACACCAGCGCGCACCAGAACATATAGCCGGGAATGATCACGCCAAAGACTTCAAGGCTGCCCGACACGCCCCAGAGAATGATCGAGAACGACACGAGGCTGACAATATTGGTGAGCAGCCCGAGCCCCAGGGCCAGGGTATCGCTGGTGAAACTGTTGAGGTCTTCGCTCAGGCGCTGGTCGGGGTTATCGGTATAGCCGCCCTGCTCCAACTGGTAGAAATTCTTGTGCTGCAGCCAGCGCGCGAAGTGCTGTTCGGTCAACCAGCGCCGCCAGCGGATGGTCAGCATCTGGGTCAGGTACAGGCGATACACCGCCGCCAGGATGGCGATGGCGGCGATGCCGCAGAAATACAGCATCAGGTGGGTAAAGGCGGCGAGGTCCTTGCTCTGCAGGGCATTGTAGAAGTCACGGTACCAACTGTTGATGGCCACCGAAATGCCGACATCGAATAGCGACAGGGCAATGACCACGGTCAGCAGCAACCAGGCCTTGCCCCTCTCCTCACTGCGCCAGTAAGGCGTGATCAGTCCCCAGACCCGGCGCCAGAACTGGCCGCGCACTTCATCGTTGACCGCAGAGTACTCAGCGTTCATTTCCATGGTTCAGACTCGTATGAGTGAACACGGCATCGGTGGATCGCTGCCGACCCACCGCAGTGTAGGAGCTTTTTTAGCGCCTAACGGGGCGTTTCTGCAACTTGCGCTGCAGGGTGCGCCGGTGCATGCCCAGAGCGCGGGCAGTGGCGGAGATGTTACCTTCGTGTTCGGTGAGCACGCGCTGGATGTGTTCCCATTGCAGGCGGTCTACCGACATGGGGTTTTCCGGCACCAGGGTATCGAGGTCGGCATGCTCGGACAGCAAGGCCGCCAGCACATCGTCGGCATCCGCCGGCTTGCACAGGTAATTGCACGCGCCGCGCTTGATCGCCTCGACCGCAGTGGCGATGCTCGAGTAGCCGGTCAGGATCAGCACGCGCATCTCCGGATCCAGCTCGAGCAACTTGGGCAGCAGGACCAGGCCCGAATCGCCGTCCATCTTCAGGTCCAGCGCCGCATAGTCGGGCAGGTCCTGTTGGGCCAGGATCAAGCCCTCTTCAGCCGAACCTGCGGTGCTGACCCGGAAACCGCGACGGCTCATGGCCCGGGCCATGACCCGGGTGAAGGTGGCGTCGTCGTCTACCAGCAGCAGGTGCGGCAGCTCTTCGCCTTCGATCTGGGTTTCGTCACTCATGTTGCTCTCCTCGGGCGTCGCGTGGCAGGCGCAGCTCAGTGAGCGTGCCGCCTTCCTCATGACTATAGAGTTTCACCGAGCCGCCGGCGCGTGTCACGCTGGCCTTGCTCAGAAACAGGCCCAGGCCGAAGCCCTTGCCTTTGGTGGTAAAGAATGGCTTGCCGATCTGCTCGGCGATGGCCAGCGGCACGCCGGGGCCGTGGTCGCGAATGCTGATGACGATGTCCTGGGCATCCCAGTCCAAACGCACTTCAAGACCTTCGGGGCAGGCATCGGCGGCGTTGTTGAGCAGGTTGAGCAAGGCCTGGGTCAAATCCGGCGGCGGTGCCAGGCGCGGAATGCTGCCCAGGCCCAGTTGATGGAAGCGGTAACTGGCCTCCGGACGCATGAGGTGCCAGCGGTTGAGCGCTTCATCAAGCCAGAAGGTGACTTCCTGATCCTCCACCGCCAGGCGGCGGTTGGCCTCGGCGGCGCGAACCAATTGCTGCAGGGTGTCCTTGCACAGCTTGACCTGGTCCTGCAGTACCGACAGGT
The DNA here is from genome assembly GCA_964453495.1 of uncultured Pseudomonas sp. Classification (GTDB taxonomy): domain Bacteria; phylum Pseudomonadota; class Gammaproteobacteria; order Pseudomonadales; family Pseudomonadaceae; genus Aquipseudomonas. Next base: position 10,255 of record CAYVPI010000083.1, on the reverse strand, counting down.
CATCCTGCAGGGCCGGGTCACTGTGGTCCTGGCGCATTTCCTTGATCAGCACACTCATGGTCGCCAGCGGCGTGCCCAGCTCATGGGCCGCACCGGCCGCCTGGGTCGCCACGGCCAGCAGTTGCTGGTCACGCAGGCCCTCTTCGCGGCGCACGGCGCGCAACTCTTCCTGGCGGCGCAGCTCTTCGGCCATCTTCGCGGCAAAAAAGGTAATCACTGCCGCCGCCAGGGCGAAGCTCAGCCACATGCCGTAGATCTGCATCTTCTCCCGCGACATGGGGAAGGTTTCCAGCGGGTAGAACTGCACCAGCAGCAAGGTATAGGCGGTCAGGGCGATACCGGTCAGGATCAACGAATACAGCCACGGCAAGGTCACCGCGGCAATGGTCAGGGGCACCAGGTAATACGACACGAAGGGGTTGGTCGACCCCCCGGAAAAATACAGCAAGGCACTGTGGATCAACAGGTCGCAGGCCAACTGCACCGCGTACTCCAGCTCGGTCACTGGCCAGGAGGTGCGCAAGCGCACGGCAGTCAACAGGCACAGCACCATGGAACAACCCAGGGTGATGCACAGCGCCAGCCAAGGCAGCGGCAGCAGTTCGGTCCAATAGGCCACACCAACCGAGCCGGCTTGTGCGGCCAGCACCAGAATGCGGATGAAGGTCAGGCGCCAGAGGTTCTGGCGTGTAGCCGATAACAATTGTACGGGGGCGAGCATGAGCTCTCCTGATGAGCGCTCCAGGCGGATCGCGCTGAGTATAACCAAGGCATGGCCCTGACTGGGAAACTGCGGCAAACGGCCACACTTTGTCATACATGGCCGTAGCGCCTTGTGAACCCAATCGCAAACGCTAGAGTCTGAGGAGTCTGCGTGGAATGGAAAAGCCCTCCACGCCCCTGTTTCCAAGGAGTTTTACATGCATAACCTTTGCCGCAGCGCCGCACTTGTCATGGGTGCCGGCCTGCTCGCCAGCCTGCCCGCTCACGCGGCCGATGAGCCTCGCTACAACCAGATTTCCTTGCGCGCCGAAGTCAGCCAGGAAGTACCGCGCGACCTGATGCTGGTGACACTGTACACCGAAGCGCAGAACACTGACCCGGCCAAACTCGCCACTGAAATTACCACGACCATGAACAAGGCGCTGGAGAAGGCTCGCCAGGCCAAGGACATAAAAATCAGCCAGGGCAGCCGCAACAGCTACCCTGTTTATGAAGAAAAAGGCCGCAAGATCATCGCTTGGCGTGAACGCGCCGAGCTGCGCCTGGAGAGCAGCGATTTTGCCACCCTCTCCAAGCTCACCGGCGAGATGCTGCAGGACCTGACCCTGGGTGGCATGGACTTCACCATCGCCACGCCAACGCGCAAGGCCAGTGAAGATGCCTTGCTCAAGGAAGCCGTGGCAGCATTCAAGGCCCGTGCACAGCTGGCGACCGAAGCGCTCGGCGGCAAGAGCTACAAGGTGGTCAATCTGAGCCTGAACAGCAGCGGTTACCCACATCCATATATGCGCGGGCCCATGATGATGAAAGCAAGCATGGATGCGGCACCGGTGACGCCTGAGATCGAAGCCGGCACCAGCCAGGTCAGCGTCAACGCCGACGGTACGATCGAAGTCGTGATGCCCTGATAGCGTGATAACCGAGCCCGATGTGGGTGCGACACATTATGGCGACACACCCACATCTGGCAGCAAAAAACTATAGGCAAACGTTTAACTTCTTGAAAATTATACGTATGCGACAAAAGTGTACGAACGTCCCACCCTTTCGGTGCTCGCCCTACCGAAAGAGTTGCATTGGGTATGGGGCCTGCATAAGTATCGGCAGGTCGGCCCACAAGGCTGCCCTCACTTAAAAAATGACAACAATGAGGCCACCATGCTCAAACACGCGGTCATTCCGTTACTAGTCGGTGCAGGCTTGCTTGCCAGCGCCCCATTCGCCAGCGCGGCGACCAACCTGGTGTTTTGCTCAGAAGGCAGCCCAGCAGGCTTCGACCCAGGCCAATACACGACCGGAACCGACTTCGACGCCTCCGCCGAAACCATGTTCAATCGGCTCAGCCAGTTCGAGCGTGGCGGCACTGCGGTCATCCCGGGCCTGGCCACCGGCTGGGATATTTCCGAAGACGGCAAGACCTACACCTTCCACCTGCGTGAAGGGGTCAAGTTCCACACCACCCCGTACTTCAAGCCGACGCGCGATTTCAACGCAGATGACGTGCTGTTCACCTTCAACCGCATGCTCGACAAGGACATGCCGTTCCGTAAGGCCTACCCCACCGAATTCCCGTACTTCACCGACATGGGGATGGACGCCAACATCGCCAAGGTCGAGAAGCTCGACGACAAGACCGTCAAGTTCACCCTCAATGACGTCGATGCCGCGTTCATCCAGAACATGGCCATGAGCTTTGCCTCGATCCAGTCCGCCGAATACGCCGACCAGTTGCTCAAGCAAGGCAAGCCTGAAGACATCAACCAGAAGCCGATCGGCACCGGCCCATTCGTCTTCAAGAGCTACCAGAAAGACTCGAACATCCGCTATACCGGTAACAAGGAATACTGGCAGCCGGACGACGTCAAGATCGACAACCTGATCTTCGCCATCACCACCGACGCTTCGGTGCGCATGCAGAAGCTCAAGAAAAACGAATGCCAGATCACCCTCTTCCCGCGACCGGCCGACATCAAGCCGCTCAAGGAAGACCCGAACCTGAAGATGCCTGACCAGGCCGGTTTCAACCTCGGTTACATCGCCTACAACGTGATGGACAAGATCAAGGGCAGCACCGAAGCCAACCCGCTGTCCCAGTTGAAAGTACGCGAAGCGCTGGACATGGCGATCAACAAGCAGCAGATCATCGATTCGGTCTACCAGGGCGCCGGCCAACTGGCCGTCAATGGCATGCCGCCGACCGAATGGTCCTATGACACCACCATCAAGGACCCGGCCTACGACCCTGAAAAAGCCAAGGCCCTGCTCAAGGAAGCCGGCATCAAGGAAGGCACCGAGATCACCCTCTGGGCCATGCCCGTGCAACGCCCCTACAACCCCAACGCCAAGCTGATGGCAGAAATGCTGCAGTCGGACTGGGCCAAGATCGGCATCAAGGCCAAGATCGTCAGCTACGAATGGGGTGAGTACATCAAGCGCTCCAAGGCCGGTGAACAAGGCGCCATGCTGATCGGCTGGAGCGGCGACAACGGTGACCCGGACAACTGGCTGGGCACGCTCTATGGCTGCGATGCCATGAACGGCAACAACTTCTCCAAGTGGTGCTACAAGCCCTACGACGACCTGATCAAGCAGGCCAAGAAAACCCCTGACCAGGCCAAGCGCACCGAGCTGTACAAACAGGCGCAACACATCCTCAAGGAGCAGGTGCCGATCACCCCGATCGCCCACTCCACGGTGTTCCAGCCGATGCGTAAAAACGTCGAGGATTTCAAGATCAGCCCCTTCGGCTTGAACTCCTTCTACGGCGTCAGCATCAGCAAGTAAGGTCCCGCCCCTCGGTGGTGTCTGACGGCGCCACCGGGGGGACGCCTTTTAAGGTCCTCTGGAGCCCCAGTCAGCAGCGGAAAAAGGTGCGCTTCGGAAAGCACCCACTATCACATCGGAAATTTCCCTCGATCCTCCCGGCATTTGCGCCTTATCGCGCTGCCCGTTGGCGACCTACCGTCCCCCTCGGCAGGCCGCGCCATGCGTGCAAGCGGTACTGCCTGGCGCCAAGGATCGAGCCGATTGCACCGTGCTTGCTCAACTTGGCTGTGACCTTAGCTTCATAAAATAATAGGGACCGTCATGCGTCTTACCCACACCGTAGCATCCGTGTTGGGCCTGGGTCTGTTGACCCTGGCTACGCAGGCCCAGGCTGCCAAAAGCCTGGTGTTCTGCTCCGAAAGCAGCCCATCGGGCTTCGATACCGCGCAGTACACCAGCGCCACCGATAACGACGCTGCCGAACCGCTGTACAACCGGCTGGTAGAGTTCGAAAAAGGTGGTACGGCGGCTATCCCGTCCCTGGCCACTGGCTGGGACGTTTCGGACGACGGCTTGCAGTACAGCTTTCACCTGCGCGAGGGCGTGAAGTTTCATGCCAACAAAGCGTTCACGCCCACACGGGATTTCAACGCGGACGACGTACTGTTCACCTTCAACCGCATGCTCGACAGGCAGCACCCCTTCCGCCAGGCCTACCCCACCGAGTTCCCCAATTTTGTTGGCATGAGCCTTGACAACAACATCGCCAAGGTCGAGAAAACCGGGCCCATGACGGTGGTCTTCACCCTCAAGGCAACTGACGCCGCGTTCATCCAGAACCTGGCCATGAGCTTCGCCGCGATCCTTTCGGCAGAATACGCCGAGCACCTGCTGGCGTCGGGCAAGCCCAGCGACATCAACAACCAGCCCATCGGCACCGGGCCGTTCAGCTTTCAGCGTTACCAGAAAGATGCCCAGATCCGCTATGCGGCAAACAAGGAATATTGGGAGCCGGACCAGGTCAAGATCGACCAGCTGATCTACTCGATCAACACCGACGCGGCGGTACGCCTGCAAAAGCTCAAGAAGAACGAATGCCAGGTCACCCTCAACCTGCGCCCTGCCGATATCCCCGCGCTCAAGCAAAACGCCGACCTGCGCGTGATCGAAAAACCGGGTTTCAACCTGGGCTTCATCGCCTACAACGTACAACGCGCGCCCTTCGACCAGTTGCCGGTTCGCCAGGCTCTGGACATGGCGGTGAACAAAGCCGAAATCATCAAGACGATCTACCAGGACTCGGGGCAGATTGCAGTCAACAGCATGCCGCCAACCCAATGGTCCTATGACGAGACCATCCAGGATGCGGCCTACGACCCGGAAAAAGCCAAGGCCCTGCTCAAGCAGGCCGGCGTCGAGGACGGCACCGAGATCACGCTCTATGCCATGCCCGTGCAGCGCCCGTATAACCCCAATGCCAAGCTCATGGCCGAAATGCTCCAGGCCGACTGGGCCAGGATTGGCCTGAAAGTGAAGATCGTCAGCTACGAATGGGGCGAGTACCTCAAGCGCACCAAGGATGGCGAACACGACGTGGTACTGATCGGCTGGACCGGAGACAACGGCGACCCCGATAACTGGTTGGGCAGCCTGCATGGCTGCGATGCCATCGGTGCCAACAACTGGGCCATGTGGTGCGACCAGCCCTACGACAGCCTGATCAAGCAAGCCCGGAAACTGACTGACCGTGAGCAGCGCACAGCCTTGTACAAACAGGCCCAGCAGCGTCTCAAGGAGCAGGTGCCGATCACACCGATCGCCCACTCCACGGTCAACCAGCCCATGAGCGCGAAGGTGGCAGGGTTCGAAGTGAGCCCCTTCGGTCGCAACATTTTTTCCGGTGTGTCCATCGAATAGAAAAAGCCCATTCCCTTGCGGTAGCAGCACTGCTTGCGCGGCGTTCTGCTGACCGAAATCAGCTTTTTCATGGGGCACCCCACCGTGCCCGGACACATAGAGCCAGCCAGAAAAGAAAGGCAGGCCGTACAAAGAATCAAAGGAGTTGCACCTTGAAACTCAACACAACAGCAGTACTCGCCCTGGCCCTCAGCGGATTGTCGGCCACCGCCTATGCAGAACCTGCCAGCCAGGCTTTCATCCCTGTGGCGGTCAAAGACACCAGCGCCCAGGCCCAGGCGTCGGGCTTTATCGAAGGCCAGAACTTGTCGGGCTCGACCCGTAACTGGTACGCCAGCGAACGCGCCAAGCGTGGCCCATTGTGGAACTACACCAACGGCGACGGCACCCGCGTGCCCACCAGCAGCCGCGACAACTGGGTGCAGGGCACCATCCTCAATTACAGCTCCGGCTTCACCCAGGGCATTGTCGGCATCAGCACCGAAGTCGCCGCCTACAATGCCATCGCCCTTGAGCGCGACCGCGAAAAGGTGGACGGGCCGAACAACCGCACCCTGACCCACAGCGACGGCGATGTCATCGGCCAATGGAGCAAGCTGGGCCTGGCCAATGTGAAGGCGCGAATCTCCAACACCACGCTAACCGCCGGGCGACAATCGCTCAACACACCTGTATTCGCCTACATCGGCAACCGCGCGCTGCCGTCGAGCTTCGAGGGGGTCAGTGTGTTGAGCGAAGAGTTCGACAACCTGTCGTTTCAGGCCGGCAGTTTCGACCGGGTATCGTCACGCACCGAGCAGGGCCTGAGTAAATTCAGTTCCGAGTATGCATCGGTCGCGGCCAACTCCGATCGCGTCAGCATCGCTGGGGTGAACTACCAGCCCTTCAAAAGCCTCAGCACCAGCCTGTTCACCTCCCGGGTCGAAGACTTCTGGGACCAGTACTACTTCGGGGCCAATCATGAGCTGGGCGACAACGCCGTCGTCAGCCTCACCACCGGCCTTAACTACTACAAGACCCGCGACCAGGGCCAGAGCAAGCTGGGCAAGATCGACAACGACACCTACAGCCTGTCCTTCACCGCCAGCCACAAGGCCCACAGCCTGACCCTGGCGTACCAGGAAGTGGCCGGCAATGAGTACTTCGACTATGTGCATGAAACCAATGCCATCTTCTTGGCCAACTCCTTGTTCTCGGACTACAACGGCCCCAACGAAAAGTCGTTCCAGGTGGGTTATGGCCTGAACATGGCCGCCTACGGCATACCGGGCTTGAAGTTCAACATCTACCAGGCGCGCGGCTGGGGCATCGATGGCACCCACTACAAAGGCACGGGGTATAACGTGCGCAACATGGATGGCGAACACCACTATGAGTACAGCATCGGCAGCAGTTACACCGTGCAAAGCGGAGCCCTGCGCGACACCACCGTGCGGGCGACCTACACCGCCCACCGGGCCAGCGAAAACCAGAGCGATGGCAGTTTGAACGAGCTGCGTATCGTCACCACCGTTCCCTTCAACATCCTGTAAACAGCAGCTGCGGCCGATTCGACGAATCGGTCGCAGCGGCTAATCTGGCTATTGACCGCAGAGGGCTACATGAAACTGCTACCCCTACAGGCTGCCCTGGCAGCCGCACTGCTGAGCGTCGCCGCTGGCGTCTGCGTGGCCAAACCGCTGGTGGTTTGCACTGAGGCCAGCCCCGAAGGTTTCGATATCGTCCAATACACCGCGGCGACGACCGCCGATGCCTCGGCTGAAACGGTGTTCAACCGCCTGGTGGACTTCAAGCCCGGCACCACCGACATCCAGCCTGGCCTGGCCGAACGCTGGGACATCAGCGCCGATGGCCTGACCTATACCTTCCACCTGCGGCGCGGGGTCAAGTTCCAGACCACCGATTACTTCACACCCAGCCGTGAATTCAATGCCGATGACGTGCTCTGGAGTTTCCAGCGCCAGCTCGACCCACAGCATCCCTGGCACAACAAGACCTCGGTGGGCTTTCCCTATTTCGAAGGCATGGGCTTCAAGGATTTGCTGGGGCGCATCGACAAACTCGATGACACCACCGTCCGCTTTACCCTGACCCGGCCCGAAGCGCCCTTTTTGCGCGACATGGCCATGGGGTTTACCTCCATCTATTCAGCCGAGTACGGCAATCAATTGCTCAAGGCCGGCAAGACCGCTGACCTCAACAGCAAGCCGATCGGCACCGGCCCCTTCATCCTCACCCGCTACAACAAGGACGCCCAAGTCCGCTACCGAGCCAACCCGGATTACTACAAGGGCAAGCCACCCAGCGACGTACTGGTGTTTGCCATCACCACCGACAGCAACGTGCGCCTGCAAAAGCTCAAGGCAGGCGAATGCCAGGTCGCGCTCTACCCCAAGCCCGATGACATCAGCAGCATCCAGGCCGACCCGAACCTGCGGGTCGAGGCCATGGAGGCCCTGATGACCAGCTACGTGGCCATGAACACCACCCACCCCTACCTCAGCGACGTACGGGTGCGCCAGGCCATCGCCATGGCCTTCGACAAGCAGGCCTACCTCAAGGCAATGTTCGGCGAGGGCCGCGCCACACCCGGCATCAATCCCTACCCGCCGACGCTGCTGGGTTTCAACACGACCATCAAAGACCTGCCCCATGACCCGGCCGCGGCCCGTGAACTGCTTAAGCAAGCCGGTGTGCCCCAGGGCCAGAAATTCAGCCTGTTCATCCGTAACGGCGGCGGTGTAACCAACCCTAATCCATTGCTGGGCGCGCAGATGCTGCAAGCAGATCTGGCCAAGGTGGGTATCAAGCTGGACATTCGTGTGCTCGAATGGGGCGAACTGCTCAAGCGCGCCAAGCGCGGCGAGCACGATCTGGTCTTCTCCGGCTGGGCCGGCGACAACGGCGACCCGGACAATTTCCTCGTACCTAACCTGAGCTGCGATGCCACCGTCAGTGGAGAAAATTACGCACGCTGGTGCAACAAGGCCTTCAATGAATTGATAACCCAGGCACGCGCAAAGACAGAACCGGCCGAACGTGCTGCACTCTACGAACAGGCCCAGCAGGTCTTCCACGACCAGCAGCCGTGGATCAGCCTGGCGCACCCGAAACTGTTTACCGCTGTACGCAACAACGTCGAGGGTTATCACATTAGCCCCCTGACCAATAATAACTTCGCGACCACCCGAGCGAAGTAGATCGAGACGCCTTACCGGCTGATGAGGTACCACAGAAGATGTTTAGTTTTATTGCCCGACGCCTGGGATTACTGATCCCGACCTTCTTCGGCATCACCTTGCTGACCTTCGCGCTGATACGCCTGATCCCTGGCGACCCGGTGGAGGTCATGATGGGCGAGCGCCGGGTCGACCCCGAGATGCACGCCCAGGCCATGGAACGGCTGGGCTTGAACAAGCCGCTGTACGCGCAATACATCGACTACGTCGGCAAGCTGGCCCAGGGCGACCTGGGCGAATCGCTGCGCACTCGCGAAAGCGTTTGGCACGAGTTCCTCTCCCTTTTCCCGGCCACCCTTGAGCTGGCGATCTGCGCGCTGATCTTTGCCGGCATCCTCGGTCTGCTGGCAGGGGTGATTGCTGCGCTCAAGCGGGGCTCGTTGTTCGATCACGGGGTGATGGGCATTTCGCTTGCGGGCTACTCGATGCCGATCTTCTGGTGGGGCCTGATCCTGATCATGTTCTTCTCCGTGAGCCTGGGCTGGACGCCAGTCTCCGGACGGGTCGACCTGCTCTACGACATCGAGCCGAAAACCGGCTTCATGCTCATCGACACCCTGCTCAGCGATGAAGAAGGCGCCTTCAAGGATGCGCTCATGCACCTGATCCTGCCGTCCATCGTGCTGGGTACCATTCCGTTGGCGGTGATTGCACGCATGACCCGTTCCTCGATGCTCGAAGTACTGCGCGAGGACTACGTGCGTACCGCACGGGCCAAGGGCCTGTCGCCGGCGCGCGTGGTGTTCGTCCACGGCCTGCGCAACGCACTGATCCCGGTGCTGACCGTGTTCGGCCTGCAGGTCGGTACCCTGCTGTCCGGTGCCGTGCTGACCGAAACCATCTTCTCCTGGCCGGGTATCGGCAAATGGCTGATCGAAGCCATCGGTGCCCGCGACTACCCGGTGGTACAGAACGGCATCCTGTTAATCGCGTGCCTGGTGATCATGGTCAACTTCGTCGTGGACATCCTCTACGGCCTGGTCAACCCCCGCATCCGTCATCAGCGCTGAGAGCCCGAACATGACTACCAATACTCCAGCGGCAGCAGTCGACCAAAGCCTGCTTTACCCGTCCCCGTACAAGGAATTCTGGCAAGCCTTCGCCAAGAACAAAGGCGCAGTCGCCGGCTTGCTATTCATGTTGCTGATCGTTTTTTGCGCGATTTTCGCGCCCTGGGTCGCGCCCCATGACCCCAGCGAGCAATTTCGCGATGCCCTGCTGACCCCGCCGGTGTGGCTCGAAGGCGGCCAATGGCAGTTCATCCTCGGCACCGACGAACTGGGCCGCGACCTGCTCTCGCGCCTGATCACAGGTTCCAGGCTATCGCTGATGATCGGCCTGTCTTCGGTGGTGATGTCGTTGATCCCGGGCATCCTCCTTGGCCTGCTGGGCGGCTTCTTCCCACGCGTGCTCGGCCCCTCGATCATGCGCCTGATGGACATCATGCTGGCCCTGCCCTCGCTGCTGCTGGCCGTGGCCATCGTCGCCATCCTCGGCCCAGGCCTGATCAACACCGTGATCGCCATCGCCGTGGTCTCGCTGCCTTCGTACGTGCGCCTGACCCGCGCAGCGGTGATGGGCGAGCTCAACCGCGACTACGTGACCGCCGC
>CAYVPI010000082.1:0-21778 GCA_964453495.1 uncultured Pseudomonas sp. | reverse complement strand
CTCCTCCTCCCTTCAAGTCTTACCATACAAGCTGGCTTGCCAGCGATGAGGCCGGTACAAACAACAAAAACCCGGAACATGTCCGGGTTTTTCGCTACATCGCTAAACCTTACTCAGCAGCCGGAGCCGCCGGCTTGCGCCGCTTGAGCGGTGCCATGCCGTCCTGGCTGACCAGGGCCGGGGCATCCGACTTCGGCCGGTTCACGCTCTTGCGCTTGGTCGGCGTCTTGGCGACCGCTTTCTTGTCGGTCTTTTTGTCGGTCTTTTTCTTCTTCACACCAACGGCCTTGCCCGACGCCTTGACCTTCTTCGGCCCACTGTAGGTGCCTTTGACTTCCTTGATCACGCGACGCTCGAAACGCTGCTTGAGGTAGCGCTCAATGCTTGACATCAGGTTCCAGTCGCCATGGGTAATCAGCGAAATGGCCAGGCCTTCATTGCCGGCGCGGCCGGTACGGCCAATGCGGTGCACGTATTCGTCGCCACTGCGTGGCATATCGAAGTTGACCACCAGGTCCAGGCCATCCACATCCAGGCCACGGGCAGCAACGTCAGTGGCCACCAGGATCTTCACCCCACCCTGCTTCAGGCGGTCGATGGCCAGCTTGCGGTCTTTCTGGTCCTTGTCGCCATGCAGGACGAACGCCTTGTATTCCTGCGCCACCAGGCGCCCGTACAGGCGGTCGGCCATGGCCCGGGTATTGGTGAAGACGATGGCCTTCTGATAAGTCTCATTGGCCAGCAGCCAGTTGAGGATCTGCTCCTTGTGGATGTTATGGTCAGCGGTGATGATCTGCTGGCGAGTGCCTTCGTTCAACTGGCTGACGTTGTTGATCAGCAAGTGCTCAGGGTCCTTCAGCACCTTGCCGATCATCTCGCGCAGGCCGGCACCGCCGGTGGTGGCGGAGAACAGCAACGTCTGCTGGCGGTTCTTGCTTTCATCGCACAGGCGCTGGACGTCTTCGGCAAAGCCCATGTCGAGCATGCGGTCAGCTTCGTCGAGCACCAGCACTTCGACTTCGCTCAGGTCCAGGTTGCCGGCATTGAGTTGCTCAAGCAAGCGACCAGGCGTACCGATGAGGATATCCGGCACCTTGCGCAGCATTGCGGCCTGCACCTTGAAGTCTTCGCCGCCGGTGATCAGGCCGGACTTGATAAACGTGAACTGGGAGAACCGCTCCACTTCCTTGAGGGTCTGCTGGGCCAGTTCGCGGGTTGGCAACAGGATCAGGGCGCGGATGGTCACGCGCACCTTGGCCGGGCCGATCAGGCGGTTGAGAATCGGCAAGACAAAGGCTGCGGTCTTGCCGCTGCCGGTTTGCGCCGTCACCCGCAGGTCACGCCCCTGCAGCGCCAGCGGAAGAGCGGCTACCTGTACCGGGGTTGGCTCGACAAATTTAAGCTCGGCCACGGCTTTGAGCAGGCGTTCGTGCAGGGCGAATTGGGAAAACACGGGTGTTACCTCGGCGAAGTGCATAAATTCAACTGCATAGCGTAACGGTTTCCGGCGCCTTAGCCGAATTTCTTTACGCCTTTCTCACCAATTGATCAGGCAAAAGTGCGGTAAAAAGAGCTGTAAGGCCCGCCCGATTGGCTTTTTGACTTGTCGATGGGCTCTAATTGTTTTTTGTCAGACTTCAGGAGCGGCTCTTCAGCGCATGGATATTCAACAGATTTGGCTCGATGTGCGGGCAGCCTTCGGCGCCCTCGATCAACACCCGATGTTGCAAGCCGGCCTTGGCCTGGGCTTGTTGCTGGTCATCGCCCTGGTGCTGGGGCGTGTGGCTCGCTACCTGATATTGCACGGCGTCAAGTTGCTGTCTCGTCAGCCAGCCCTGCACTGGCTCGACGACCTGCTGAACAACAAGGTGTTCCACCGTCTGGCACAGATGGTGCCTTCGCTGGTGGTGCAGTTCGGCTTGAGCCTGGTACCTGAGCTTAAAGCCAAGACCAGTCTGTTCCTCGGCAACCTGGCCCTGGCCTTCAGCATCCTGTTCCTGCTCCTGGCCGTGAGCGCCCTGCTCAATGCCCTGCTGGATATCTACGCACGTACACGCCACGCCCGCACACGCTCGATCAAGGGCTACGTGCAACTGGCGAAAATGGTCATCTACATTTTCGGCGCGATCATCATCGTCGCCACCCTGATCAACCGCTCACCGTTACTGCTGCTGTCGGGGCTCGGTGCCATGTCGGCGGTGATTCTGTTGGTGTACAAGGACACCCTGCTGTCGTTTGTCGCCAGCGTGCAACTGACCAGCAATGACATGCTGCGTGTCGGCGACTGGATTGAAATGCCCCAGGTAGGGGCCGACGGTGACGTGGTGGATATCACCCTACATACGGTCAAGGTGCAGAATTTCGACAAGACCATCGTCTCGATTCCCACCTGGCGCCTGATGTCCGAATCCTTCAAGAACTGGCGCGGCATGCAGCAGGCCGGTGGCCGGCGCATCAAGCGCAGCCTGTTCATCGATGCCAGCAGCGTGCGCTTTCTGCGCGACGACGAAGAGCACAACCTGAGCCAGGTTCACCTGCTGACCGACTACATGGGGCGCAAGAAGGCCGAGCTGCGCAGCTGGAACGAAGCCCAGGGCAACGTCGCGCAGCTGTCGGCCAACCGTCGACGCATGACCAACATCGGGACGTTCCGCGCCTATGCCCTGGCCTACCTCAAGAGCAACCCGGAAATACAGCCGAACATGACCTGTATGGTCCGCCAGATGCAGGCCACTTCCCAGGGCGTACCGCTGGAAATCTATTGCTTCACCCGTACCACGGCCTGGGCCGAGTACGAGCGCATCCAGGGCGATATCTTCGACTACCTTCTGGCTGTGCTGCCGGAGTTCGGCCTCAACCTGTACCAGCAGCCCAGCGGCAACGACCTGCGTGCCGGCTTACTGCGTGCGCCGCAACGCAGCCCAGCGCTGGTTGCCGAGCCGACTGATCCATAACGACAGCAGAATGATCGAGCCGCCGAAGAACAAGCGCCCGAGTGGCTCGTGCTGATTCCAGATCAGCAAATTGAGCAGCAAGCCGATCGGCACGTGCAGGTTGTTCATCACCGCCAGGGTGCCGCCTGAAACCAGGCAAGCGCCCTTGTTCCACCAGTACAGCCCCAACGCCGTCGAGCACAGCCCGAGAAAGCCCAACACACTCCATTGCACGGACGTCTGGGGCAAATGCTGGGTGTTGCCGAACAACAGGAACGCGGGCAAGACCACCAGCAACGCACCCAGGTAGAAGTAGCCGAACCGCCGGTAATGCGGCAAGTCACTGGGGTAACGGGCCACCAGATGCTTGTACAGCACTTGCCCGGCCGCGTAGGTGAAGTTGGCCAGCTGCAGCAGCAAGAACCCCATGAAGAAGTCCGGGTTGATGCTGTCGAAACGGATCACCGCCGCCCCCGCCACCGCCACCAGTGCTGCCAGCAGTGCCCAGAAATTGAAACGCCGGTTCAGGGCGTCCTCGATCAGCGTCACATGCAGGGGCGTGAGAATGGTGAACAGCAGAACTTCCGGTACTGTCAGTACCCTGAAGCTCAGGTACAGGCATACGTAGGTAATGCCGAACTGCAACGCACCGATCAAAAGCATCGAATGCATGAAACGCGGCTCGACCTGACGCCAGCGGGTCAATGGCAAGAACACCAGCCCAGCCAGCAACACCCGGACCAGCACCGCGAAATAGCTGTCGACGTGACCGGCCAGGTACTCGCCGATCAAGCTGAACGAAAATGCTTGAATCAATGTAACAACCAGTAGATAGCCCATGCCTGCCCCTTGCGTGATGGCGGCGACCTTAGCGGGTTGGGGCTGGGCGGGCAACAGTGATTCTGAAGGACCTGTCGGTCCTTATCGCGGGCAAGCCCGCTCCTACAGGCTCAATACACATTCTGTAGGAGCGGGCTTGCCCGCGATCGAGCGCAATGCGCTCGCTATTAGGGTGTCAGGATATCGTTACCTTCAGGCTACCTTTGCCAGCGCCGCCTTGGCCTGGTTCAAACCCTTTTCCTGGAAGTCGCCGCCCATGTTCAAGCCTTCGGCATGGATGAAGCTGACGTCATGGATACCGATAAAACCCATCACCTGGCGCAAGTAAGGCTCCTGATGGTCGGTGGAATTGCCGGCATGCAGTCCACCCCGAGCAGTCAGGACGTAAGCGCGTTTACCAGTGAGCAAACCCTGCGGGCCAGTTGGGGTGTACTTGAAGGTCACGCCGGCACGCAACACATGGTCCAACCAAGCCTTCAACGTGCTGGGGATCGTGAAGTTGTACATGGGTGCCGCCAGCACCAGCACATCGGCAGCCAGGACTTCGTCAGTCAATACGTTGGAGCGCTGCAGCGCTTCGAGTTCGGCAGCACTGCGCTGAACTTCGGGTTTCATCCAGCCACCGAGCAGGTTGGCGTCCAGGTGTGGCACTGGGTCAACCGCCAAGTCGCGAAGGGTGATCTGGTCGGCCGGGTGGGCCGCTTGCCATTGGCTGATGAACTGCTGGGTCAGCTGGCGTGAAACCGAATCTTGCTGGCGGGCACTGCTTTCGATGATCAGGACGCGGGACATTGGGTTGACTCCATCAAGGGGTTAAGTCGATGGAGTGAAGATTACGCAGCGACCAATCGATTAAAAAGCGCAAAAAACCGCTTAAACCTATCAAAAAAGTTGTTTTATCGAAGCTTTGCTCTAACCTGACAAGCAGGTCTGCCGGAGTATCTGCGCACGCCTCAGGCCGGTTTGCAGTCCACCTGAATGCGCAACTTGATAATACTGCGGTTGAATTTGGCCGTGACGTCGGAACTATGCTTTGCCTGGATCTGCACGCGGCGTGTGCGTGGCGATTCAGGCCCATTGCGGAAAATGACCCGGCACGTGGCAGCCACGTCGCCATAGTTGTTCAGGGTAATGGAGCCCATGTCGTAGTCGGTGTCGTAGGTGGTGTAGTCGATTTTTACCCCATCCAGGTTTTTTTCTACTTCGATGGGGTAGGCAAAGGCCGTCATCGGCAACAGCGCCAGCAGTACCACACAACACTTTTTCATACGACAGTCTCCATGGGGGGCTGCCAGCTTAGGACAAGAGGAGGCGATGATGAAAGCGCCGCGCGTTACCCTGGATCAATGGCGAACATTGCAGGCAGTCGTCGATCACGGCGGCTTCGCCCAGGCCGCAGAAGCGCTGCACCGCTCCCAGTCCTCGGTCAGCTACACCGTTGCACGCATGCAGGACCAGCTGGGCGTGCCCCTGCTGCGCATCGATGGACGCAAGGCGGTGCTGACCGAAGCCGGCGGCGTGCTGTTGCGCCGTTCACGGCAATTGGTCAAGCAGGCCAGCCAGCTTGAGGACCTGGCCCATCACATGGAGCAAGGCTGGGAGGCGGAAGTGCGCCTGGTGGTGGACGCCGCCTACCCCAACGCGCGCCTGGTACGGGCCTTGACCGCCTTCATGCCACAAAGCCGTGGTTGCCGGGTGCGCCTGCGTGAGGAGGTACTGTCTGGTGTCGAAGAAGTACTGCTCGAAGGCGTCGCTGACCTGGCCATCAGTGGCTTCAACATTCCCGGCTACCTGGGCACCGAAATGAGTGCCGTGGAATTCGTCGCCGTGGCCCACCCCGACCATGCCCTGCACCGCTTGCAGCGGGAACTGAGTTTCCAGGACCTGGAAAGCCAGTTGCAGGTGGTGATCCGCGATTCCGGGCGCCAGCAACCGCGCGATGTCGGCTGGCTGGGTGCCGAGCAGCGCTGGACGGTCGGCAGCCTGGCAACCGCCAGCACCTTCGTCAGCAGTGGCCTGGGGTTTGCCTGGCTACCACGCCACCTGATCGAACGCGAACTCACGGAGGGCGTGCTCAAGGTGCTACCGTTGGACCAGGGTGGCAGCCGCCATCCCACCTTCTACCTGTACTCGAACAAGGACAAACCCCTGGGCCCGGCCACGCAGATTCTCGTCGAGTTGCTGCGCACCTTTGATACCGCGCCGCTGGATGCCCCCTTCGCCGCCCCTCAACAAGCCTGACAGGTACGTCCCATGGCCTATTTCGAACACGATGGATGCGCATTGCACTATGAGGAATACGGCCAGGGCGACCCGCTCGTGCTGGTCCACGGGCTGGGCTCCAGCTGCCAGGACTGGGAATACCAGATCCCGGTGCTGGCCCGGCATTATCGGGTCATCGTCACCGATGTGCGCGGTCATGGCCGCTCCGACAAACCCCGCGAACGCTACAGTATCCAAGGCTTCAGCGCCGACCTGGTGGCCTTGTGCGAGCACCTGAACCTGGCACCGGTGCACCTGGTCGGCCTATCCATGGGCGGGATGATCGGCTTCCAGACCGCCGTGGATCACCCGGGCTTGTTGCGCAGCCTGTGCATCGTCAACAGTGCCCCCCAGGTCAAGCTGAAAAAACCCGATGACTACCTGCAATGGGCCAAGCGCTGGGCCTTGGCACGGCTGTTGAGCCCGGCCACCGTCGGCAAGGCGCTGGGCGCCAAACTCTTTCCCAAGCCCGAGCAGGCCGGGCTGCGCCGCACCATGGCCGAGCGCTGGGCGCGCAACGATAAACGGGCATACGCTGCCAGTTTCGACGCCATCGTTGGCTGGGGCGTGCAGGAACGCCTGGCGCGCATCAATTGTCCTACCCTGATCATCAGTGCCGACCGCGACTACACGCCGGTGGCCCTGAAAGAGCACTACACAGCGCTGATCCCTGATGCACAACTGGCGGTGATTGCCGATTCACGGCACGCTACCCCACTGGATCAACCGCAGGCATTCAACCAGACTCTGCTGCAATTTCTGGCGGCAGTCCCAACTCATACCAAGGATCATTGAATCTATGCTGAAAAAAATCCTCCTCGCTGCCGGTTCCGTCATGTTCGCCACCAGCCTGATGGCGGCCACTGCCACTGCGCCTCATGTCGTGCTGGACACCAGCATGGGCAAGATCGAGATCGAACTGGACCCGGTCAAGGCACCGGTCACCACCAAGAACTTTCTCGAGTACGTCGACAGTGGCTTTTACACCAACACCATCTTCCACCGAGTGATTCCCGGCTTCATGGCCCAGGGCGGGGGCTTCACTGCGCAGATGCAGCAAAAAGAGACCAAGGACCCGATCAAGAATGAAGCCAGCAATGGCTTGAAAAACGTGCGCGGCACCCTGTCGATGGCCCGCACCTCCAATCCCAACTCGGCGACCAGCCAGTTTTTCATCAACGTCGCCGATAATGAATTTCTCAATCCGGGTCGTGATGCCGGCTACGCCGTATTCGCCAAGGTCGTAAGCGGCATGGATGTGGTGGATAACATCGTCAATTCACAAACCACCACCAAACAAGGCATGCAAAACGTACCGGTGGACCCAATCCTGATAAAGTCCGCCAAGCGCACGGAATAAGCGCGTTGCGTCTGTAACCGGCCGCGCCGGTCACCTCACACGGAGAGGCCGCCCCCATGTTGTACCGTCGTTTCGAGCAGTTGATCGATATCTTCCGCGACGCTCCGACAGCGGCCCCTCCGGGCAAGGTCCTGCCGTTTTACCTGTACTACCTGCGCCAGGTCTGGCCGAGTTTCGCCGCCTTGCTGGTGGTCGGCCTGATCGGCGCACTGATCGAAGTGGCCCTGTTCAGTTACCTGAGCCGCATCATCGACCTGACCCAAAGCACGCCCAGCCATCTGTTTTTCAACGAGCACGGCAGCGAGTTGTTGTGGATGCTGCTGGTGGCTTTGGTGTTGCGACCGATCTTCGTCGGCCTGCACGACCTGCTGGTGCACCAGACCATCAACCCGGGCATGACCAGCCTGATCCGCTGGCAAAACCACAGTTATGTGCTCAAGCAGAGCCTGAATTTCTTCCAGAATGATTTCGCCGGGCGCATCGCCCAGCGCATCATGCAAACTGGCAACTCCCTACGCGATTCAGCCGTACAGGCGGTCGACGCCTTGTGGCACGTGCTGATCTACGCCATCAGCTCCCTGGTGCTGTTCGCTGAGGCGGACTGGCGGCTGATGATTCCCCTGGCCAGCTGGATTGCCTGCTATATCGGCGCACTTTATTACTTCGTGCCCCGGATCAAGGAGCGCTCGGTGATCTCCTCCGATGCGCGCTCCAAGCTGATGGGGCGCATCGTCGACGGCTATACCAACATCGCCACGCTGAAACTGTTCGCTCATACCCAATCGGAACAACAGTACGCCCGCGAAGCCATCAGCGAGCAGACCGAAAAAACCCAGCTGGCGGCACGCGTCGTCACCAGCATGGACGTGGTCATCACCACCCTCAACGGCCTGTTGATCGTCGGCACCACCGGGCTGGCCTTGTGGTTGTGGACCCAGTCGGTGATCAGTGTCGGGGCCATCGCCCTGGCCACGGGCCTGGTGATTCGCATCGTCAACATGTCCGGCTGGATCATGTGGGTGGTCAACGGCATTTTCGAAAACATCGGCATGGTCCAGGACGGCCTGCAGACCATCGCCCAGCCGGTCACCGTGACCGACCGCGCGGATGCACCCCGGCTGAAAGTCGATTGCGGCGCGGTGCGTTTCGAGGACGTGGATTTCCACTACGGCAAGGCAACCCGCATCATCAGCGACCTGACCCTGGCCATCCGCCCCGGTGAAAAGATCGGGTTGATCGGCCCCTCCGGTGCCGGCAAATCGACCTTGGTCAATCTGCTGCTGCGCTTGTACGACCTCGAAGGCGGACGGATTCTGATCGATGACCAGGATATATCCCAAGTCACCCAGGAAAGCCTGCGCGAACAGATCGGCATGATCACCCAGGACACCTCTCTGCTGCACCGTTCGATTCGGGAAAACCTGCTGTATGGCAAGCCCGGAGCCAGCGACGAAGAACTCTGGCAAGCGGTACGCAAGGCCCGCGCCGACGAATTCATCCCGCACCTGTGCGATGCCCAGGGCCGCACCGGTTTCGATGCCCACGTGGGCGAACGCGGGGTCAAGCTTTCCGGTGGCCAGCGCCAGCGGATCGCAATCGCCCGGGTTCTGCTCAAGGATGCGCCGATCCTGATCATGGACGAAGCGACCTCGGCCCTGGACTCGGAGGTCGAGGCAGCCATCCAGGAAAGCCTGGAAACCCTGATGCAAGGCAAGACCGTGATCGCCATCGCCCACCGCCTCTCGACCATCGCCCGGATGGACCGGCTGGTGGTGCTGGAGAATGGGCATATTGCCGAAAGTGGTAGCCACAGCGAATTGCTCGCGCACCAGGGGTTGTATGCGCGGTTGTGGCATCACCAGACGGGTGGGTTTGTGGGAATAGATTGAAATGCCTGCCTTGCAAGGATCCATGTAGGAGCTGCCGCCAGGCTGCGACAAGGGCCCCAGGACCTTCTTTCAGCATTGGATGCCGGGGCCGCTGCGCAGCCCTTCGCAGCCTTCGGCAGCTCCTACAGGGGAGCGGCGCTCAGCTTTGCCGATAAGGCAAAGCCGCCCTCGCCTCCTCGGCATAGGCCCGAATCCCCGCCCTCTCCTGCTCGAGGAAATGGCTGACCGCCGCCTTCAACCCCGGATGCACCAGGTAATGCCAGGAGTGGGTAATGACCGGCTCGAACCCACGTATCAACTTATGCTCGCCCTGGGCACCGGCATCGAACCGTTGCAGCCCGTTGGCGATGGCGTAGTCCATGCCCTGGTAGAAACAGGTTTCAAAATGCAAGCGGTCGTATTCGGCCAAGCAGCCCCAGTAACGCCCATAGAAACTATCATCACCCACCAGACTGAACGCCATGGCCACCGGGCGGCCCGCTTGCCTGGCCAGCACCACCCTGATCGACTCGGGCATGCGCTCGGCCAGCAGGCTGAAGAACTCCCGCGTCAGGTAAGGCGCTTGACGGCGCACGGCATAGGTATTGGCATAGCAGGCATACACGAAATCCCACTCGATTTCGCTCAACTGCTGGCCCGTGTACCAGTCAAATTCGATGCCATGGCCAGCCACTTGTTCACGTTCCTTGCGCATCTGCTTGCGCTTGCGTGAACTCAGGGTGTCGAGGAAATCCTGGAAGTCCCGATAGCCGCGGTTGTTCCAGTGGTACTGGCAACCCAGGCGCTCCAGCCAGCCGTCACGCTCTCCCATGACTGCATCGGCGATTTCGTCGGTGAAATTGATGTGCATGCTGGACAAACCGCGACCTGGCAGTTGCTCGACCAACTGATCGAGCAGTTGCCCCGCCGCTTCGGGATAGCCCAATAAGCGTGAGCCACTGACGGGTGAAAAAGGCACGGCGCAAAGCAACTTGGGGTAGTAGTCGATGCCAGCACGTGCACAGGCATCCGCCCAGCCGTGGTCGAACACGTATTCGCCGTAAGAATGGTTTTTCACATAAGCCGGCAAGGCGGCCAACACCTGCCCCTGAGCATCTACGCCGACGCGGTGTGACGGTTTCCAGCCGCTGCGTTTGCCCACGCTGCCGCTGTCTTCGAGGGCACTGAGGAACCCATGGCGCAGAAAAGGCTGCGCACCCGGCACCAAGGCATCCCAAGTGGCGGCATCGAGGTCGGCAAGGTGGTCGAGCGTCAGAATATGCATGTGCGCAGTCTGAACGTTCGCGCAGGCGAAAAAAAGCCCCGCACAAGGCGGGGCTCCAAAGGGAGTCGGTAACGGATGGGTGAAACTTAGAACACGTATTGCGCGCGGGTCACGAAACCGTCGCCGCTGTCGTCGCCTGCGCCGTTCTCGGCGTTTTCGACGTTGGTCTTCACATAAACGGCGCTGATCTTCACAGCTTCGTTGGCGTACCAGTTCACACCAACGTTATGCACCTTGCCTTCGATATCACCGATGTTGGCAAAGGCACCGTTGTTGTCGTCGGTGCTGAGGTGATCATAGCGATAGAAGAGTTCCCAGGCACCGTACTGCTTGTTGTTAGGCTTGATCGCATCGAACTTGCCAAGCTTGTAGCCACGGGCCTCGCCAGTAAGGGTGTAGGCCACTTGACCGTAATAGCCTTCGGACTCGATGTCGCTGAAGGCATCGCTGTCGGCCTTGGTTTCACGCTTGAGGTATTCACCCTGCAGGGAGAACGGCCCCAGGGCCCAGGCAGCTTCCACGGCCCAGGCGCTGTCCAGGTCGTAGGCACCGGCCGGCGTGTTGTTGGCGCCACCGAGCAACAGGCGGTTGCCATTGGTACCAGCGTCCTGGCCACCGTCGGTGCTTACGCCACGCATGCCCAGGCGGCTGCGGATACGGCCGTCGAACGCAGTGTCGGACAAGTCGCGTGCCGCATAGTCGACGCCCAGGTGTAAAACGTTGCCCGCTTCGTGGAAGGGGGCCCACACACCACGGAAGTTGGCCTGACGGGTGCTGTCGCCGTCTTCGGCCTGGTTGAGGGCATCCTTGGCAAATACACCCAACGAGCCGTACAGCGAATCGCCAGCGTTACCGGAAACCTGGATACCCATGCCGCCGTTGTGGGAGTTGGTCCAATCGACCAGGTCATAGGCAGCGGTACGCTCCTGGGCGGTTACCCATTTGGAGCTGGTGGCTTTTTCCAGGCCGAACTCAGGGTCGAAACGACCCACTTTGATCGAGACCGGCTTGAAGCCGTTGTAAGCCAGGGAAGCTTCGTCGAAGTAGCCGTCTTCGCTGCGGTTATCGCCACCGGCGTTGTGGGAGAAGTCGTAGTTGACCTGATAAGCCCAGTCGGTATACAGCACCCCGCCCAGCTCCAGGAACGCACGACGGAAGTAACCGGCATCGGCAGTATTGCCGTTGTTGGTGTAGAAACCATCGAAGCGGCTGTAGTCCGCCTGAATACGACCACCCAGCTTGAAGCTGAATTCCTTGTCAGTTGTGGCAACTTCCAGGCCGCCTTTCGTCTTTACTACGATATCGGCGCCGTCGGTAGTCACGGTACCCGCGAAAGCCTGGGCGGTAACGGCGAGGGCCAGCGCGCTGGCCGCGAAACCGGCGAAGTGCTTACGGATCATCGAAGAATTCCCCTATCTAAAAGCTGTCTATGGTCTTGATTGCGTTTGAAAAACACGCGGTCAGGGCCGCTTTGTGTTGGGAGGGAATCTTGGCGTGGGCTGATGTCAGATTGGTGGCTGTTATATAAAAGTTTTGTTACAGATGAACTTTTTACTTCGATTGGTAATAAGCCTGAAAGTCCCGTTGCAGGGCTGTTCAGGCGTTTTTTGAAGAGTTTCGAGCTGTGTCAGCACTATTCGGCTTCGCGTTTTTTTGCAGCCAGGTTCGCTGCCAACTGCTCGGCATCGCTGACGGGCGACTCGGGCATTTTTCGCAAAGTGGCCTGCATCAAGCGCATCTGTTTAATGAACCGACGGCAGTTGGGGCAAAACAGAAGGTGATGGCGTACCAGCAAGCGCTCACGAAATGTCAGTTGTCCATCCAGATAGTCGCTTGAACGCGCGACTTGTTCCTTGCATGTCAGCATTGGCCGGTTTCCTCGAAATGTTCCAGTGTTGCAAAGACCTTGAGCCGCGCCCTGTGCAACAGCACCCGCACATTGGAGAGCGAAATCTCGAGAAGGTTACAAATCTCCTCCAGTTCCAGGCCTTGCCGCTCACGCAGGATCAGCACGCCGCGCTGCAAATCCGGAAGGCTGAGCAATGTATGCTCCAGGCATTGGCGCAGTTCATCTTCGCTGAGCAAGGCTTCGGGAGTATCTTCATGCCAGGCATGGGGCGCCAGCAACCAGTGGCCGTTCCCGGAGAAGCGTTCATCGCCGACCGTGCCGTGGGGTGAAGGCAGATCATCGAGCAGCACTTCCCGGCGGTTTTGCTTGTAGCGATTCTTCGCGGCGTTGGCGGTGATCGTCAGCAACCAGGTCTTGAGGCTGGAGCGGCGCTGAAACCCCGACAAGTTGCGCACTACGGCCAGCCAGGCATCCTGCACCGCCTCGTCGGCCTGGCGGTTGCCGACAATGGCATAGGCCACGGCGCGCATGGCGCTCTGATAGGTCTCGATCAGTTCTCGATAGGCCTGTTGCTCACCGGCCAACAAGCGCTCAAGCAGTGCGGTTTCGTCAATCGAAGTCATCCTTGCCTCGTTCACAGATTTCCAGGGAAATCTGATTAAAGCGCCAGAAACTGGACACCTCCACCTGCAAGTACAGCAGGACCATGGCGATTATTCCCTGTGTTGGAAAATAAAAACCATGGCCCGGGTAGGATTTTTCAAACGCGCCGTGATCAACGCTTGCGCAGGATCACACTGCCAATCGAGTAGCCGGCGCCGAAAGAGCTGAGCACACCCAGGGCGCCCTTGGGCAAATCATCCTGGTGCTTGTGCAGGGCAATAACCGAACCTGCCGAACTGGTGTTGGCGTAGGTATCGAGAATGACCGGCGCCTCATCGGCCTCAGCTTCGCGGCCGAGCAGTTTCTTGACGATCAGGTGGTTCATGCTGAGGTTGGCTTGGTGCAGCCAGAAGCGCTTGATGGCGCTGACTTCAAGGTCGTTTTCCTTCAAGTGCTGGCCGATCAGCTCGGCTACCATCGGGCAAACTTCACGGAACACCTTGCGGCCTTCCTGAACGAAGAGTTTATCCGGTGCACCAACGCCCTCTTCCGCCGCGCGGTTGAGGAAACCGAAATTGTTGCGGATGTTATTGGAGAACTGGGTCAGCAGCTTGCAACTGACAATATCGAATTGATGAGGCGATGTCGCCAGATCCGCACGCTCTACCAGAACAGCAGTGGCGGCATCACCAAAAATGAAATGGCTGTCACGGTCGCGGAAGTTCAAGTGGCCGGTGCAGATTTCCGGGTTCACCACCAATACGGCACGGGCCTGGCCCAGTTGCACGGCATTGCAGGCAGCGTTGATACCGAAGGTCGCGGAGGAGCAGGCGACGTTCATGTCGAAGCCAAAGCCCTGGATACCCAATGCCGCCTGCACTTCGATCGAAATCGCCGGGTAAGCACGCTGCAGGTTGGAGCAGGCGACGATCACCGCATCGACATCAGCCGCGGTCTTACCGGCACGTTGTAGCGCCTGCTCGGCAGCAGCGACGGCCATCTGGCAGAGAATCGACTGTTCGTCATTGGAACGTTCCGGCAGTCGTGGCGCCATGCGCGTAGGGTCAAGAATGCCTTGCTTGTCCATCACGAAGCGGCTCTTGATTCCACTGGCTTTCTCGATGAAGGCGGCATCCGATTCTGTCAGTGCCTGGATCTCACCGCACTCGATGGCTTCGGCGTTGTCGGCGTTGAACTGCCCTACATATTTATTGAAAGACTCCACCAGCTCTTCATTGGAGATATTGTTGGCCGGGGTATACAGGCCGGTGCCGCTGATGACGACGTTATGCACGGTCGTTCCTCTATTGGATGCCCTTGCACAGGCAACGGGCTGTTCAGGCAGTAAGGCAATTGGCACTAACGTACCAATACCAGCATGAGCTTACCCCACGGGCAAACCCTGCAATCGGGTCATTCCCGACACGTTCGGCGCAGTCCGCCAAAACGTGTCGGGGTTATTTATCGACGAAGTGTGCCATATTTACCGGAGTTTAGCGCTACTGCGCCGTACTTCCTCACGGTTCGACCTGGCTCCATTGTTTGCTCAAGCGCTTGTCGGAAATCGGCACGCGGGTGCCCAATTGTTGGGCGAACAGCGACACGCGATACTCCTCGATCAGCCAGCGGTACAGTTCCAGCTGCGGATCGCGCTTGCCTTCCTGCGCATGCTTGCCGGCGCGGGCCTGGTACTGTCCCCACTGACCGGCCAGCTCGATGCTCCAGACCCGATCCTTTTGCACCTGGGCCGGCAACTTCTCCAGGCGCAGTTCGATGGCCTTGAGAAACCGCGGCAGCTCCTTGAGCCATTGGGCCGGCGTCTCGCGGACAAACGCCGGGTACACCAGATGGCTGAGCTGCTGCTTGATGTCGTTGAGCGCTACTGCCTGGGCCAGGTCGATCTTGCCTTTGAAGCGCTTCTGCAGGCCATGCCAGAGTTTGAGGATATCCAGGGTCAAGCGCGCCAGGCGTTCGGCATGCTCGGCCCAGGCCCCGCGCTTGCGCTCGGCCAGCGAAGCGAGCCCGGCACCGTCGCGCGGCAACTGTGCTTCACCGTCGAGAATGCAACTGTCGAGGCTGGCCAGCAGGATGTCTTCGACCAGTGCGTCGACCCGGCCCATGTCGCGGTACAACAGGCCCAGTTCGGTCAAACCCGGCAACTTGCCGCGCAGGAACTTCGCCTGTTCGGCCAGCTGTTGCAGCAGCAAGCGCTGCAGGGCGCGACGGTGCTGGAATTCGGCCTCGGCCTGGGTCGAGAAGCGCCCCTCCTTGACCGTGCCACCCTCCTCTACCAGAGCCGGGTACACCGTCATGGAAAGCCCGGCGATCTTCTGCTGGGCTTTTTCCGCCACCGGCGCGAAGACTTTGGCCTCCACCGGCTGCTGGCTCTGCGCCGATTGGGGAGCGGCCAGGGCTGCCTGGCTGGCCTCGGCAAAGCGCGCCGTCAGCTCGGCCAGGTCTCGGCCTTCACCGAGGAACTTGCCCTGGCCGTCAAGCACTTCCAGGTTCATCTTCAAATGGTTGTCGAGTTGCTGCGTAGCCTCGGCCCAGGCTTCGTCGCTGACCCGCGCACCGGTCATGCGCAGCAATTCGCGGCCGAGGGCCTGCGGCAACGAGCCTTCGGCGAAGGTCATGCGTTGCAGGGCTGCCTTGACGAAATCCGGGACCGGCACGAAGTTCTTGCGGATGGCCTTGGGCAGATTGCGTACCAATGCGATGCACTTGGCTTCGAGCAAACCGGGCACCAACCACTCCAGCCGTTCGGCCGGCAAGGCTGGCAGCAGCGGCGCGGGAACTCGCACCGTAACGCCGTCGCGTGGGTGATTGGGCTCGAAGTGGTAACTCAAGGCCAGGGTCAGCTCCCCCAGGCGCAAGGTGTCAGGATAATGCGCGGCCGTGACTTCACTGGCCTCACGGGCCAGTACATCCTCTTCACGCATGATCAACAGCTGCGGGTCTTTCTGGCTGTTGATCCGGTACCAGCTATCAAAGGTGGCTGTTTGGTGAATCTCGGCGGGCAAACGCGCCTCATAGAAACCGTACAGGGTTTCTTCGTCAGCGAGGATGTCGCGTCGGCGCGCCTTGGCTTCCAGTTCATCGAGTTGCTCGAGCAGGCGGGTATTGGCCGCCAGGCACTTGGCCCGCGACTGGATTTCACCCCGCACCAGGCCTTCGCGAATGAACAGCTCACGGGAAAGCGCAGGCTCGATGGGACCGTAATGCACGGGCCTGCGCCCGACCACGATCAAGCCATACAACGTGACCTGCTCATAAGCCACCACTTGCCCACGCTTCTTCTCCCAGTGCGGTTCGAAGTGGTTCTTCTTGATCAGGTGCCCGGCCAGGGGCTCGATCCAGTCCGGTTCGATCTTGGCCACCATGCGGGCATAGAGCTTGGTGGTCTCGACCAGTTCGGCGGTCATCAACCATTGTGGCCGCTTCTTGCCCAGGCCCGAAGAGGGGTGAATCCAGAAACGCCGTTGCCGGGCTCCCAGGTAGTCACCCTCTTCGGTCTTCTGACCAATCTGGCTGAGCAGGCCGGACAACACCGCCTTGTGCAGCTTGGGATAGTCGGCCAGCTCTTTGTTGATGTTCAGCTGCAGGTCCCGGCAGATCAGGCTCAACTGCCGGTGTGCATCGCGCCACTCACGCAGGCGCAAATAGTTGAGGAAGTTCTTGCGGCACCAGTTGCGCAGCGGGCTGGCGGTCAGGGCCAGGCGTTGCTCCTCGAAGCCACGCCAGAGATTGACCAGCGCTGCGAAGTCCGAGTCGCTGTCTTTCCATTGGGCATGGGCCTGGTCAGCAGCCTGTTGGCGCTCGGGTGGGCGCTCGCGCGGGTCCTGCACCGACAGTGCACTGGCAACGATCAACACTTCCTGCAGGCTGCCCTGCTTGTTCGCTTCGAGCAGCATGCGGCCCAGGCGCGGGTCTACCGGTAAACGTGCCAGTTGCCGGCCCAGCGGTGTCAGCTGGTTTTCCCGATTGACCGCCGAGAGCTCCTGCAACAGGTTGAAGCCATCGCTGATGGCCTTGCCATCCGGCGGCTCGATAAAGGGGAAAGCATCAATTTCGCCCAGGCGCAGGTGCAGCATCTGCAGGATCACCGCCGCCAGGTTGGTACGCAGGATCTCCGGATCGGTAAAGGCCGGGCGGCCATTGAAATCTTCTTCGCTGTACAAGCGCACACAAATCCCGGGCTCGACCCGCCCGCAGCGGCCCTTACGCTGGTTGGCACTGGCCTGGGACACCGCTTCGATAGGCAGGCGCTGCACCTTGGCGCGGTAGCTGTAACGGCTGATTCGCGCCGTACCGCTGTCGATCACGTAGCGGATGCCCGGAACGGTCAGCGAGGTTTCCGCGACGTTGGTGGCCAGCACCACCCGGCGCCCGGGATGGGACTGGAAAATCTTCTGCTGTTCGGCCGGCGACAAACGCGCATACAGCGGCAGGATTTCGGTGTGCTTGAGCTGGGCCTTGCGCAGCATTTCCGCAGCGTCGCGAATTTCTCGCTCACCGGGCAAAAATACCAGTACATCGCCCGGGCGCTTGCCTTCACTGCGTTCGAACGCAGCGATTTCATCAAGGGTGGCAAGAATCGCCTGATCAACCGTCAGGTCGTCCTCGACCCGGTTGCCCTCTTCGTCCTGCTCGGCCGTCAGCGGTCGGTACCAGGTATCGACCGGGTAGGTACGCCCCGACACTTCAATGATCGGCGCATCGTTGAAGTGTTTGGAGAAACGCTCCAGGTCGATTGTTGCCGAGGTGATGATCACTTTCAGGTCCGGGCGACGGGGCAGCAGGGTCTTGAGGTAGCCCAACAGGAAGTCGATGTTGAGGCTGCGTTCATGGGCTTCGTCGACAATGATCGTGTCGTAGCGTTCAAGGAAGCGGTCGTGCTGGGTTTCGGCCAGCAGGATGCCGTCGGTCATCAACTTGACCAGGGTATTGGCATCGCTCTGGTCTTCGAAACGCACTTGGTAGCCGACCAGCGCACCCAGCGGCGTCGCCAACTCTTCAGCCACCCGGGTCGCCACACTGCGTGCGGCAATACGCCGAGGCTGGGTATGGGCGATCAGGCCATGCTGGCCGCGGCCCAGTTCCAGGCAGATTTTCGGCAGCTGGGTGGTTTTACCCGAGCCGGTCTCACCGGCAATGATCAGCACCTGATGCTCGGCCAAAACTTTCTTGATCTCATCGCGCTTGGCGGCAATGGGTAGGCTGTCATCGTAACGAATGCTCGGCACGCTGTTGCGCCTGGCGGTCACCTGGCCGAAGGAAGCCTGGACCTTCTCGACCCACTGAGCCAATTTGGCTTCGTCCGGCTTTTTGCGCACTTCGTGCAATTGGCGACGCAAGCGATGGCGGTCGGCGATCATGGCCTGATCGAGGTTTTTCAGCAGTTGGTCGATAGCGGCGGATTGGTCGGTCATCGGGTACGCAGAATTCTTTTTGAGTGGCGCAGGTGAGCCTGCTAAGACATATCGGCAAATAGTCGGTGATTGTCGCAGATTTGCCCTGCCAAGCACGACCCCGGTGCAAGGCGCCGATTGTTTAGCCAAGCCACGACCGAAGGTTTATAAATCCTTATTTAATGAACCTTGGGCGCCGTGGGAGTATCCAGGCATGATTTCGCTCGTGCATTTGATCCGCCGTCAGCTGCGCCCTTTCTTCCCGAAGGTGCGAGCCCGTCCGTGTGAAAATCCCCTCTTCCATATCATTCTCGCCTTTTGGGCGTTGTGGCATTGCCGTCATGCGCGCCCACCAGATGCCCCGCTCCCGTTGATTTGAACCCGTTGGCCCGGACGCGGCCGACCTCAATCCTATGACCATCAGCCCGCCGATAATGGCAGGCGGTCCCTGCGCGCCACGACGGCGCAAGCGAGAGCCCGATGCAATTTGCCAGTGTGCAGCAAGCCCAGGAATTTTTGACGCACAATCCCGATATCGAAATGTTCGAGCTGTTCATCCTCGATGCCAACGGCGTGCCGCGCGGCAAGCTGCTGCACCGCGAAGAACTGCTGGCCGTGTATGAGAGCGGTCGCCCGTTGCCCAGCACCATGCTGGGCCTGACCCTCAACGGCGACGACGTGGAAGATTCCGGGCTGGTGTGGGATGTGGGCGATATCGATTGCCGCGCCTACCCGCTCGAAGGCAGCCTGGTGCGCATGCCCTGGCGGCAGATTCCCACCGCCGCCGTGCAGGTCAGCATGCACCCGACCGAGGGCATGCCTGCCACCGTCGCCGACCCGCGCCACCTGTTGGTCAAGGTGATCGACGCACTCAAGGCTGACGGTTACAACCCGGTGATGGCCTGCGAACTGGAATTTTACCTGCTCGACCAGAAACGCGATCACCAAGGCCGACCACAGCCGGCACTCGACGCCGACGGTGGGCGCCCGCGCACCACACAGGTCTATGGCTTGCGAGAGCTGGAGCAGATCGAACCCTTCCTCGCTGACCTGTATGCAGCGTGCAAGGAACAAAACATCCCGGCCCGCACCGCGATTTCCGAATACGCCCCCGGCCAGGTGGAAATCACCCTGGAACACGGCGATGCCCTGCAAGCGATGGACCAGGCCGTGCGCTACAAGCGCATCGTCAAGGGCGTGGCCCACAAACACGGCATGCAGGCCTGCTTCATGGCCAAACCGTTCGACCACCTGGCCGGCACCGGCATGCACATGCACGTGAGCCTGGCCGACGCCGAGGGCAACAACCTCTACGCCAGCGAAGACAAGGCCGGCACCCCGCTGCTGCGCCAGTCGGTGGGTGGCATGCTGGCGCTGCTGCTCGACTCGCTGCTGTTGTTCTGCCCCAACGCCAACTCCTACCGCCGCTTCCAGGCCAACAGCTATGCGCCGCTGGCCCCCACTTGGGGCGTCGACAACCGCACCGTCAGCCTGCGCGTGCCCGGCGGCCCGGCCTACACCCGGCACATCGAGCACCGCATCTGTGGCGCCGACGCCAACCCGTATCTGGCAGCCGCAGCGATCCTGGCCAGCATCCACCACGGCATCCGCGAAAACGTCGACCCGGGTGACCCGGTCGAAGGCAACGGCTATGCCCAGGCCAAGGTGCTGCTGCCCACCGACTGGCTGACTTCCCTGCGCGCCCTGGAAAAATCCAGCTGGGCCCGAGACGCACTGGGCCAGGAATTCCTCGGTGTGTACCTGGCGGTAAAGCGTGCCGAATACCGGCAGTTCATGGCCGAGGTCGGCGAGCAGGACTGGCGCTGGTACCTGACCCAAGCCTGACCTGCGACTATTTTTTTACAGGAAGATTTTCATGACTGCTGCCATGCCCAATTTCAAAGGCCCTGCCCAGCGCAGTGCCTCTTACTACACCGCCAGCCTCAATGATGCGACCCAGTACCCGATGTTGCAGGGCCAGGTCAGCGTCGACGTGGTGATCATCGGCGGCGGCTTCACGGGCGTTGCCAGCGCCGTGGAACTGGCCGAACGCGGGCTCAAGGTCGCGATCGTCGAAACCAACCGCATCGGCTGGGGCGCCAGCGGGCGCAACGGCGGCCAGGTCACCGGCAGCCTGTCGGGCGACGAGGCCATGCGTCAGCAGATGCGCGCCTCCCTGGGTGACGACGTCGACGATTTCATCTGGCACCTGCGCTGGCGCGGCCACGAGATCATCAAGCAACGGGTCGACAAGTACGGCATTGCCTGCGACCTCAAGCACGGGCACTTGCATGCGGCCATGAAGCCTTCGCACATGGACGAGTTGCGTACCTTTCGCGACGAGGCCGAGCGACGCGGCATGGGTGACCAGGTGACTCTGCTCGACCAGGCCGGCATGCGCCAGCACCTGCAAAGCGACTTGTACCTGGGTGCGTTGAAAAACACCCGCAACATGCACCTGCACCCGCTCAACCTGTGCCTGGGCGAAGCCCGCGCCGCACAGAGCCTGGGAGCGTTGATTTTCGAAAACTCCGAGGTGCTGGATATCGTTCACGGCGACCGCCCGGCAGTGGTCACCGCCCATGGTCGTATCGATGCTCGCCAAGTGCTTTTAGCTGGCGATGTGTACCACAAACTTGAGCGCAAGCAGCTCAAGGGCAAGATCTTCCCGGCCATGGGCGGGATTGTGACCACGGCGCCATTGGGCGACCTGGCGCGCCAGCTCAACCCTCAGGACCTGGCGGTATATGACTGCCGCTTTGTGCTGGATTACTACCGCATGACAGGTGATGGCCGCCTGCTGTTTGGGGGTGGGGCCAATTATTCGGGGCGTGATTCGCGGGATATCGCGGCGGAGTTGCGGCCTTGTATCGAGCGGACTTTTCCGGCGCTCAAGGGTGTGGATATCGAGTTCCAATGGAGCTGCGCGATGGGGATTGTGATGAACCGCATTCCGCAGTTGGGCAAGCTTTCCAATAATGTCTGGTATTGCCAGGGGTATTCGGGGCATGGCATTGCTACCAGTCATATCATGGGTGAGATCATGGCTGAGGCGTTGACGGGGACGCTTGCGAAGTTCGATACCTTTGCGGGGTGCAAGCATATCAAGGTGCCGTTGGGGGATGTGTTTGGTAATCCGATGTTGGCTGTTGGGATGTGGTATTACCAGATGCTGGAAAAGCTTCGTTGATTGTTCGTTTCGGGGTTTCGGGGGCATATCCATTATTGGTGGAGCCGCTACTGGCGGTTCCGCCCTTACGGCGGGTTACTTTTTTCAAGCGAAAAAAAGTAACCAAAAATTCTTGCCCCTCCATGGGCCCTACGCTGCGCTTCGGGTCCCCTCCCTCCGGTGCCACTGCGGGGGATTGCG
>CAYVPI010000081.1:0-21866 GCA_964453495.1 uncultured Pseudomonas sp. | reverse complement strand
ATAGCCAGCTGACCTTGCGCCGCGAACTGACCTACGACGACTGGGGCGAACAACTAACGGAAACCGGGCCGGACGGGGTGGTGCGCCATAGCGTCAACGACCCGATCCGCCTGACCCTGCGCCAGTGGGTCGAAGGGCAGGGGCATACCTTGACCCTCAACAATCTGTTCGAAAAGCCGCTGAGGGTCGAGCGCTTTGACCGTCAGGGCGTGCTCATCAGCCAACACGACTATTACTACGATGGTTTGGGCCGAACCACACGGGAAATCGACGGTAACGAACGCGAGAAACACTTTGCCTATGATGCCTTCGACCGCCTGACGCGCAACGAATTACCCGATGGCAGCCAGGTGTTGAGGCAATTTGTTCTTCACGCCAGTGATGATCTGCCGACCCATATCCAGGTCAATGGTATTGAGTTGGGGCAGCAGCGTTTCGATGGCCTCAAGCGAATGGTCTCAAGTTCGAGTGGCCAGCGAGAGCATCATTACCACTTCAATGGCAGCGAACAACAGCCACGAGCCGTTACAACGCCCGGCGGCGAAACGATCGAATATGAATACAATCTGCCGCTGAGCGAGAGCCCCATCAGGCGGCAAGTTGCCGGTGCGCTGACCGCCAATTACCAATACGACAGATTCAATGCACGTTTGATCGGCAGCGACGAACAAGGCCACGAACTTACGCGTGAATATGATACTACCGGGCAATTGACCGGTGAGCGCCGCAAGCAGGGTGGCCAGACGCATACCATCAGCTGCCGCTACAGCCGTAAGGAGCGGTTGGTCAGCTATACCGATGTGCAAGGTCAAGTTCAGAGGAATGTTTATGACGACTCTGGCCTTTTGCAACAAACCAGTTTGGCTGGCACTGTCACGACCTTCTCTTACAATGCCCAGGGATTGACCCGCAGCATTGATACCCGTGACGCCAGCGGCCAGAGTCTGGTGGTTACACTGGAGTATGACGACTTGGGCCGGGAGGTTTTGCGCCGCTTTGCTTTTGGCGAAGGTACATCCCAGGATTTGGAGCAGCGCTATGACGCAGTGGACGCGTTGGTACAGCGCACTTTGAAGCAGGGCGACATCACCTTGCGCGACGAAACCTTCGACTACGACTCGCGTGGTCGGCTGGAACTGTATACCGCCAGTGGCCCCCAAGCGCCGGTTGATCACGCTGGTAAAGTCATCAAGCGGCAGTTGTTCAGGTTTGATGAGATCGACAATATCATCGAAACATGGACCGAATTCGAGGATGGGGAGGGGAAGGGGGAGAATCTGACGGTTTATCGCTATGAAATCAAAGGCGAGCCGACCCAGTTATCGAAGGTCACCAATAGCCACCTCGATTATCTCGCTTGGGATGCGGAGCTCAACTACAACGAAGATGGCCACCTGATCACCGACGAGCAGGGGCGCAACCTGAGCTACGACGCCCTGGGCCGTTTGCGCGGGGTGAACGACGACCTGTATTACGACTACGACGCCCAGGACGTGCTGATCGCCAGCACCCAAGGGGAACAAAAGGAACAGCGTTTCTACCGCGACGACATCCTGGTTACCTTCCTTGAAGGCGATATCGGCCGCAGTTTCCTGCGCACCGATGACCATCTGCTGGCCGAGTTGCAAGGCAGTGGGGGGCGTGAAGGGCAGATACTGGTGACCGATGCAAAAAAGACGGTGCTGGCTGAAGTTGCTACCGGTACTACAGCCAGCTATATGCCCTATGGCCATCAGCACGCACTCACTGCGCTGCACAGTGCGCTGGCCTTTAACGGGGAGCGGTTGGAACCGGGGTTGGGCGGGTACCTGCTGGGCAATGGCTACCGCTTGTATAGCCCGGGTTTGATGCGGTTTTGTAGCCCGGACAGCTTGAGCCCCTTCGGCGGGGGCGGGTTGAATGAATATACGTATTGCCTGGGGGATCCGATTAATTATGTGGACCCTACCGGGCATTTGCCTGGGTGGGCAAGAGTTGCGATTGGCATTGGAGTGGGGTTTTTACTCGCACCTATAACGGTTGGCTTGTCAAAGGTTATCACTGGTGCTCTCGTCAAATCACTGAGTGTTGCCACCACTGTGGCTAAAGTCAGTACTACAGTAGCGAATGTCGGTTTCACGATGCATGGGGT
The DNA here is from genome assembly GCA_964453495.1 of uncultured Pseudomonas sp. Taxonomy (GTDB): domain Bacteria; phylum Pseudomonadota; class Gammaproteobacteria; order Pseudomonadales; family Pseudomonadaceae; genus Aquipseudomonas. Next base: position 19,735 of record CAYVPI010000081.1, on the reverse strand, counting down.
GGGAGGGATCGTTGGACTCTTCAGTCTTGCAGATTTTGAAGGTGACACAGGGAAAGTGGTAGCTTCAGTCGGCGCAGCGTTAAGTATTGCAGGAGGGATTCTGATGGGGGCTGGGACTGGCGCTCGTGGTGCTGCACTTACACTTCACAGAAGTAGTCGGCCTTATCCAGCGCACAGAAATTCGATGGCTATGAGACCTGTATCTTCAGCTTCGCCGGCTTATCCACCTTCAGCTCCACCGGCTTATTCACTTTCAGCTCCATCGGCTTATCCACCTTCAGCTCCACCGGCTTATTCACCACCTTCATCTCCACGCGCTAGCTTAGCTTCCGCTCCACCCTCCTATCAACAGAGCACTGGAACTGCTGGTATGGCTTCAGCTCGAAGTTCACAAGAGATCCCACCGTCATATTTTCAAATCATGCGCGATTTCATAAGGGAGACTTGAGCGTACCGCCTTAATCAACCCCCAACTTGCCCATGGCAGCCCGCTTATGCCGGCTCACCGTCTTCTCACTCCTGTTCAACCTCCGGGCGATTTCTCGCCCGGACAACCCTTGCCCCACCAAACGCATCACTTCCTGCTCCCGGGGTGACAGCTCTACCTGGTTCAACTCGACCGCCCGCGCATCGGTCTGCAGCAATCGACCAAAGCTCTCGCTCATGTACAACCGCCCCCGCGCCACGCTATGCACCGCCTGCAGCAGCTCTTCGAGTTCGGCATGCTTGTCGAGCAAGCCGCGCACGCCCAGCTTGTGCAGGCTGCGCAGGGTGACGGGGGAGGTGAGCATGGTCATCACCACAATGGCCATGGCCGGGTACTGCCGGCGCAGTAAACCGACCATGGTCAGGCCGTCGGCCTGCTGGCCGTGGGGCATGCTGAAATCGGTGACCAGCAGGTCGCAAGGCTGCTGCTGCAGCACTAGATGCAGCTGGTCGGTACTGTGGGCCCTGGCGACCACTTCGAACCTGTCGCGGGCCTGGTTGGCCAGCAGCTGGCCTGCGGCCCAGGTGATGACCGGGTGGTCGTCTGCAATGATTACGCGTTGACGCATGTGCTCGCCCTTGATCTGTCAGAAGTTAAGATTCTGAGGATTTTACGGGCGTGTCTTTTCGCGCTATGTCAGACGTATATGAAGGGCATGATGGGAAAATGCCACAGTGTGTGACGGCAAGCGCTAGCCGCCCATTCACCGCCGCTCACTTTCATAGTTTTCCAGCGTATCCCGTGCAATTTCCCTGCCCAGCGCGATCAACTCTGGCGCCTTGTAAAACTCGAAAAACCGGCACACCCGCTTGGGCACGTTGATCAGGATATCCGGCGGGTAGCCGGCGATCTTGTATTGCGCCAATGACGTTTGCATCACCTCGAAGCTCTGGTTGATCAGGTCCAGCAACGACGCCGGGCCGACGTTGTCGATGATGAACGAGCCGGTGGCTGAACTCGGGGCGCCGGGCCTTTCCGGGGCCGCGGCTGGTTGCTGGGCCTCGGGGTCGGCCGCATCGCTGAGCCAGGGGTTGGGGATCATCGAGGCCGTGGGGTTGAATTCCTGTTCCAGGCGCATCAGTTCTTCAGCGGGCTTGCGGCGAAACGGCAAGTGCGAGCCCAGGGAGTTGATCAGGTTGTCGAAGCGCAGCTTGAAGGCAGCGGGGCGTTCGATGACCGGCAACTGGTATTGCTTCTGGTTGGTGGAGTTGAGGTTGACGGCGATGATCAGGTCGCAGTGGCTCGACACCACCGGCACGATGGGCAGCGGGTTGAGTATGCCGCCATCGACCAGCATGCGATTGCCTTGCATCACCGGGGTGAACAGGCTGGGAATCGCCGCCGAGGCGCGCATGGCCTGGTGCAGGCAACCTTCCTGGAACCAGATTTCCTGTTGGTTGGTGAGGTCGGTGGCCACGGCGGTGTAGGGGATGCGCAGGTCTTCGATGTTGATGTCACCGACGATCTTGCGGATCTGCCCGAAGACTTTCTCGCCACGGATGGCGCCCAGACGGAAGCTGACATCCACCAGGCGTAGCACATCCAGGTAGTCCAGGCTTTCGATCCAGTTGCGGTAATCGTCCAGCTTTCCTGCAGCGTAGATGCCACCGACCACCGCCCCCATGGAACAGCCGGCGACGCAGGCGATGTCGTAGCCGCGCCGTTCGATTTCCTCGATAACGCCAATGTGGGCATAGCCCCTGGCGCCGCCCGACCCCAGCACCAATGCGACTCGTTTCTTCATGAGTGGGTCCCTGATTGCTGTTACCTGAGTATGCATCATGATGACCGTGATTGAAGGGCGGACGTTGCGCGAACGGACTTATATTATTGCTGGCGCTTCGCCTCCAACGGCGGCTGCGCTACGCTTGAAAGCGGCGAGCCAGGGCACTTTTTCCCTTGAGCATCGTCATAGCTGCTTGTTTGATTATTTCTTCTTGAGGTGTTTTTGATGAAAGCCTGGATTTGCCTGCCGTTGCTTGCCCTGGTATTGACCGGTTGCGCGGGCAAGACCGCCTACCGCGACAGCTGTGCCAACCAGCTCAATGCCGCCTGGAAAGAGCTCGACATCGCCAAGGCCGAGGGCTTCGCCGGTACAGTCAGTTACTCCAAGGCGTTGTCGCTGCTCACCGGGGCGAAAACCCAGCAGCAATTCGAAGCCTTCGAGGGCTGTTCGAAAAAAGCCGAAAAAGCCCGTTTCTATATTCGTGAGTCGCGCGCAGGGCGTTGAGCCGTGCGTGCCGGAGAGCGCCCATGTCGGCAATGGTTGACCATGTAGTTGCGCAGGTGCTGGGCCTGCAGGTGCGGTTGCTGGCTTGCCAGGCGCGTCTGACGGCACACACCGACAGCGAGGCGTTGCACGATTTACGCACCAGCAATCGGCGCTTGCGCAGCCTGCTGCGCCCCTTGCGCGGGTTGCCGGGTGTCGAGCAACTGGAGGGCGCCGCCAAGGCAGTGGGCGACCTGACCACCCCACTCCGCGACAAGGAAGTACTGGCAGCGCACTTGGCAGCCAATGGGCAGCCCGAGGCTGCGGCGCGGCGGGTTGCGCAACTGCAGGGTGCGTTCGGCGCGGTTGCCGCCAGTGCCGAGCTGGCCCGGTTGCTGGCAGTGCTCGATGCCTTTCCGCAATTTTTGCGCGCAGCGCAACGCCAGGCACTGCTGCGTGGCTTGCGGCGGCGCATCGACAAGCGCTTGGCCAAGCAGTGGTCGAAACTGCTCAAGGCGATGCGTGACCCTGCCCACGACCGGCACCGCCTGCGCTTGTTGATCAAGCGCGTACGCTATGCCGCAGAATCCTATCCGCAGCTCGATCGCACACCTGGCAAAACCGTCAAATGCCTCAAGCGTGCCCAGAGCGCGCTGGGCGATTGGCATGACCATGTGCAGTGGCTGTTACAGGCCGAGCAGCAGGCTGACCTCAAGCCTTGTATCGCGGTCTGGAACCTTGCCCTGGGGCAAGCGGAAGAGCGCAGCGATGAGGTCCTGAATCAGTTGTGGGTACTTAGCGCCAAGCAATGAGCCGCTAGATTGGCGCAAATAAGCGCTGTTTGCCTGCTCCTGGCTGGTTAAGATTCGGGTCTGTTTCTTCGACCTGAGGTTCGCATGAATTTTTCCCAGCTGCTCGACGCCGTGCGCCGCCATCCCGAATCGGTGATCATTCCCGGGAGTTGGTCCCAGGGTCGCGCCTGTTTCGGTGGGCTGATGGCCGCGCTGCTGTTTGAAACCCTGCGCGCCAACGTCGCCCCGGAGCGGGTGGTGCGGTCGCTGGCCATTACCTTTGTCGGCCCGGCGGCGCCGGATGTGCCCATCAGCTTTGAGGTGGAAGTCTTGCGCCAGGGCGGGGCGGTCAGTTCCCTGTTGGGCCGTGCTGTGCAGAATGGCGCGGTGGTGTCGCTGATCCAGGGCAGCTTCGGCGCACCGCGTGCTTCGGTCATCGACATCAAGGCCTTGCCGGCGATGGAGATGAAAAGCCTGGAAGCGTCACCCGAGCTGGCTTATGTCGAAGGCACCACGCCGGAATTCATCCGCCACCTGGCCATGCGCTGGGCCGTGGGCGGCATGCCGTTCACCAATACGCCTTCGCGCACTTTGGGCGGCTGGGTAAGGCTGCGTGGCGATGTGGTCGAAGAGCCGGTGACCGAGGCCCACCTGCTGGCGCTGGTCGATGCCTGGCCGCCGGCGACCCTGCCTTACCTGAGCCAACCCGCCGCTGGCAGCACCCTGACCTGGACGATTGAATTCGTGCAGCCCGTCGCCAGCCTCAGCACCCTGGACTGGTGCCGTTACGTCGCCACTATCGAGCATTCCCGTGATGGCTATGGCCACGCCGCGGCGGCCCTGTGGACCGCCGAGGGTGAGTTGCTGGCCATCAGCCGGCAGACCGTGACCGTGTTTGCGTAAAATCTCAATGACGACGGTGGCGCTCCCGCCAGGCGCGCCACCAGGCACCGCTCAAGACAAAACGCGGAAAGGTGATGAATTGCTCCACCAGCAATCGCTGCAGCGCATCCTTGCGCCCGCTGAAGGGTTCGGGTTGCTGCGCTTCGAGCTTGTGCCCGTGACGTTGCAGGCCGAGGGCGGCGATCAGGCCGACGATGCCCACGGCCAGTTGGCTGAAGTCGAAACCGAACAGCCCTGAAAGAATCAACAGCACCGCGACGATGAACAGCGGCACGGCGATCATGTGCAACACCAGGTTGGTGGGGTGGCGATGATTGTCGTAATAGCCCCGCCATTGCCAGGCGGGGAGGTTGGGCAGGCGCTTGCTCATACTGCACATCTCCAATTGATGCTTACTTGAAGAATAGTGCGCAGGCAGCGCCTGGGCGAATCGAGACTGACTATGGCCGCTATAGCTTGAGTTGACCAATAGCCTGGTTCAGTTGGCCGGCCAGGGTTGCCAGCTCATTGCTGGTGCTGGCGGATTCCAGGGTCTGGCGCACGGTCGCTTCGGTCACGTCGCGGATGCTGACCACGGCACGGTTCATCTCTTCGGCCACCTGGCTTTGCTGTTCGGCGGCCACGGCAATCTGCGTATTGCTCTCACGCATCTGCGCCACGGCAGCGGTGATTTCGGCCAGGGCGCTGCCGGCTTCGCGGGCTTGCTGCACACACTCGTCGGCCTTGTACGAGCTGTCTTGCATGAACTCCACCGCATCGCGGGTGCCGGTTTGCAGGGTCGAGACCATGCCGGTGATTTCGTCGGTGGAGGTTTGTACCCGTTTGGCCAGGTTGCGTACTTCGTCGGCGACCACGGCAAACCCCCGGCCCATTTCTCCAGCGCGAGCGGCTTCGATGGCGGCGTTCAAGGCCAGCAGGTTGGTTTGCTCGGCAATACTGTGGATGACCGCCACCACAGCGGTGATCTTCTGGCTGTCGTCGGCCAGCTGGCGGATCATCTCGGCGGTGTGTTGCACGCCGCAGGACAAGCCAGCAATCGATTCCTGGACCCGGCTGACCACCTGCTGGCCCTTGCCGGCCAGGGCGTCGGCAGTCTGCGACAGGTCGCGGGTGGCGCCGGCATGCTCAGCGATGTGGTACACGGTGGCAGACATCTGGTTGATGGCGGTGGCGGCCTGGTCGGTCTCGCTTTGCTGGCCGAGCATGCCGTGCTGCACCTGGCCCATTCCCGTGGCCAGTTGTGCGGCGCCATGGTCCAGTTGCGCCGCCGTATGCGCTACGGTGCCGACGACCCGTTGATAACCGGCCTGCAGGGCATTGAAGGCACAGGCCATTTGCCCGACTTCGTCGCCGCCGGTTGCAGGGGCACGGGCTGACAGATCGCCGCTTTTTTCCACATGCACCATCACGTCTTTCAAGGTATTGAGTTGGCTGAGCAAAAAGCGGATCAACAGTTGCGAGGCGCCGAGCATGGCCAGCATGAGGATCAATACTGCCGCTGCATATTCAAGCAGGCGGTCTTCGAAGACCTGGGCAAAGCTCGGCGCTTGCAGCTGGGTTATTTGCGGTGGTGCTTGCTCGGTGGGCCAGGCAGCCAATAATTGGGCCTGTTGTTCGACAGCGAGCTGGATGATGTCAGTGCGCGCCCGCTGCTCCAGGTGCACTGCATACAGCACCAGCAGCAAGGTAGTGAAGAAGGCGACCGCGTTGACGGCCCAGAATTTGTATTTCAGGGAGATATTGCTAAGCCAGGCACCCATGGAGGTCTTCTCTGATTGAGCGGAAACATTGTTGGCAAGGTGCCATCATTGTGCCGCTCACTCGCGAATGCCGCCTTGATATGGGTCAAGCAATCTCTGGCAAGTTGAAAAATGCCCGGGCGCAGGCGGTGGTGTGTGCAGCGACTGCTTCGGCACTTTCGCCCCGGTGCAAGGCCACTTCGCGCAGGACTTCTGGCAGGTAGGCGGGCTCGTTGCGGCCATTTTTCGGCTTGGGCCGCAAGGAGCGCGGCAGCAGGTATGGTGCATCGCTTTCGAGCATCAGGCGGCCCTGGGGAATGTCGCGTACCAGTGGGTGCAGATGAGTGCCACGGCGTTCGTCGCAGATCCAGCCGGTGATGCCGATGTGCAGGTCCATGTCCAGGTAGCCGAACAGGGCCTTTTTTTCACCGGTGAAGCAGTGCACCACGGCAGCAGGCAGTTGGTCGCGGTAGTCGGCGAGAATCTCCAGCAAGCGCTGGCTGGCATCGCGCTCGTGCAGGAACACCGGCATTTGTAGCTCGACGGCCAGGGCCAGGTGTTCTTCAAGCACCTTTTCCTGTTGCGGGCGCGGGGAAAAGTCGCGGTTGAAATCGAGCCCGCATTCGCCCACCGCCAGCACTCGCGCTTCCCTGAGCAGTGCACGCAGGCCCTGGGCGGTATCGGCATTCCAGTCGCTGGCACAATGGGGGTGGATGCCGGCGGTGCTGAACAGGCGCAGGCCTGTTTCATCGAGCTGCTGGCACAGCTCCAGGGCGTGTTCGCTGCCTTGCACGCTGGTGCCGGTAACCATCATCTGACCGACCCCGGCCTCTACCGCACGCTCTACGATTGCCGGTAGCTGCTGGGCGAAACTTGCATTGGTCAGATTGACGCCGATGTCGATGAGTTGCATGGTGCTACCTCCTGCCCGCGGCCGGAAAGCATACCAGAGCTAAAGAAATAAAAATAAAACCAAGAACTTCAATGAGTTGTAGCTGTCTTTTGCGGTGAATTGTGGTGTTGAAGATTGGCGCATGAGTAAAAGCGCCTATACTCGCGCCCCCCTTTTACCTGGAGAGCGGATGACGCGACCCTCGCTGCTGATCGTGCTGTGCCTTGGGCTGCTCGTGTCGTGGCCGGCGGCCGCGCGCCTGGCCGGCCCGCAAGAGGCGGTGCGGCCAAGCACGGTCCGTGACCTGGCGCAAATCCGCAGCAGCCAGCAATTGCGCGTGTTGGTCAACCAGAGCCGAAACAGCTCCGGCGAGGTCCAGGGCCAGCCCATCGGTGTCGAATACCACCGTTTGCGGGCGTTCGAGCAGTACCTCAATGCGCGTGCTCGCGATGGCCAGGAAATCCAGCTCAAGATCATTCCCAAGGCCAAGGAGCAATTGCTTGGCGCCTTGCAGCGCGGCGAAGGTGACCTGGTGGCTCCGGGGGAGTTGCTCGACCTTGAGCCTAACCGAGGGGTCAGCGCCAGCGACCCGGTCGTCGCCAATGTTCCGTTACTGGTGGTGGGGCGCAAGGGTGAGCGCCGCTACACGCGGGTCGAACAACTGGCTGGACGCACCTTGGCCTTGCCCAGTGCCAGCGCCGCCGGCGATGCGGTACACGAAATCAACCAGAAACTGGCACTGCGCAAGCTGCCACCGATCAGGGTCGAGTGGGTCGACCCGAGCCTGGCGGTTGAGGATGTACTGGAAATGGTCCAGGCCGGGATATTCCACCTGACCGTGGTCGAGCAACCCATTGCCGAGCGCTGGGCCCGGGTCATGCCCAAGCTGCGCATCGATCGCCAGATGCAGATCAGCCCGCCGGAAGGCATGCGCTGGTATGTGCGTCGCGATGCCTCGATGCTTTTGGCCAGCATCGACCGCTTTGTTGGTAGTTACCGACCACCGGCTGACCAGGATGCCGCCTTCGAGCGCGTGTACCGGCGCCTGTACAAGGTGCACAACCCTCTGGCCCGGGCCGATCGCCAGCGCCTTGAGAAGCTGCGCCCGGTGTTGCAACGCCATGCCGATGACCAGAACCTGGACTGGCTGAACCTCGCCGCCCTGGCGTTCAAGGAATCGAGCCTCAATCCCGGTGCGCGGGGTGGGGGAGGCGCCACCGGGCTTCTGCAGATCACTCCGGCTGCGGCGCAGAGGGTAGGCGTGAGCAATATCGCCAACCTGGACGGTAATGTGCAGGCTGGCGCCCGTTACCTGTCGATGATCCGCCGCAAGTTTTTTGCAAGCCCCCAGCTCAACGAGCGCGAGCGCATGGCCTTTGTGCTGGCGGCTTACAACATGGGCCCGGAGCGGGTCCAGGGGATGCGCGCCGAAGCACGCCGGCGCGGCCTGAACCCTAATCAGTGGTTCTTTCAGGTCGAGCGTATCGCCATGGAGCAGGTGGGCATGGGCGTGGTCAGTTATGTTAATGCGGTGAATAAGTACTACCTGGCGTTCGACCGGGAAAGGGAGTCGCTGGAGCCTGCGGCGAAGAAAGTGGTGTCGCGTAAATAATCAATTATTTGGATTGTTAACCCGCAAAATTTGCGCTTTTAACAGTTGTAAATAAGATTAGTGTGATGGCCACTGATTCCCTACAGCACAAAGGACTTCCCCATGAGCGTGATTAATTCGGTATTGGCAACCCGGGCCGGTTTCGGCCTGACGGTTTTGCGAGTCCTGGTCGGTATTATTTTTATGGCCCATGGTTCGCAAAAGTTGTTTGGGCTGTTTGGCGGTTACGGTTTGACGGGTACTGCGCAGTACATGGAAAGCATCGGCCTGGCGCCCGGGCATTTGATGGCGATGATGTCGGGTGGCATGGAGTTCTTCGGTGGGCTGGCGTTGGTCATCGGGTTGCTGGTGCGCCCGGCCGCGCTCGGATTGGTGGTGCTTTTGTTGGTGGCGATCTTTTCTGTCCATATCAACAACGGGTTGTTCATGAGCAATAACGGCTATGAGTTTGCCCTGGCTTTGTTGGGCGGGGTGATCGCTGTGTTGATCGAGGGGGCTGGGAAGGCTTCGGTTGATGGCATGCTGGGTGGGTAAGCTACAAGCTACAAGCGGTACGAGGCTTGGCTTGAAGCTTGAAGCTTGCAGCTCATAGCCCATTTAATTTAGCATTGCCCGCATGCGCCGATTTAAACAGCTACTTGCGGGGCGCCGGAAGACTTCACAGTCACCGAAATACCGCTAAAGCGCTGGTTCGGTGACGCCTCCCACCCTGCCAAGCGGGAAGTGGAGGCGGAGTACCAAAACATGAGTTGTCCTCGCATCAGCGTCTGTCTGGCACCTGTACCTGCAAGCCCGACCTTGCGCAGCCCCCGAATCCTGCTCGGCGGCCAGCACCAACCCACCTTGTTGCGTCACCTCGATGGCTGGCCCCGGCGCAAGGGCAAGGCCACCGCATTCCTGATTCAGTTTGTCGATGAAGTCGCCTCGTTGGCACAGTTCGCCAACGACCGCTTCGACCTGGCGGTGGTACAGGCCCCGAGTGCCGAAAATGCTACCGCTATGATTGGGCAACTTACCCGTATTGCACGTCAGGGCCTGATAACCCGCCGTTGATGGCTCGATGGGCACTTATTTGTTGAGTGCCCTGATCAGGCTGGCATGGATGCAATTGCGCACGATGTCGCTTCGCAGCGACCAGTCGGTATTGATGATGAAAAACTTCTGGATGTAGCTGTTTTCATCTTCGGATTTGAACCATTCATCAATTTTGTCGCTGAAATCGTCCGGGGCGAGCCCTGCGTATTTGGCGCATTGAATGGACTTCAGTTCATGAGGCGGTTTTGGCTCCAGGGCGACTTGGTCCATGAACAGCTTGAGTGTATAGGCGGTGTTGGTATAACTGCCACTCCAGCGCTGGTCGACACCATTCCAGAATGTATAGCCATCGGTGCCGTAATTGTAGGCTGCGACCACATTTTTGCCTGGGTGATTCAGCCACAGATAAATCAGTGGTTTATCCCAGAGATCGTAACTGATCATGCGCTGACCCAGGCTCGAAGTAATGAGCTGCTGAAGTTCGCGATGCGCTGTCGGGGTGAAGTTTTCAAATTGATGGAAATCGAGGATGATAATTTCATTTTTGGTGTTCGCGTCGCTATAGAAGCTGTCCAGCGAATTAATTACAGCCTTGGTGATGGTCCACCCCGAAGAGAGGAGGTGAAACAGCTGAAAGCGTCGGGGATCGCCTTTGGGAAAGTCATCGTAAAAACTTACACGCAGGTCCAGCACCCTGATACCTGCCCTGATTTGATCGATAATCGGTACATCTTGAGTGATTTCAGAGAGGAAATTGAAGTTCGGCGCGCTTTTATCCATTCCTGAATTGTGCGTGCCGGGCAAGATGAGTTCGCCGATGCGCAAGTTACCGATGGCTTTGTTTTGTCCCATCCAGCTATGTGATTGGGTCTTGGGATTGATTCTCATAGGGTCGTCATCCTTGACTGAGGGCACGCGAAATGGCGCCACATCCCTATTTAGCCTGCGACCAGTGAGGCGATGCAGAAGGAAACTTTCGCTCAGGGGTAGGCAATATCGACGATATAAACCAACTGCTCGCCGGTGGGGGTCTGTACCCGCACTTCGGCATCCAGCGGTTTGCCGATCAACGCCCGGGCCAGTGGGGAGTCAATGCTGATCAAGCCGAGTTTGAGGTCCAGTTCGTCCGGGCCGACAATTCGATAGCGGGACTGCTCGCCGTCCTCGTTTTCCACCGTGACCCAGGCGCCGAAGTAAACCTTGTTCGGGTCGCTCGGGCGTTCGCTGACTACTTTGAGGTTTTCCAGGCGTTTGGTCAGAAAGCGCACGCGGCTGTCGATCTCGCGCAGCATCTTCTTGCCGTAGGTGTACTCGGCGTTTTCGGAGCGGTCGCCCTGGGCGGCCGCTTCGCTTACCGACTGGGTCACCTGGGGGCGGCGTACGTGCCAAAGTTCATGCAACTCGGCGCGCATCCGTGCTTCACCTTCGGGGGTGATCAGGGCGGTGCCGGCGCTGCGCGGTGGGCGGTAACGGCTCATGCGTTCGAAGGTTCCGGGCGATGGGGCATGGAGTCTATCAGCCCTCGCGAAGCACTGTCAGCGGGCTGGTGTTGAGGGCCCGGCGTGTGCCGAAAATACCCGCGCCACCCACCAGCAACGCACCGATGACCGGCAGTATCAGCAGCCAGGGGTGCGGGCTCCAGCTCAGGTCGAAGGCATAGCGGTACAGTACCGCGCTGATCACTTCGCACCCCAATGCGGCCAGCAGGCCGCTGGCGGCACCGAGCAGGCCGAACTCGATGCGCCTGGTCTTGACCAGCAGCCGTCGTTCGGCCCCCAGCGCACGCAGCAGCGCCCCTTGCTGGATGCGTTCATCCAGGGTCGCCTGCAATCCGGAAAACAACACGGCCAGGCCGGCGGCAAGAACGAACAGCAGCACGTACTCCACCGCAAGGGTGACCTGGGCCAGGATGCTGCGTAATTGTTCGAGCAGGGCTTCGACCTGCAGGATGGTCACGGCCGGGAAGGCTCGTGACAACTCCACGATTTGCAGGTCATTGCCGGGGGCCAGGTAGAAGCTGGTCAGGTAGGTGGTAGGCAAATCCTTCAGGGTGCCGGGTTCGAAGATCATGAAGAAGTTGGGCTGGAAGCTGTCCCAGTTGACCGTGCGCAGGCTGGTGACCCGGACTTCTCGCTCCATGCCGCCGACATTGAATTTCAGGTGGTCGCCGAGCTTGAGTTTGAGGCTTTCGGCTACCTGGGCTTCGACTGAAACCCCTGGCAACGAATCTACGGGTTGTTCGTGCCACCAGGCACCGCTCATCAGGGTGTTGCCCTGAGGCAAATCGGCCGCCCAGGTCAGGCTCAGGTCGCGCTGGATGGCGCGCTCGCCGCTCGATTCCTTGGTGACGATTTCGCGCACGGGTTCGCCGTTGATATGGGTCAGGCGCCCGGGAATGACCGGGTAGAGCGGGGCGCCCAAGGCGGAAAAGTCCTTGAGCCGTTCGGCGAAGGTGTCCTTGTCGACGGGCAAGATGTTCAAGGCGAAATAGTTAGGTGCATCCTTGGGCAGCTGGTTCTGCCAGGTATCGAGCAGTTCACCGCGCAGTAGCGCGATCAGCGCCATGGACAGCAGGATCAGGCCGAATGCCAAAGATTGCCCGGCAGCCGCCAGCGGGTGGCGCAGCAACTGGCCCAGGCCCAAGCGCCAGGGCAGGCTGGCACCGGCGAGCAGGCGACGCAGGCTTTGCAGGCCCAGTAACAACAGGCCGCCAAGCACGAATGCTGCGACCAGGCCGCCGCCGAGCAGGGCGAAGGTCAGCAACAGGTCCAGGCTCAGGCGCCACATGATCAGTGCCAATGCCAGCAAGGCTGCACCGTAGACCAGCCAGGAACTCGGCGGCACCGGCAGCATGTCGCGGCGTAGCACCCGCAGTGGTGGAACCCGGCCCAGTGCCGCCAAGGGTGGCAAGGCAAACCCGGCAAGGGCGACCAGGCCGGTGCCGATTCCGGCCAGGGCCGGCAAGAGGCCGCCGGGTGGGACCACGGTCGGCAGTAATCCTTGCAGCAAATAGAACAGCCCCAATTGCGCCAGCCAGCCGAGCAGGGCACCGCTGATGCTCGCCAACAAACCGAGTATTGCCAGTTGCAGGCTGAACAGCAGCAAGGCTTGGCGCCGTGACAAACCCAGGCAGCGCAACAAGGCACTGGCATCGAAGCGTCGGCTGGCAAAGCGGCTGGCCGACAAGGCCACGGCAACCCCGGACAGCAGCACGGCAACCAGGCTGGCCATGTTCAGGTAGCGTTCGGCCTTGCCCAGGGCGCCGCCGATCTGGCTGTTGCCATCGCGTGAGTCCTTGATGCGCTGATTGGGTTCGAGCCCGGGTTTGACTTGATTACGGTAGTTTTCCAGGGCTTGGGAATTGCCGCGCCAGAGGTCGCGGTAGATAACCCGGCTACCCGGCTGGACCACGCCGGTGGCGTCCAGGTCTGCCAGGTTGATCAGAACTCTTGGCGTGAGGCTGTAGAAGTTGCCGGCGCGATCGGGTTCGTAGGTCAGCACCCGGGTCATGCGCAGGCTTTTCATGCCCACGTCGATGCTGTCACCGATTTTCAGGTTCAGTGCTGCCAAAAGCCGGGGCTCAACCCAGGCCTCCCCAGCGGCGGGGCCGCCACCGCTGACCTCCACGCCATACGGCTGGGCGGCGCTCTTGAGCTCGCCGCGCAGTGGGTAAGCGGCGTCGGCAGCCTTGACACTGGACAGCTGAATGCCATTGTCACCAGCCACCACGCTGGAGAACTCTACCACCCGGGCATGCTCCAGGCCCTGTTCGGTGCCAGCCTGCAGTTGTTCCTCGCGGGCGGGGGTCGAGCCCTGGAGCATCAGGTCGGCCCCGAGAAATTCGGTGGCTCGCATCAGCATTGCACCATTGAGGCGGGCGCCGAAATAGCCGATGGCGGTACTGGCGGCGACTGCCACCAGCAGGGCGAAGAACAGTACGCGCAGTTCGCCGGCGCGAGCGTCGCGCAGCAGCTGACGCAGGGCAAGGCTCAGCATGTGCAGCAGCGGCAACCGTGCCATCAAGCCTCCTGGGGCGTGACCAGATGCCCGGCATCCAGGCGAATAAGACGGCGGCAACGTTGCGCCAGGCGCTCGTCATGGGTGACCAGTACCAGGGTCGTGCCGCGTTCCTGATTGAGTTCGAAGAGCAGATCGCTGATGCGCTCACCGGTGTGGCTGTCCAGGTTGCCGGTGGGTTCGTCGGCGAACAGCACCGCAGGCTCTGCCGCAAAGGCACGGGCGATGGCCACGCGCTGCTGCTCGCCGCCGGAAAGTTGGCGCGGCGAATGGCTCAGGCGTTGGCCCAGGCCTACCCGCTCGAGCAGGCTGCGAGCATGTTCGCGGGCATCCTTGCGCCCATCGAGCTCCAGCGGCAGCATGACGTTTTCCAGAGCGTTGAGGCTGTCGAGCAGCTGGAACGACTGGAATACGAAACCGACGTGCTCGGCCCGTACGCGAGCACGCTGGTCTTCATCGAGGCTGCCCAGGTCCTGGCCGGCCAGTGTCACTGAGCCTGCGCTGGGTAGATCCAGGCCGGCAAGCAGGCCCAGCAACGTCGACTTGCCAGAGCCGGAGGCGCCGACGATGGCCAGGCTGTCGCCCTGGCGCAGTTCGAGGGAGAGGCGGTGCAGGATGGTCAGTTCGCCTTCCGCGCTGGGTACCACTTTGCTAAGGTTGCGGGCTGTGAGAATGCTGGGGCGGGTCATTCGTTCATTCCTGGCTTGTGTGTCGCCCATGGAGAGTCCGATGCGAAAGTGGTTGATGAGTGCTGGCCTGGCACTGTTGTGCATGGCTCAAGGCGCAACGGCGGGTACTGTACTGATCGTAGGCGATAGTATCAGCGCCGCTTTCGGCCTGGATACCCGCCAGGGGTGGGTTGCATTGCTGCAGCAACGGCTGGAGCAAGAGGGTTTCGACGACAAAGTGGTCAATGCCTCCATCAGCGGCGACACCAGTGCGGGGGGGCAGGCGCGGCTGCCGGCGCTGCTTGCAGAGCATAAGCCGGCGGTCGTGGTGCTGGAGTTGGGGGGCAACGATGGCTTGCGTGGGCAGCAGACTACGCAATTGCAACAAAATCTTGCGTCGATGATCGACAACGCCCGAGGCGCCGGTGCCAAGGTGCTTTTATTGGGGATGCGCTTGCCGCCCAATTACGGGGTCAGATACACCACGGCTTTTGAACAGGTCTACAGCACCCTTGCAGTGGAGAAAAACGTGGCGTTGGTGCCGTTTTTCCTCGACGGGGTAGGCGGGGTGCCGGAGTTGATGCAGGCCGATGGTATTCACCCGGCCCAGGGTGGCCAGGGCAAGTTGCTGGAAAATGTCTGGCCGACGCTAAAACCCTTGCTTTGACGCTTTTCTATGGGCGGGCTTTGGGCTAATGTGGCGCCCCCGATTTGGAGCCCCCGATGCCGCGTCCCGCCTGGTCCCTGTTTGCCTATCAATTGATCGAGCCTGACGAGCAGCTTGACCTGTTCGCCTGCCAGGAAGTCCGGGTGCACCTGATCGCGCGCCAACTCGAACTCGGTGGTTCGGTCGACCGCACCTTGTGCGGCACTTTGTTGCCTGCGCAGCCGCGCTGGTCGGGCGTGGCCTCTTCGATATTTCGCGACAAACGGCTATGCCCACTCTGTCGCGCCATTCTCAACGCCCAACGCCGCGGCACGCGGCCGGTCTGGCCGCAGCTCTGACGCCTCGCCATCGGAGGTTTTTCATCCCAAGCAACGTTTGAGCCGTACCTCTGCCTCCCCGTCGGGCGGTCGTCGGTGTACAATCTCCTGCTTGTCTCTATCGAATTTTCGAAGGATTTTCCGGATGTCGCCGCGTTTTTCCGCCGTTACCCGTTGCCTGCCCCTTGTCGCCCTGCTTGCGGCGGGCCCGGCAGCAGCCCTGGAGTTCCCGTTGCCGCCAGAAGGCGAGGACATCATCGGCCAGGTCCAGGTGATCAAGGCCAAGTATGAAGATACGTTCGCCGACATTGGCACGGCCAATGACCTGGGCTACCTGGAAATGGTCGCGGCCAACCCGGGTGTCGATGCCTGGCTGCCTGGGGCCGGCACCGAGATCGTGCTGCCAACGCGCTTCATCCTGCCGCCGGGGCCTCGCGAAGGTATCGTGATCAACCTGGCGGAATACCGCATGTACTACTATCCGAAAGGGCAGAACGTGGTGCATACCTACCCGCTGGGGATCGGCCGCGAAGGCTGGGGCTCACCGGTCACTAACGGCGCCAGGGTCACTGCCAAGACGCCGAATCCGACCTGGACGCCACCGGCATCGATCCGTGCCGAGCACGCTGCCGACGGTGACCCGCTCCCTAACGTGGTGCCGGCCGGCCCTGATAACCCGCTGGGGCCATTCAAATTCACCCTGAGTGTGCCGGGCTATCTGATTCACGGCTCGAACAAGAAGTTCGGCATTGGCATGCGCACCAGCCATGGTTGCTTCCGCATGTTCAACAATAACGTGTTGGAACTGGCCAAGATGGCGCCGGTGGGTACCCCGGTACGTATCATCAACGAGCCTTACAAGTTCGGCATCAGTGCTGGCAAGATTTACCTGGAGGCCCATACACCGCTGGATGACAAGGGTGATCCATCGGTCGTGGACAAGCACACCGCCGTGATCAATGCCTTGCTCAAGCGCGGTGACGAGAACCTGCGGATGAACTGGGATACGGTGCGTGATGTGGTGGCGGCCGAAGACGGCATGCCCGTCGAGATCGCAGCGCCGACCGACGCGCCGATGGTTTCAACGGCACCGGTGGAAATGCAGTAAGGTCCAAAAGATAGCAAGAGCCCGCCCCGGGTGATCGGGGCGGGCTTTTTTTTGGTGCGCCAGGCATGGCGCGTTGCGCGCAAGCGCAACCAGCTTGGCTGTGGTGGCCTCGCTGGTGACTTGGAGGTGAAAGTCCTCTACACACCCGGCAAGGGGAAGTGTTAGCCAGAGGCAAGGGTGTCGCGGGTGACTGCGAATCTGAAGGAAGCCCGAGGCAAAATGCTGGCCTGACGAACAGGAAGCGGATGAGGCGGTGCAGCGGGGTAAGGTAGCCAAAATTGCCAAAGCCCAATACTTGCACGGAACGCTGTGACGTATATCCGACAGGCATAAGCAGGAAGGTCGCGCGAATTACCCTGGGAGATCTGCACGTTTGCCAGTGTGCTACCGAGCGTCGAGAGGCGACGGGATGAACGCGCAGAAGTCAGCTGAAGCCGTAGTAAGTGGCGGTTAACCGCGCCACCAAGGGCCGAACAGGTTATGCCGCCAGTAGGCGTCAAAGTCTCGTTAAATACCGAAATGCAGAAATTTCTCCCAGAGAAGACTGTTACTCCGAGTCCCGGACAGAATCCGAGGATGACGGCTGACAGCGCAGAGGTATTGGCGGCGTCTGTGACGTGGACGAACGCGGAGCCGGACACGTTGATGGAGCGGGTGCTTGCACCTGCCAACCTCAGGCGTGCGTATCAACGCGTAGTCAGCAACAAGGGCGCACCGGGTGCCGACGGCATGACGGTCGACCAGCTGGCGGGCTACGTTAAACAGTATTGGCCGATTCTCAAGATTCGGTTGCTGGCCGGCGAGTATCACCCGCAAGGTGTACGCGCCGTCGACATCCCCAAACCCAAAGGCGGAACACGGCAACTGGGCATTCCCTGCGTTGTGGATCGCCTGATCCAACAGGCGCTGCTGCAACAGCTCACGCCGCTCTTCGATCCGCTGTTCTCGGACTACAGCTACGGTTTTCGTCCGGGCAGAAGCGCTCATCAAGCCATCGAAACCGCTCGCGCCCATGTGGCAGCGGGTCACCGCTGGTGTGTGGAGCTCGATCTGGAGAAGTTCTTTGATCGGGTCAACCACGATGTATTGATGGCGTACATCGAGCGTCAAATCGAAGACAAGCGGGTGCTCACGCTGATCCGTCGCTATCTCGAAGCGGGAACGATGTCAGGTGGACTCGTCAGCCGACGGCAGGAAGGGACGCCGCAAGGCGGCCCCCTCTCGCCATTGCTGTCGAACATCCTGCTCAACGAACTCGACCGCGAACTGGAACGGCGGGGCCATCGCTTCGTGCGCTATGCCGATGATGCGAACATTTATGTGCGTAGCCGTCGCGCTGGCGAGCGAGTGATGAGGGGCGTTGAGCGCTTCCTGAGTCAGCGCCTGAAACTGACGCTGAATCGGGACAAGAGCCGAGTCGCTGGGGCTTGGGTGTGTGATTACTTGGGCTACGGGATGAGCTGGCATCGTCAGCCGAGACTGAGAGTGGCGACGATGAGTCTGGGGCGCTTGCGCGACCGACTCAGAGACTTGCTGCGCGGAGCGCGGGGCCACAAGATGGCGAATATCATCGAGCGGATAAACCCCGTCCTGCGCGGCTGGGCGGGTTACTTCAAGCTCAGTCAGAGCAAGCGACCGCTTGAGGAACTGGACGGCTGGGTGCGGCATAAACTTCGCTGCGTCATCTGGCGCCAATGGAAGCAGCCTTCTACGAGGGCGCGCAACTTGATGCGCTTGGGACTTGGCGAAGCTCGCGCCTGCAAATCAGCCTTCAACGGGCGAGGCCCATGGTGGAATTCGGGGGCGTCTCATATGAATAAGGCGTTGCCGAAGAAGCTGTGGGATCAGCTCGGGCTGGTCTCGATACTGGATACGATAAACCGGCTTAACCGCATAACCTGAACCGCCGTATACGGAACCGTATGTACGGTGGTGTGAGAGGACGGCGGATGTAAATCCGCCTCCTACTCGATGCAAGGTTGGGGAGTTGCGATGCTGAGCTCGTTGATACGCAAGCCTGGCTTGCTTGTAGCGCTTGCCCTGGCAACGCTGCCGGGCGGGGCGCCGCAGGCCGCGCCGGCGCCCTGGTTTCAATGGCAAAGCCTGGCCACGGGGCGCTACCTGTGCACGCAAATCAACCCGGGCGATGCCTGGGTAAAACATTCGGGGCCCTACAACAATGCCGGTTGCCGGCGCTGAGTGCCGCCGCCTTGCCACAAGCGGCAAGGGACCGCCGTATTTCCGACTCCAGGCGCTTGTGCATAGGGCCGTCCAAGGGGCTCAACACCCCTGTTTCATTGGGCTTGCAAGGGCGTCTGCATAGTTGGTGCAAAAATTGCTAATCCTTGCTGCGAAACGATCGCGGGTTCGTGATAGGAGTACGTTGTGGACAAGATGCTTTACGTGGCAATGACCGGTGCCAGCCAGAATGCCCTGGCACAGAAGGCACACGCCAACAATCTGGCGAACATTTCCACCAGTGGCTTTCAGCGAGACCTGGAACAGGCGCGATCGATGCCGGTGTTCGGTGACAGCTTTCCGGCGCGTGCCTACGCCATGAGCGAACGGCCAGCGACCGACTTCACCCCCGGTGCCTTGCAGGAAACCGGCCGCGACCTCGATGTGGCGGTTGGCGGCAATGGCTGGATGGCCGTGCAAACCCCCGATGGCGGTGAAGCCTACATGCGCACCGCCAGCTTGAATGTCGACGCCCTGGGCGTATTGCGCGCCGGCAATGGCATGCCGGTCATGGGCAATGGCGGGCCGATCGCCGTGCCACCGGAGCAGAAGATCGAAATCGGCCAGGACGGCACCATCAGCATCCGCGCCATGGGCGAGGGCCCGCGGGTGATGGCCGAGGTCGATCGGATCAAGCTGGTCAATCCTGACCTCAAGAATATGACCAAGGGCCCGGACGGCATGATCCACACCAAGGACGGCAAGCCGGCCGAGGCCGATGCCAACGTTCAGGTGGTCTCCGGTTTTCTTGAGGCGAGCAACGTCAATGCCGTCGAGGAAATGACCTCGGTGCTGGCCCTGGCGCGTCAGTTCGAACTGCACATCAAGATGATGACCACAGCCAAAGAAGGCGACGAAGCCATGGCTCGGGTTTTGCAAATCAGCTAATCACACATGACGTGGCGCCGTAAAACAGGCGTGCGAGGAGAACAGAATGCTTCCGGCTCTATGGGTCAGCAAGACAGGCCTGTCCGCCCAGGACATGAACCTGACCACGATTTCCAACAACCTGGCCAACGTCTCGACCACCGGCTTCAAGCGTGATCGCGCCG
>CAYVPI010000080.1:0-22274 GCA_964453495.1 uncultured Pseudomonas sp. | reverse complement strand
CCAAGAACCAGCGCGCCGTGGAAGAAAAAGTCCGCGAATGCCTGGAAGCCGACCGTGCCCGCGTTCAAGTCGGCCGCATTTCGCGCTTCGGCCTGCTGGAAATGTCCCGCCAGCGCCTGCGCCCATCCCTGGGCGAGAGCAGCGGTATTGTCTGCCCACGCTGCAGCGGCACCGGCATCATCCGTGACGTTGAATCCCTGTCGCTGGCCATCCTGCGCCTGATCGAAGAAGAGGCCCTGAAGGACCGCACCGCCGAAGTCCGCGCCCAGGTACCGATCCCGGTTGCAGCGTTCCTGCTCAACGAAAAACGCAACTCGATCACCAAGATCGAACTGCGTACCCGTGCCCGCATCGTCATCCTGCCGAACGATCACCTGGAGACGCCGCACTTCGAAGTGCAGCGCCTGCGTGACGACAGCCCCGAAGCCCAGACCAACCAGTCGAGCTACGAGATCGCTGCCGCCGAGGTCGAAGAAGTCCAGCCCGCAGCCGCCACCCGCACACTGGTTCGCCAGGAAGCTGCGGTCAAGACTGCACCGGCACGCACCTCGGCCCCGGTTCCAGTCACCCCTGAACAACCGGTCGCCGCTGCCCCTGCCCCTGCCCCGGTCGCACCAGAGCCAAGCCTGTTCAAGGGCCTGGTGAAGTCGCTGGTGAGCCTGTTCGCCGGCAAGGAAGAGCCTGCCGCGCCAGTGGTGGTCGAAAAGCCGGTCACCACCGAGCGTACGCCACGCAATGAAGAGCGTCGCAGCGGTCGTCAGCAGAGCCGTAGCCGCAATGGCCGTCGCGATGAAGATCGCAAGCCACGCGAGGAGCGCGCCCCGCGCGAAGAGCGTCAGCCACGTGAAGCCCGCGAGGAAGCGCCGGCAGCCCGCGAAGAGCGTGCCCCACGCCCACCACGCGAAGAGCGCCAGCCACGCCCACCACGCGAAGAGCGTCGTAGCCGTGACGAGCGCCCGGTTCGTGAACTGCGTGAACCACTGGACGCCGTTACAACCGTCGAGCGCGAAGAGCGCGCGCCACGTGAAGAACGCGCCCCACGCGAAGAACGCGCCCCACGTGAAGAGCGTGCACCGCGTGAAGAGCGTGTAGCCCGTGAAGAACGTGCACCACGTGAAGAGCGCGCACCACGTGAAGAGCGTCAGCCTCGTCCACCTCGCGAAGAGCGTCAGCCACGTGCAGAACAGGCCGTCGCCACTGCCGAGGAAACCCTGCCGAACGAAGAACTGCTGCAGGAAGAGACCGAAGGTGCCGATGGCGAGCGTCCACGTCGTCGCTCCCGCGGCCAGCGTCGTCGCAGCAACCGTCGTGAGCGTCAACGTGATGCCAACGGCAATGTGGTGGAAGGCTCGGAAGAAAGCGGTGAAGAATTCGCCGCCGACCTGGCTGCCGGCCTGGCCGTGACTGCCGCCGTTGCCAGCAGCAACATCAGCGCACCCGCCGAAGCCGAGGCCAATCGTCAGGCAGAAGTGGCGACCGCCGCTACCGGGCCAAGCCTGGAAGCAGCCCCGACTGTGGTCGGCGAAACCGCCGTAGAACCAGCCACCCTGGTGTTCGAGGCCGCGCCTGTCGCCCAGCCTGAAGTGCCTGCCGAAGTGGCCGTAGCGCCAGTGGTCGAGCAACCAGCTGAGCCGGTCGTCGAGACTGCAGAGCCACTGACTGCCGAGCAAGCCATTGCTCCGGTAGTTGAAATCGCTCCAGCACCTGTCCAGGCTGAAGCAGTTGAAGCCGCCCCGGCACCAGCGCCAGCTGTCGAAGCCGAACCTGTGGTGCAAGCACCTGTCATGGAAGCCGCCCCGGTGGTTGAAGCGCCAGCACCTGCAGCAGCCGCAGAGGTACCTGCTACCGTGCTGACGCCAAGCGGTCGCGCACCAAACGACCCACGTGAAGTGCGTCGCCGCAAGCGTGAAGAAGAACGCCTGGCCAAGGAAGCCGAACTGGCCGCTGCTGCCGCTCCGGTTGCCGCAGCTGCCGTAGAAGCCCCTGCCGCTGCAGAGGCCGCTACCACTGAAGCGGCCGAACTGCCTGCTGCGCACACCGAGGCACCGGTGATCGACGAGAACCTGCGTTCGGTAGCCGAAGTGGTCGAGCAACACCCAGAAGCCCTGGAAGAAAGCAAAGAGCCTAAACCGCTCGCCTGATTTCAACGGCTGAAAAAAAGCCCCGCCTGCTGATGCTGGCGGGGCTTTTTTTTGGGGGCCAGTCACCACAACGCCCGTAGCAGCAACTGTCTTGTTCGGCGCCCCTGTTCGGTCCCTGTAGGAGCTACCGCGAGGCTGCGATCGGCCGCGAAGCGGACGCTGGATTTCAGACTACCGAAGCTCCTTCGGCACTTGTCGCAGCCTGGCGGCAGCTGCTACACCTTTGGCCAACAAACGGTCTTACCTGTTGAAGTCCAGGGCCGTAGGTATGTCCACATCCCAGATCACACCAGAATCGTCGACCTCAACAGGCAGCACATTCCCTTCCTCAAACAAATGGCGCCCTCCCCGATCACCCGACAACCCGGCCAATCTGCCAGCAAATGCTCGCCCAAAGCCCACCGGGTGCCCGTAATCGCTCTTGTATTGCGCCACGCTGATCTTGTCGTCTGTGATTGCGGCAGCCAGCACTGCCAAAGTCTGAGGCGCTATGAATGGCATATCGCCCAACAGCATCAGCCAACCGGGTTCCTCCTGGCTTGCCTGCACCGCTGCGGCAATGGAATCACCCAAACCCGGTGATGCCAGGGTCAGCACCTCGCAACCATAGGCCTGTGCCAAGGCAATCACCTCGGTTCGTTCCGGACGGGTAACCAGCAACCGTCGCCCCGGCAAGCCATGCTGGTTGACCAGGACGTGCTCGAGTACCGATCGTTGCTGGCCATCCAGCCCTCGGCATGACGCAAGCAATTTGTCCTTGCCTGCCCCGGCCAAAGCCTGGAAGCGGCTCCCCTGCCCGGCCGCCAATATCACAACACACGGTGCTCGCTTCATGCCTTGCCCTGCTGCCAGCCCTTGAGCTGGTAACGCACAGGCAGGTTACGAATGCGCTGGCCGGTGGCGGCAAAGATCGCATTGCACAGAGCAGGCGCAATCGGTGGCACACCGGGCTCACCAACCCCGCCCAGCGGCACATCGCCAGGCGGCGTCACCAAGTGCACGGCAACCTGGCGCGGCGCCAAGGACATACGCGCGATCTCATACATATGGAAGTTGTCCTGCTGCACCTTGCCATCCTTGAAGCTGATCTCTCCAAGCATGGCATTGCCCAAGCCCATCACGCATGCGCCCTCGAACTGCGAGCGAATACGCTCGGGGTTGATCTGCGGGCCACAATCGACGGCGATATCGGCCTTGTGCACGATCAAGCTACCGTCATCCTTGACCTCTACCTCGATAGCCGTCGCCACATAGGTAACAAAGCTGTAGTGCACAGCCAATCCGAGGCCACGCCCCTTGGGCAACTGCCGCCCCCAACTGGCCGCCTTGGCCGCGGTTTCCAGCACCACGCGCAAGCGTGCCGTATCGATGGGGTAGCGCTCCGGCGATTCGCCGTAGTTCCACTCCTCGCTCAAGGTGCGTGGGTCGATCTGCCGATCGGGGCCGAGCAATTTCAACTGGTACTTGAGCGGGTCCTGGCCGGCGGCATGGGCCAGTTCGTCGACAAAACTCTGCACGGCAAAAGCATGGGGGATGTTCGATACCGAGCGGTACCAGCCAACCCGGGTATGCGCCACCGCCTCGGGGTTTTCCAGGCGCACATTGGCAATGGCATAGGGCATGTTGGTAAAGCCCATCCCCAGTTCGAACGCGCCTTCATGGTTAGCGCCCGCGGCAAACAACGCTGTAATGCTCGGCGCCACCGTGCGGTGCAGCCAGGCCGAGGGCAAGCCGTCCTCACCGATACCGGCCTTGAGGTACTCGGCCGAGACCGTGTGGAAATAGCCATTGTGGATATCGTCTTCGCGGGTCCACTGTACCTGCACCGGCTTGCGGATGGCATTGGCCAGGATCGCCGCTTCGATGATGAAGTCCGGCTTGGACTTGCGCCCGAAACCACCGCCGAGCAACGTGACATTCACCGTCACTTGATCGAAGCGCAAGCCCAGGCGCTGGGCGATTCGCTCCCGGGTCACCTGCGGCGCCTGAGTCGGCGCCCAGACCTCGCAAAGGCCATCATGTAAGTGGGCGATGGCGGCCATCGACTCCATCGGTGACTGGGAAAGGTGCGGCAAGTAATAAGACGCTTCGAGCAGCGTTGACGCGCCGCCCATCGCCGCATCCACATTGCCGGTGTTGCGCACCACTTTACCCGGCTGCCGGGCAGCGGCTTCCAGTGTCTTGCGATACTGCACCGAGTCGTAGCTGGCATTGGCGCCATCATCCCAGGCGATCTGCAACGCTTCACGGCCCTTGATCGCCGCCCAGGTGTTGTTTGCGATCACGGCAACACCCCCAAGGGGTTGGAATTCGGAAGGCAGTGGGCTGGGCTCGATTTCCATCACCTTGATGACACCCGGCACCTTCATGGCCGCGGTGGCATCAAAGGATTTGACCTTGCCACCATAAACCGGCGGCCGCGCGACCACGGCATGCAACATACCGTCAATTTTCACATCGGCGCCGTACACGGCCCGCCCATTAACGATATCGTCGCCGTCGATGGCGAGCATGGCGCCCTTGCCGATGTAACGAAACTCGGCCGCAGGCTTGAGCTTCAGGCTCTCACGAGCTGGGACCGACAAGCTGGCGGCCGCAGCGGCCAGTTCACCGTAGCCAAGCTCACGACCACTGGGCTGGTGAACGACCTTGTGCAATTGCGCATGGCATTGATCCGGGGACACCTGCCATTGATTTGCGGCGGCCTGTTCGAGCATTTGCCTCGCTGCCGCGCCGCAACGCCGCATGGGTTCATACCAGTGGCGCATGCTGCGCGAACCGTCGGTGTCCTGGTTGCCGAAACGCGCCTCATCGCCCGGCGCTTGCCTGACCTTGACCCTCGCCCAGTCGGCATCGAGCTCGTCAGCCACCACCATCGCCAGGCTGGTGCGCACCCCCTGGCCCATTTCCGAGCGATTGCACACCACGGTGACGCTGCCGTCGGCATCGATACTCAGGTACACCCGAGGATCGTCGACCCAGCCATGGGGCATGCCGTCGGCACCGAACTGCTTTTGTTCGGCCAGCGCGTCCTGCCAGCCCCAGCTGGCGGCCAGCAGCAACGCGCCCCCCGCTCCTACCCCCTTGAGGAACCCACGCCGGCTCAGGTTGCTGAGGGCAAAGTCATCGATGACAGGTTTCATGCCTTGCCCTCCGGCAATTGGCTGGCCGCCTGATGAATCGCCGTCTTGATCCGGTTATAGGTACCACAGCGGCAGATATTGCCGAGCATCGCTGTTTCGATCTGGTCATCGCTGGGCTTGGCATTGCTCTTCAGCAACGCCGTAGCCGACATGATCTGCCCACCCTGGCAAAAGCCGCACTGCGCCACGCCATTTTCCAGCCAGGCTTTCTGTACTGCCTGGCCGACGGGGTCGGCATGCAGGTTGTCGATGGTACTGACGGCCTGGCCGGCCACCGACCCGATCGGTGTTATGCAAGCGCGTGCGGCCTGGCCATCGATGTGGATGGTGCAGGCACCGCACAGCCCCATGCCACAGCCGAACTTGGTGCCGGTGTAGCCGGCCACGTCACGAATCGCCCATAACAGCGGCATGTCTTCAGGTACATCGAGCGTATGGTCTTGGCCATTGAGTTTCAGGGTAATCATCGGCGCGCGCACCTTTTCTACGGTTAGGTATCGAGCAATCCGTCGTGTCGAAGCTTCGCTTGTGCGGATTGTCTCAAGCATCGGTCAAAAAAAACCCCGCTGACTCTAGCGAGTGCGGGGCCTGATTTGCCAATAGCATAGCCGCTATCAGGCTCAGTACAGATTCGGTTCCATTTCCAAATGTACGCCGAAGCGCTCGAAAACATCAGCCTGGATCCGTTGGGCAAGTGCATGCAGCTGCCCACCGGTGGCATCACCGTAGTTGACCAGCACCAGCGCCTGCATCCGATGCACGCCGGCATCGCCGTCGCGATGACCTTTCCAGCCAGCCTGCTCGATGAGCCAACCCGCTGCCAGTTTGACCTGGCCATCGGCCTGTGGATAAGCCACCAGCCCAGGGTGTTCAAGCTTGATCTGCGTCGCCAGCGCCGTAGCAATCACCGGATTCTTGAAAAAGCTGCCGGCATTGCCCAATTCGGCAGGATCCGGCAGTTTTTCCCGGCGGATGCTGCAAATGGCCTGGCTGACATCCCGTGGCGTGGCTTGGTCGATACCTTGCTCGGTCAAGCGCTGGCGTACCGGGCCGTAGTCCAGGTGCAGGTGCGCCTGGCGATCGAGGGCAAAACGCACGCGCAGGATCACCCAACGCCCCGGTTCACGCTTGAACAGACTGTCGCGATAGCCGAAGGCACATTGCGCAAGGTCGAACTCGCGCAACTCGCCGCTTTGCCTATCCAGCGCTGTGAGCCCACTGAACACGTCCTTGATTTCGACGCCATAGGCACCGATGTTCTGCATGGGTGCAGCGCCCACAGTCCCCGGGATCAAGCTGAGGTTTTCCAGGCCGGCAAAACCATGCTCAAGGCTCCATTGCACGAACGGGTGCCAAGGCTCGCCGGCCTCGGCCTCGACAATCACACGCGTGCCGTCATCGCTGAGCACGCGGATACCACGGCTGGCCATGCGCAGCACAAGCGCCTGCACATTGGCGGTCAGTAACAGGTTGCTGCCGCCGCCTATGACCAGTAAAGGCGTGGCCTGTTGCTGCGCATAGGCCAGCGCCTCGCGGACATCGTCGTCAGTGTGAGCTTCGGCAAACCAGCGCGCATCGACATCAATACCAAAAGTGTTGTAGTGCTTGAGTGAGACCTGCGACCGCACTATCAGGGTCATAGCCGCCCCTTCAATTCGGTCACCAGGGCATCGCAGGCCTGTTCGATCAGGTCCAGGACACGCTCGAAACCCTGCTCGCCGCCGTAGTAAGGGTCTGGAACTTCATCGACCGCGCCCTCGTAACGACGCAGGAACAAGTCCAGTTCCGCCCTGCCCGAGGCCGGTTGCATGGCTTTGAGATTGCCAAGGTTGCTCTTGTCCATGGCCAGGATCAGATCATAACGATCAAAGTCCGCCACACTGACCTGCTGGGCGCGTTGTTGCGAGAGATCATAGCCACGCAACTGCGCCGCTCGGCGCGTGCGCGTGTCGGGAGCCTTGCCCACATGCCAATCGCCAGTGCCGGCCGAGGCCACTTCCACCCGATCGGCCAGCCCCGCTGCCTGCAATTGCTGGCGTAGCACGCCTTCGGCAGTCGGCGAGCGGCAAATATTGCCCAGGCAGACGAACAAAACCCGCATCAAGCCTCCAGCAAGCGCCGTACGCGCTCAAGGTCTTCGGGGGTGTCGACACCTGGCGGTGGCGTTTGCACGGCATCGGCGACGTGAATGCGCACACCGTGCCACAACGCGCGAAGCTGTTCGAGGGCTTCGGTGTCTTCCAGCCAGCATGGACCCCAACTGACGAAATCGTGCAAAAAGCCTGCACGGTAGGCATAGATGCCGATGTGCCGACGGTAAGGTACGCCTGCCGGCAGCGCCTCGCGGCTTTGCGCCAGAGCATCGCGGGCCCAGGGCAACGGCGCACGGCTGAAGGTCAAGGCCAGGCCAGTGAGGTCGGCAACGACTTTCACCACATTGGGGTTGAACAACGCCTCGACATCATCGATCGCCTCGGCCAACGTGGCGATGCCAGCTTCGGGATGGGCGGCCAGGTTGGCAGCAACCTGATCGATCAACGCCGGCGGAATCAGCGGCTCGTCGCCCTGCACATTGACCACGATGGCATCGGCGGCCAGGCCCAGTTGCGCTGCGACTTCGGCCAGGCGATCCGTGCCGGAGTTATGGTCGTCACGGGTCATCAGCACTTCGGCACCGAAGCCCTGGCAGGCTTCGAAAATCCGCGCATCATCGGTCGCTACCACCACACGTTGGGCCGCACTCTTGCGCGCTTGTTCCCAGACATGCTGGACCATCGGCTTGCCGGCGATCAGTTTCAATGGCTTGCCGGGAAAGCGGCTGGAACCGAAACGTGCCGGAATCACAACAGTGAAGACTGCACTCATTTGTCCAAGCGCTCTTCGTCGGTCAGGGTGCGCGCTTCGCTTTCCAGCATCACCGGGATGCCGTCGCGAATGGGGTATGCCAGGCCTGCGCCCTTGCTGATCAGCTCGGTCTTGTCGGCGCTGAGCTTGAGCGGTCCCTTGGTGATCGGGCAAGCCAGGATATCGAGCAGTTTGGTGTCCATGGAGTCATCCTCGGGGGTAACGCAATAAAGGCGGGTTCAGGGCTGCAGACGATCTGGCAACAGCTGTACGAGCTGTGCATCGAACCAGCTCACGAAAGCCTGGGATGGCACAGCGTCGACTGCCAGGTACCACCAGTCGTCAGCAGCGAAGGCACGGCATTTAACCGCATCTTTTTCAGTCATGATCAACGGCAGGCGCGGTGTGAAACTCAACGCCTCGGCGCTGAACACGGCGTGATCGGCAAAAGCATGTGGCTCTGGCCGCCAGTGTAGCGCCTGCAAGGTATTGAAGAAACGTTGTGGGTTGCCAATGCCGGCCACTGCATGCAGCTGCTGGCCGGCAGGAAAGTAATCCAGGGGCTGGCGTTCGCCGCTGCGCAGGTTGACCAGCGCGGTCGGCTGCAAGGTGAAGGCATAGCCGTCAGGGCGATCACTGCTGGCACCGTTGTAAAGCAACGCATCGACCGATTGCAGGCGCTCCAGTGGCTCACGCAGCGGCCCGGCCGGCAAGCAACGGCCATTGCCCAGCCCGCGGGCGGCATCGACCAGTACCAGCTCCAGGTCCCGCGCCAGACGGTAATGCTGCAAGCCGTCATCGGTCAGGATCAGGTCCAGCGGCTCAGCCGTCGTCAACGCCTGGACGGCGCGGCTGCGGTCGGGGTCGATCATCAAGGGTACGCCACTGCGCTGCACAATCAGCAGGGGCTCGTCACCGGCCACCGCCGCGCTCTGGTCGGCTTGAACGCGCCAGGGCAATTGTGGCGGCTGGGCACCGTAGCCACGGCTGACGACGCCGACGCGCAAGCCCTTGCGCCGACAGTGTTCGACCAGCCAGAGAATCAACGGGGTCTTGCCGGTACCGCCAACAGTGATGTTGCCCACCACCACGACCGGAACCGGTGCCTTGTAGATAGTGCCCAGGCCTGCGACGAAACGCTCGCGCTTGCGCTGCACGACACTGCGGTACAACCACTCCAGCGGGCGCAACAGCGCCAGCGCAGGGTGGCCCTGGTACCAGGCCGAAAGCAAGCGATCAGAAAGTGCCATCAGGGTGCGCCCTGCGCCTCGACAGTGGTCATGCGCAAGTGGCTAAAGCCCAGCTTGCCAGCTGCATCCATCGCGGTAATCACCGCCTGGTGCGGGGTCTTGCCATCGGCGCTGATCGACAGCGGCAGCTGGTTATCACCGGCCGACGCCTTTTGCACGGCGTCCATCAAGGTCGCCAGGTCGCTCTTGGGCAACAATTGGTTGTTGACCGAGTAAACCCCTTCGGCGCTGATGGTGATATCAACGACCTTGGGCTCGTTTTCCGGTGGCGGTGTCGCGCTGACGGCTTCCGGTAGCTCTACACGCAACTGGGTTTCACGTGTGAAGGTGGTGGTCACGACGAAGAACAGCAACAGAATGAAAACCACATCAATCAATGACGCCAGGTTGATGTCGATGTTTTCACGCGGCTTGCGACGGAATTTCACACCCTGCCCTCGGCCAGATCAACGTCACGGTCACCCTGCACCACCTCGACCAACTTGATCGCTTCCTGCTCCATGCCCACTACCAGCTCATCGATTCGACGTTGCAGGAAGCGGTGGAAGAACACAGCAGGAATACCCACCATCAAACCGGCTGCCGTGGTAATCAGGGCTTTGGAAATACCACCGGCCAACACTGCCGCATTGGTACCCATGCCCGTGCCCATGAAGGCACTGAAAATATCGATCATGCCCAGCACCGTACCCAGCAGGCCGAGCAACGGCGCCATGGCGGCGATGGTACCCAATGCATTGATGTAGCGCTCCAGCTCATGGATAACCCGGGCGGCGGCCTCTTCGATGCACTCTTTCATGATCTCGCGACCATGCCTGGAATTGGCCAGGCCCGCGGCGAGGATCTCGCCCAGCGGTGAATTGGCGCGCAACTCCTTGAGCTTTTCTTTGTTCAGCTGCTTGTCCTTGATCCACATCCAGACCTGGCCGAGCAGATGCGGCGGGGTAACGCGGCTGGCTCGCAGCGTCCACAACCGTTCGGCGACGATGCCGACAGCGGCAATGGAGCTCAGAATGATCGGCAGCATCATCCAGCCACCGGACTTGACCAATTCCCACACAGTAACGACCCCCCTGAAAAAGTGCGCCAGTCTAACATAGGGGGCTGAGCTGCCGAAGATCGTCATGTCGGTTCAGGCTGGCGGCACAACGGTGTCACGCCAAAAGCGCCGCTCCCCTCGCAGCCCTTGCGGGCCGGTGAAACGCCCCAATTGCAGGCGTAAGGCACCCAGCTCGACGTTGTCGTAAGGGGTGATTCCCAAGGCCTTGTAACGCATCATGACCTGTGGGTGGGGATGGCCGAAAGCATTGTGGCGCCCCCGGGAAATCAGCACCCCCCTGGGCGCGGTCGCCTCGAGAAAGCGCCGGGAAGACGAACTGCGACTACCGTGATGAGGGGCCTGCAGCCAATCCACGCCAGGTGCCACGCTCTGCTCCAGCCAGGCCTGCTCACTACGGGCATCGATATCCCCGGTCAACAACAGGCGTTCGCCCCGGGCTTCGACGCGCAAGACGCAGGAATCCTGATTGCTGTCTCCCGCCCCGGTCCATTGCCAAAGGGAAAACGCAACGCCATCCCATTCCCACGCCTGGCCGCTGATGCAGGGCTGCGCGTGCATCTCGGCCGGCAACGCCGCAGCTTCTCCACTGAGCACCCGTGCAACCGGTAGCGCCCGTAATACCGCTGGCGCGCCCCCGGCATGGTCGGCATCGGCATGGCTGAGCAACATCAAATCCAGCTCGCGCACGCCCAATCGCCGCAGTACCGGCACCACCACCCGCTCGCCGAGGTCCGCCCCACCCAGCGCCGGGCCGGCATCGTAGAGCATCGCGTGCTCGCGGGTGCGCAGGATGAATGCCAGCCCCTGACCAACATCAAGCTGCCAGACCTCCACCTCCCCATGGGGAACTTTCGCTTGCGGTGCAAACACTGCCAGCAGCACCAAGGGCCAGCCCAGCACGCGCACCGGCAAGCCCTTGGGCATCAACAACAGTAAGACCCCGAGGCAAACCAGGATCCACGCCCCACCCTCCATGGCCGGTGGCAACCAGGCAGCCCGCCAGGCAGCCAGCCACCCGAGCAACTTGAACAACCCGTCGAGTGAGCCACCCGCCAGCCAGAGCAAGCCCTCCCCGACCACGGGTATAGGCAACATTAATGTGCCCAACAGGGCCAGAGGCAACACTGCGATGCTGACCCAGGGCACCGCCACCAGATTGGCAAGCGGGGCACTGATACTGATCGGCAAGCCAAGTGCCAGCAGCACCGGCAGCAAGCCGATAGCCACCATCCATTGCGCACGCGTCCAGGCTTGCCACAGTGACCAGCCCCCCAGCCGGCCACTGAATACAATAATCAGCACCCCCACAGCGGAGAATGACAACCAGAATCCCGGCTGCAAGCTGGCCAGCGGCTCCAGTAGCAGCACGCCGACCAGCGCCAGCAACAAGGGCAAGCCAACACCCAGATGGCGAAAGCGCAGGCGCCAGAGCAACACCAACCCGAGCATGATACAGGCGCGGCGCACGGGCACCTGAAAACCGGCAAGCAGGCCGTAGCCAAGTGCCGCCCCGAATGCCAGACCACACGCCCAGGGCAACCAGGGTAATGCCCGGGGCCAGGCACCCAGCCGCGCCAGCCCGGCAACGACGGCGTACACAATACCTGCCAACATGCCGATGTGCTGTCCCGAAATCACCAGCAAGTGCACCGTGCCGGTGTCTTGCAGGATGCGCCAGTCACTGGCCGCAAGACTTGCCCCATCTCCGAGCACCAACGCTGCCAGCCCACCCTCGCGGCCTTGGGCATCGATGTTGAGCAAACGCTGACGCACGCTATCGCGCCATGCCGATTCAGCCGGCGCCAACAACTCCCCGGCCTTCACGCTACCCATGGCGCCGATGCGCCGGGCAAGCAAGGCCGCCTCCCGATCTGCGAGATGAGGATTGACCAGGCCGGCCGGGCGCTTGAGGTTGACCGCCAGGCGCCAGCGTTCGCCACTGGCCAGCGGCGGCGCGCCATACCAGCTCAACTGCATGCGCGACGGCAGCCCGGCCCGGCGCGCGGTGGCATCGGCCAGTTCAAAACTCACCGCCCGGGCACCCGGGCTGGGCAAGCCGACCACCCGTCCTTCCAACCAGAGTGTGCGCCCATCCAGCTGGGGCGACAGGCGCTCGTCCAGCGCCCACTGCGCAGAAACACAGGCCCAGCTCAACCCCAGCAGAAAACAGCCCACGGGATAGCTGCGAAATGGCAACAACAAAAGCCCGACCACCGCCAGCACGATCAACGACCAGACCGGCGGTAATACGGGTAAAAAACGCAGGCATAATAGCCCGAGAGCGAGCGCCACCATCCCTGTGCGCATCTAAACCGCCTTTTCAGGTATTCAACCCTTGAGGCTTAGACCATGGGGCGGGCGACCAGCTTTATTAATTGTCACAAAGTCTGAATTCGCCGCCCGGCGAAACTGTGCATACTTGCCTCACCCGACCGACCGAGAACCCCCATGCCGCGTCGCCTATTCAAACGCTACATGCCAGACCCGACCAGCATCAGGGAACACAAGTCCTTACGCTTTCTCGGCAAGCTACTGCATGACCCGAACCTCTGGCATCTGAACCGTCACTCCGTGGCCAGGGCCATGGCGGTAGGCCTGTTTGCCGCGTTCATCCCTATACCGATGCAGATGCTTCTGGCCGCCGTCCTGGCAATCATGGTGCGCGGCAACATGCCGATCGCTGTCAGCCTGGTCTGGTTGACCAACCCGATCACCATGCCGCCGGTGTTTTTCTGTACTTACCAAATGGGCGCCTGGCTCATGCAGGTGCCGCCCAGGAGTCTGCCAAATGAACTGACCTGGGAATGGGTCAGCAGCCAGCTGTCGACGTTGTGGCAACCTTTTCTGCTGGGTTCGGTGGTGTGCGGCCTGCTTCTGGGAGGGTTGGCCTACGGCCTGACCATGCTCTACTGGCGCTGGTGGGTGGGCCGGCAATGGCGCCGGCGCAAGAACAGGTCGTAAGCCGCACTACCACCCCGTAGCAGCTGCCGTCAGGCTGCGTCAAGGTCCGCAGGACCTTGCGTGGTGGCAGCGGGCGCAGCCTCACGGCAGCTGCTACAGGTGGTGTCGGCAACCCAAACAAATTTCAGGTACGCATGCCGCGCCCGCTGACCAGCAAACGGGCGCACCCGAAATACAGCACCACCGTGGCAACCAGCATGAAGGTGATGGCGACGCCGATACGGATGTCCGATACGCCGAGAATGCCGTAGCGGAATGAGTTGACCATGTGCAGCACCGGGTTGGCCATGGATACCGTCTGCCAGAACGGCGGCAGCAGGTTGATCGAGTAGAACACCCCACCCAGGTACGTGAGCGGTGTCAGCACAAAGGTCGGGATAATCGAAATATCGTCGAAGTTGCGCGCAAAAACAGCGTTGATGAAACCCAGCAAGGAAAAAATCGTCGCCGTCAGAAATACCACCAGCACGGTCACGCCAAGGTGATGCACCTGCAGGTCAGTGAAGAACAGCGAGAGGATCGTCACGATCACCCCCACTGCCAGCCCGCGCAAAACGCCGCCCAAGGTATAACCGATCAAAATGGTGTGCGGCGAAACCGGGGAAACCATCAACTCTTCAATCGAACGCTGGAACTTGCTGCCGAAGAAACTCGACACCACGTTGCCGTAGGAGTTGGTAATCACCGACATCATAATCAGGCCCGGCACGATGTATTCCATATAGGTGAAACCACCCATATCGCCGATCTGCCGGCCAATCAGGTTACCGAAGATAACGAAATACAGGACCATGGTGATCGCAGGTGGCAGCAAGGTCTGCGGCCAGATCCGCATGAACCGGCGGATCTCACGATAAACAATGGTATTGAGGGCAACCAGGTTGGCACTCAGCTCCGAACTCATACCGCCACCTTCGCCAGATTTTTCTCCACCAAAGACACGAACAACTCCTCAAGGCGATTGGTCTTGTTACGCAGGCTTTGCACTTCGATATTCTGCAAGGCCAACTGGGCAAACAACGCAGTAATGCCTACAGCCTTGTCTACCTGCACCTCCAGCGTGTGGCGGTCGAGCAGGCGGCACGGATACCCCTGCAACACAGGCTCGACTGGCAAATCCTGCTTGAGGTCGAGCAGGAAAGTCTCGACATGCAGGGTGCTCAGCAATTGGCGCATGCTGGTGTTTTCGACGATGGTGCCGTGGTCGATGATGCCGATATTGCGGCACAGCTGCTCAGCCTCCTCCAGGTAATGGGTGGTGAGGATGATGGTGATGCCCTTGCGGTTAAGCTCGGTGAGGAAGGTCCACATCGAACGGCGCAACTCAATATCCACCCCGGCGGTGGGTTCGTCGAGGATCAGCAGGCGAGGCTCATGGATCAGCGCCCGGGCAATCATCAGGCGTCGCTTCATACCCCCCGAAAGCGAGCGCGAAGGCACGTCGCGCTTATCCCACAGGCCAAGTTGGGTCAGGTATTGTTCGGCCCGCTCCTTGGCTACCTTCATGGGAATACCGTAGTAACCCGCCTGGGTCACCACGATGTCGAAGGTCTTTTCGAACTGGTTGAAGTTGAACTCCTGCGGCACTACACCAATACAGCGCTTGAGCGCCGCCGGCTGGCGATCCAGGTCATGGCCGAAGATATTCACCGTACCACTGGTTTTGTTCACCAGCGTTGAAAGAATGCCGATGGTCGTGGATTTGCCGGCGCCGTTTGGGCCCAGCAACGCAAAGAAGTCACCCTCTGCCACGTCCAGGTCAATACCGTGCAGGGCCTGGAAACCATTGCCGTAGGTTTTTGTAAGTTGCCGGATGGTTAGAGCGGAACTCATAACGGTTTTATGCACCAATGTTGAATTAGTTCATGAATAAGGGCGCGTCATAGTAAATACAACCGCGGCGAATAGCCCAATGGTGCGGGTCTGCACCACGCAAGTACAGCGAAGTGTATTAATAGTGACTATCACGTCAACGCGGTCATGACCGCTGCCTGATACGCCGGCCGCTCTTGCAGGCGCTCGTACCAGGCGCGCAGATGGCGCATCTCAGGGCGCTCTATGGGCATTTCGAACCAGGCATAGGCAAAGCTGCCCAAGGGTATATCACCCATGCCAGGTGCCTGCCCGGAAAGATAGGGCTGGTGGGCGAGCACCTGGTCAGCGATCGACATTAAATGCGCGCAGGCCTTGTGCGCGGCATTGATCGCCACCCAGTCCTGCTGATCGGGCGGGGTGCGCAAGATTCCCCAGAACAGATGGCGAAATGGCTCGGCCAGGGACGTCGATGTCCAGTCCATCCACTTGTCCGCTTCGGCCCGGCGTCCTGGATCGGCGGGGTACCAATCGGAGTTGGCGGCATAACGAGCGGCCAGATAACGCACGATCGCGTTGGACTCCCAAAGCACCAGATCCCCATCCTGGATGACCGGTATGCGCCCATTTGGATTCATGGCGCGATAGTGCGGCTCATCAACCAGGCCGAAGGCTCCGCCGGCATCGATCGACTCATACGCCAACCCAAGCTCCTGGGCACACCACAACACCTTCCTGACATTACTCGAGTTTTTCCGACCCCAGATCTTGAGCATGACCCTCTCCATCAATCCATTCAGGCCGCCCAGTCTACTCCTGACGCCCACGAACTCCAGCCACCCTGGATGGTCCCAATGCTGAACCGGCTCTTTGATGGATAGGGTCTAAGCTCTGGGACGTACTTCACGGAGGAATGATTATGTTGCTGTTGTGGTTACTCGTGCTCGTCATCGGCATCGCCTGGCTGGCACACCGACGCATGGCGGCTTTCCCCGCCCTGGCCATCGTTGCCGTCTACTTACTGGCAATGGGTATTTTCAGCCGGGCACCGGGCTGGCTGATGGGCATTTTCTGGCTGCTGTTACTGGCCACAGCCCTGCCCCTGGCCCTGCCCGACCTGCGCCGCAAACACCTTAGCGCACCGCTGTTCGCCTGGTTCCAGCGCACCTTGCCGCCCATGTCCGATACGGAGCGCGAAGCAATAGATGCCGGCACGGTCTGGTGGGATGGCGAACTGTTCAGCGGTCGCCCGAACTGGGACACCCTGCTGGCCTACCCGCCTGCACAACTGACCGAAGAAGAGCAAGCCTTCCTCGATGGCCCCACCGAAGCACTCTGCGCCATGGTCAACGATTGGCAGATCGGCCAGGACATGGATTTGCCCGCCGCTGCTTGGGAGCACATCAAGCAACACGGTTTCTTTGCCTTGATCATCCCCCGGCAATACGGCGGCAAGGGCTTCTCGGCCTACGCCCACTCCCAGATCGCCATGAAGCTGGCAACGCGTAGCGGCGACCTGGCCTCGACCGTCATGGTGCCCAACTCCCTTGGCCCTGCCGAATTACTGTTGCACTACGGTACCGAAGAACAACGCGACCATTACCTGCCACGCCTGGCACGCGGCGAAGAAATACCCTGCTTTGCCCTGACCGGCCCCTTGGCCGGTTCGGATGCCGGCGCCATGCCCGATACCGGGATCATCTGCAAAGGCCAATGGCACGGCGAGGAAACCCTGGGCCTGCGCCTCAATTGGGAAAAGCGCTACATCACCCTCGGCCCTGTGGCGACCTTGCTCGGCGTCGCTTTCAAGGCTTACGACCCGGACCACCTGCT
Organism: uncultured Pseudomonas sp.; assembly: GCA_964453495.1. Taxonomy (GTDB): domain Bacteria; phylum Pseudomonadota; class Gammaproteobacteria; order Pseudomonadales; family Pseudomonadaceae; genus Aquipseudomonas. Next base: position 5,230 of record CAYVPI010000080.1, on the reverse strand, counting down.
GGGCGACGAGGTCGATCTGGGGATAAGCCTGGCGCTGGTACCCACCGACACCGCCGGTGTCGAGATCGGCCGCCGCCATCTACCGCTGGGTGCGGCGTTCATGAACGGCCCCAACAGCGGGAAGGATGTGTTCATTGCGCTGGACCACCTGATTGGCGGCCAGCCAATGCTCGGCAAAGGCTGGATGATGCTGATGAATTGCCTGTCGGTGGGGCGCTCCATTTCCCTACCGGCCGTGGGCACAGGCGTTGCCAAGTACACCAGCCTGGTCACCGGCCAGTACACGCAAATCCGCGAGCAATTCAATGTGCCCCTGGCCGCCTTCGAAGGCATCCAGGAAGCCCTGGCGCGTATGGGTGGCAATGCCTGGCTGATGGACAGCGCGCGCATGTTGACCGCCAGTGCCGTCGACCTTGGGGAAAAACCGTCAGTGTTGTCGGCGATTCTCAAGTACCACCTGACCGAACGCGGCCGCGATTGCATCCGCCACGCCATGGACGTTCACGGCGGCAAGGCCATCATCATGGGCCCGAACAATTACCTGGGGCGCAGCTGGCAAGGCGCGCCGATCTTCATCACCGTGGAAGGCGCCAATATCCTTTCACGCAACTTGATGATCTTCGGCCAGGGTGCCATCCGTTGCCATCCTTTCGTGCTCAAGGAGATGGCTTTGGCCGGGCGCGAAGACCACGACCAGGCCCTCAAGGAGTTCGATCAGTTGCTACTGCAGCATGTGGGTTTCGCTATCGGTAATACGGCCAGCACAGTTATCCACAACCTGGGCCTGGGCCGATTCGAAAAAGCGCCGGGCGATGACCTCAGTCAAGGCTACTTCCATGCACTCAATCGTCAGGCAGCTGCGTTTGCCATGCTCGCCGACCTGTGCATGATGCTGCTGGGTGGCGAACTCAAGCGCCGCGAGCGCCTGTCCGCACGCCTGGGCGACGTCCTCAGCCATCTTTATCTGGGCTCGGCAGCGCTCAAGCGTTACCACGACCTCGGCTCGCCCGAGCATATGCGCCCGCTCCTGCAGTGGGCCATGGAAGAAAACCTTGGCCAGGCCGAACAGGCCCTCGACCAATTGCTGAGGAACTTCCCCAGTCGAATACTTGGCTGCCTTCTGCGCGCCGTTGTCTTCCCCTTCGGCCGCCGTCACAGCGGCCCATCCGATGCCCTCGATGCAGAAGTCGCGGCAATCATTGGTCGTGATAAAGGCGACCCGACGCTTGAAGAACTCCTGCAAGGCTGCTATCGCCCGCAGGCACAAGACGATGCGGTGGGTGCCCTGCAACATGCCTGCAGGTTGACGGCAGCCAGCGAAAACCTGCAGAAAAAACTGCACATGGCGCTAAAAAGTGAACAGTTGCAACCCCAGGCAGGCGAACACGCCATTGATGCCGCCTTGCATGCCGGCGTGCTTCAGGCCAGTGAAGCCCAAACCCTGCGCGAGGCCGAAGCGGCACGGCGCAAAGTGATCGACGTGGACGACTTCAGCAAGGAACAATTGCAACCGGCCAGCGGCAAAATTCGTTGAACGGCAGGGCCGAATACGTTCGGCCTGAGACAGCGGGCGCCGGGAGCCGTATACTCTCGCGCCCGTTTTGCTCAAGAGGACCTACCATGGCCAACTCCCACCTCGACCACCATCTCGCCCTGCTCAACCACCTGCGTGGCATCCTGGTCGCCCTGGGTGAAGCCGAGCAAGTGCCAGAAGAAAGCCATGCGCTGTTCCTGGAGCGTTTCGACGAGTTGCTCGGGCAATTGCCGAAGGATCCGCTTGAGTCCCAATACCTGGGCCAGGACCTGATGTGCCAGGTCATCACGCGCTATCCACAAATCGCGCACCTGGTACCCCGCGACCTACTGTGGTTCTTCGCCGGCGACTGCCTGCATTACATGCCCGATGAAGAAATCGACCTGTACCAGGCACTGGAAGAGCGCCGCTTCGAGGCCGAGCAGAACGACGAACCGTTCGACTGGAACCAGGAAAAGCAATTGCTGGCCTTGTCTGCACAAGACAGCAAGCACTAAGCGCTCGACGCATACACAAAAACCGAAGCTTCCTAGCTTCGGTTTTTTTATGCGCATCGCATATAGCACGCGCATATTTTTGAAATACTTATCCACACGTAGCAAATAGAAGATACTTGTATGATGTATTCCGTCGAGAGGCGCCACTCGCATCAACACCGCCAATCCAAATTCATTGGCAAGCCATCGTAATATCAAGAATCATATTAATGGAATAATTATGATTAAGAATTTTGCACTCAAATGTATTGCCTCTGGTGCAATGGCATTTCTAGCCTTTTCCAGCACAGCCCACGCAGAGATCGTTATAAACATTGCAGTGGCCGCCAACTCCCCGCCGATGCTTTTCAAGTCAAAAGAAGGCAACCTTGAGGGTATTGAAATAGATATCTTCAATGGTTTTTGCAAACGCCACGGTTGCACACTCAACATCAAGGAGTACACATTCGAAGGCATGCTTGGGGCCGTTGCGAGCGGGCAAGCGGATGTCGCCTTTTCTGCAGTTTCAATCACTGAAAAACGCCAGAAAGCCATGGATTTTTCAACGCCCTACTTTGATAACTCATGGAATTTGGTCAGCCTGAACAACCGCCCGATCAAGATCGACAACCTGTCTCAACTAAAGCAATATAAAATTGGCTACCCGCGGGGGATGGCCTATTCAGACTTGATTAAAACCGAGCTTGAACCAAAGGGCTATTACTCCGTTAGCGATGTCAGGTTATACCCCTCCTACAACGAAGTACTGACCGACCTGAAAAACGGCAATATCGACCTCGCATTCATCGAGGACCCAGTCCTCAGCAATTACAAACATAAACAAAACTACCCCATTGAAGCTCGTTACTCGTTCAAAGGCGTAGACACACTGGGCTTTGCCTTTAAAAAAGGCTCGGCGCTTCGCGATACATTCAATGATTACCTGGCCGAGCAAGGTCAAGAGCAATTGGATGGCATTGTGGATAAATGGATGAAGTGAATGCAGCCCCCTGACTTTCTCGGCATTGCAGGGCAGCTATCACAAGGAATCATCCATACCATCTGGGTGACACTGACGTGTTTCGTTACGGGTATTTTGATAGGGTTAACGGCAACAGGCTTGCGTCACCTGGCTCTACCGGGCATGGGTTTGCTTATTGAAAGCTTTACCTTTGTTTTCCGTGGCATTCCAATTTTAGTGCTGGTTTTTCTTGTGTACTTCGGCCTGCCTGGATTCGGATTAGGCATCTCTCCTATCGTGGCAATGAATTTAAGCCTGGGCGTCATTGCCGGTGCATATCTGGCAGAGGTTTTTCGTGGTGCATTAATGTCCGTGGACAGCAATGAGATACTGGCAGCGCAAGCCACGGGCATGGGAAAGATACAGATATTCTTGAACATCGAGTTCCCGCAGATGCTACGTTTTGCATTCCCCGGCATGGTCAATAAATTCACCAGCGTTCTGAAAAGCTCAGCCTTTGCCTATACCATCGGTATTTCGGAGATCACCCGACAGGCCATGGCACTCACCTCAACAACAAATTTCGGGGTTGAAATCTATATGGTCGTTGGCTTGATCTATTTTTCCATTTACAAGGTGTTTCTGTTCTGTATGAAAACAATTGAACGGCGCTTCGCTTTTTCCGCAGATGCCTTAAAGTGACAGAGACAGCAAATGCCCCTCATTGAAATTCGCAACCTTGAAAAGCAGTTCAACAGAAATACTGTTCTTGGCGGCATCAACCTTGATATTGACAAGGGAGATATCAAAGTCATCATGGGCCCTTCAGGTTGTGGAAAAACCACGCTAATCATGTGCATCAATCGATTGATTGAGCCCAGCGCAGGCTCGATATATTTCCATGGTGTCGATATTACAAACGCGGACACAAATATTCGCGCCTTGCGCAAACGCATTGGCTTTGTGTTTCAGAACTTTGCACTTTACAGACACTTATCCGTCCTTGATAACGTCACGCTTGCGCTACGAAAACTGAACGGATTGAATCGCGTGGAAGCCAACGAAAAAGCCATGCACGAACTGGCAAATTTCGAAATGGCGTCACATTTCGACAAATACCCTTCTCAACTCTCGGGCGGCCAGAAACAGCGAGTAGCTCTTGCTCGCGCCTTGGTAATGGAGCCGGAGGTTCTAATCGTTGACGAACCCACATCTGCCCTCGACCCGGTGATGACCAGAGAAGTCGCAAAACTTATCAACAAGCTTCGCGACGAAAATATCACACTAGTATGCGTAACGCATGATGTGCCGATGGCTGAGCACATTTCAGATTCAGTGATATTCATGGAAAAAGGAATTATTAGGGCTGAAGGCAACATCCAGCATACCCTGCGGCGACATGCAGACTCGAGCATCCGTGATTTTTTTGGATAAAATGTCGTGACCAACGAACTATTAACATTCCAAAGCGACCTTATAGAACACCTTCCACTAATACTATCGGGCCTCCTGGGAACCCTGCAACTCGCTGGGACAGTGACCCTTACAGGTCTTTTGGGAGGTTTTTTATTACTCTACTTCAAGATTAGCGAACATAAACTCACCCGACGAACCACAGAGGCCTATATTTCTTTTTTTATTGGCACGCCACTGATCGTCTTTTTATTTATTGTGTATTACGGACTGCCTCAATATGGCATCCGGATTTCACCTTTTGTGGCAGCGGTAATTTGTTTCACGATAAACATTGCAGCGTACAACGCCACTTATTTGTTTACCGCTTACCAAGGACTGGACAAAAGAGAATTAGAGGCAGCGAAAGCCCAAGGATTCAGCTCCTCTCAGGTCTATTTATTGATCACACTGCCACAAACAGTTAGAACATCGACGCCTGCCCTCACCAACCAGGCAATTGCAAATATAAAAGATAGCTCCTACGCGTTCCTCATCGGTTATACCGACGTTTTTGCTCGCATACAGGAACTGGCCTCCTCTAACTTTCAGTTCTTTAATGCGTATCTATTCGCCGCGCTGGTCTACCTGATGTTGGTAGCTCTTGTCGTGGGAATTGCTCGCTTTTTGGAGACTCGTTTTTTTAGAAGTCGCCTGTGACCTTCCGATGGAAGACTTACAAGTCAACATTGCGCGCTGGCGAACTTAAATAGCACGAACAAAAACGCCGCTCAGAGAGCGGCGTTTTTGTGAAAATGGAGCGGGAAACGAGACTCGAACTCGCGACCCCGACCTTGGCAAGGTCGT
>CAYVPI010000079.1:0-22298 GCA_964453495.1 uncultured Pseudomonas sp. | reverse complement strand
CGATGTCGGAGAAGGTTGCAGTGCCCTTGTCCGCTGCCACCACCAGGTACGGGTCGTCTTCATCGTGACGCACCACATTGGCCGGCGGTACCACGCCACCTTCCTTGAGGTTGTCGGTAATGTCGAGCAGGCCGGAAATGAAGATCCGGTAGCAGGCAATGCCCTCGGCGGCGATTTCGTCACGGCTGCCGCCCAGGGGCAGGCGACGTGGCAGGAAGCCGCCCTTGGCGCCAACCGGCACGATGACCGAGTTCTTCACCTGCTGGGCTTTGACCAAGCCGAGCACTTCGGTGCGGAAGTCTTCTTCACGGTCCGACCAGCGCAGGCCACCACGGGCCACGTTGCCGAAACGCAGGTGCACGCCTTCGACCCGCGGCGAGTACACGAAAATCTCGAACTTCGGCACAGGCTTGGGCAGGTCGGGAATCAGCTTGGGGTTGAACTTGAAGCTGAAATAGGACTTGTTCTGGCCGTTGGCATCGGGTTGGTAGAAGTTGGTGCGCAGGGTGGCCTTGATCAGGTCCAGGTAGCGACGCAGGATGCGGTCTTCGTTGAGTACCTGGACTTCGTCCAGGGCAGCCAGGATCGCATGCTCCAGACGCTGCTCCAGGTCATCGCTGCTGAGCTTGCGCGCCAGGTAGAAGCGCGTCTTGAACAACCGGGTCAACTCGCGGGCGATGTCGGCGTGGTTGTTCAGGGTGCTGGCGATGTAACCCAGGTCGAAGCCCAGGCGAATCTGCTTCAGGTAACGGGCATAGGCACGCAGCAGGGCCACGTCGCGCCACGGCAGGCCGGCGGTCAGCACCAGGCGGTTGAAGGCGTCGTTCTCGGCGTCGCCGCGCACGATGTGCACGAAAGCATCCTGCAGGGTGTCGTTGAGCTGCTGGATATCCAGGTTCAGGCCTTCGCTGTAGGTAAAGGCGAAATCATGGATCCAGAACTCGCGACCACTGGTATGGCGCAGGCGGTAAGGGAACTCACCAAGCACACGCAGGCCGAGGTTTTCCAGGATCGGCAGCACGTCCGACAGTGCCAGCGGCGTATCGGCGTGGTACAGCTTGCAGTGCAATTGCTGGCCGGTCTGGGTCAGGGGCTGATAAAAGCTCATCACCAGTGGCTTGGCATCGGACAGCGACAACACGTGCTGCATGTCGACGACCGCCGAGTGGGCAGCGAAACGTTCGCGGTAACCGGCCGGGAAGCCTTTCGGGAAATCAGCCAGCACGTTGGTGCCCTGGGCTTCGCCGAAGTTCTCGATGGTCAGGGCGGAATAATCGTCCTGCCAGGAGCGGCAGGCCTGGATCACTTCGTTTTCCAGCTGCAACGGGTCGATGTCGATGCGGTTCTTCGGGTCGACCCGCAGAATCAGTTGCACGCGTGCCAGCACCGATTCGGAGAAGAAGGTCCAGAACTCGCAATCGGTGGCCTTGAGGCGCTCCATCAGCACTTGCTGGATCTTCTGCCGCACTTCGGTGGAGTAGATATCGCGCGGTACATACGCCAGGCAATAGCAGAAGCGGCCGTACGGATCCTTGCGCAGGAACACGCGGATCTTGTTGCGTTCCTGGATCTGTACGATGGACATCACAGTGCTGAACAACTCGTCGACCGGGGTCTGGAACAGGTCGTCCCGTGGCAGCACTTCCAGGACCTGGGCCAGCTCCTTGCCCAGGTGGGCCTTGGCATCGAAGCCGGAACGGCGCTCGATCTCGGCAACCTTGCGCCGGATATATGGGATTGCGCGCACGCTTTCGCCGTACACCGACGAGGTGTACAGGCCCATGAAGCGGCATTCCTTGACCACATTGCCATTGGCATCGATCTGGCGGATCGAAACGTAGTCAGGATACGCCGGGCGGTGCACGCGGCTCGGGTGCGAAGCCTTGGCGAACGTCAGCAGCACCGGCTCGCGCAGGTAGGTGACGGCGTAGTCTTCGATACGCAGATCGTCCTTGCTCAGGCCGGCACGCAACAGTTTGGTCAGGCCCAGGAACGATTGCTCGTCATAGACCATCTGGCCACCCTTGTCGTCGGGTGCGACCTGGAACTCTTCGTAGCCCAGGAAGGTAAAGTGGTTATCCACCAGCCACTCGAGGAAGCCTTTGACTTCAGCACGCTCATCCTCGGCGACAAAACCGTTCTGGTCGATCAGCGCCAGCATGTCGCCGATCTTGGCCTTCATCGGCAGGAAATCGCCCACGGCCACACGCACCTCGGCCAGCACCTGCTCCAGCTCGCGGGTCAGCAGGTTGAGTTCGGCGGTATTGGCGCAGCGGTCGATTTCCAGGTACATCAGCGATTCTTGCAGCACGCCCTCGCCCTGAGTGCCCTTGGGCAGGATCTCCAGCAACTCGCCCTTGCTGCCACGGCGCACGCTGAGCACGGTGGTTTGCAGGGTATGGATGCTGTAGCCGCGACGGTTCAGTTCGGTGCGGACCGAGTCGACGAGGAATGGCAGGTCATGGTGCAGCACTTCGACCGCGGTGTGGGTCGACTGCCAGCCATGACGCTCGTAATCAGGGTTGTAGACGCGCACTTGCGGTTGCGCGTGATCGAAGCGCTCAAGCAGGCGCCACGCAGAAAGGGTGCAGCCGGCGAGGTCGGACAACCGACGCTGGGTCAGCTCGTCCAGGGAAATGATGCCGAAGAATTGTTCAGCGAACAGCGCCACTTGTGGCAGTGCCTGTTCACTGATGTGCTGCGCCAGTGCCGCTTGCAGTTGATGCTGGAAGTCGGCTTTGCTGGCTGCGGTGAAGAACGCCATCTGTGGTACTCCGCTTGGGCTTTGTATTTGAATGAAGCGTCGCGCGCCTCCCCCTGCTGGAATCAACGATAGCCAACCCAGCGAGCGCAGGAGGTAAATCATCGATGGGCATCTACAAAAACGACTGCCGCCGGCTGGGGCTGTGTCTTTAGAGGTGTCCATCCAGCACGCAGCTTAACGAGTGCCTGCCGAGGGTTGCTTGCGGTGCTGCGACATATTCGGTCAATGACAGGTAGCCCAGTTTGCTCGTCTTGCCACTGGAACACTGGCAGAATCGTGTTTCAATCTAATTCCGAGCCACAGCCATGCAGATGACCACCGCCCACCTGATCGCCAACCCGTGCGATGACGAAGAAGACAACATGGCCATGCTGTGCTGCCACAGCGACAAGGGCGAAATGTTCCTGATGACCCGCTACCCCGACGAAGACGAGCTGGAAATCACCCTCGATGACGAGCCTTCGACCCTGGATGGCGTGAAAGTGACCCTCAGCCCCACCCGCCTGCTGATTGAAATCGCCGCAGCCGATGCCGATGCACTCAATGGCGATGACCACCTGGAAATTCTGCACAGCACTGCGGCCGCGGACCTGGCTGAAGTCGAGCTAACCTTGCAGCACATCCTCAAGGGCTCCGGCACCTACATCAGCGAGCTGGGCTGAAAAACGACGGAGGCTGCATGACGCACCCGATCTTCGACGCCCACTGCCACATCATCGATCCACGCTATCCGCTGGTCGCCAACAACGGCTACCTGCCCCCGCCGTTCGGCGTCCAGGACTACCTTGCGCAAACCCGCCCACTGGGCATCTGTTCAGGGGCGGTGGTATCCGGCTCGTTCCAGGCCTTTGACCAGCACTACCTGCTCGCCGCACTCAAGGCGCTGGGGCCGCAATTTGTCGGTGTGACGCAAATGCCGGCCAGCGTCAGCGATGGCGAATTGGTATTGCTTGACGAGCACGGCGTGCGCGCCCTGCGCTTCAACCTCAAGCGTGGTGGTTCGGAGCAGCTCGACCAGCTGGAAAGCCTGGCCCGGCGCGTGCATGAGGTGGTCGGCTGGCATGTGGAGTTGTATGTGGATTCGCGCGAGCTGGCGGAGCTGGAAACTCGCCTGCTTACACTACCCGCCGTGAGCATCGATCACCTGGGCCTGAGCCATGAAGGGCTGCCCAGCATTCTGCGCTTGGCCGAGCGAGGCGTGCGGGTCAAGGCCTGTGGTTTTGGCCGGGTGGACTTTGAGGTCGGGCCGGCGCTAAAGGACATTTTTGCTGCCAACCCACAGGCCTTGATGTTTGGCAGCGATTTGCCATCGACCCGGGCGCCGAGAGCATTCGAGGCAGCGGATATTGACGTGGTGCGTGAGGCACTAGGGGAAGACGGTGCTGAATTGGCGTTGTGGGGCAATGCCCGGGCTTTTTATCGCCTGTAAATGCCTCTTCGCGGGCAAGCCCGCTCCTACAGTAAGATTGAAGTCCCCTGTAGGAGCGGGCTTGCCCGCGAAATGGCCAGCAGCCCTGCATACAGAAATATCCCGCACACCGTTGGTCGGCACACCCCCGGATAGATTAAAGTAACAACCCCTGCCCCGGCGCATTTCGTCGTCGCCCGGCCTTCTTTCCAGGAACCGTCATCGATGGAACATCGTGAGGCGCTCATCGCGCTGCGAACCTTTCTCTCAACACAGATTCTCGGCCAGGAAAAACTCGTCGAACGCTTGTTGATCGTGCTGTTGGCCGATGGCCATATGCTCGTGGAAGGCGCACCGGGCCTGGCCAAGACCAAGGCCATCAAGGAGCTGGCCGAAGGCATCGAGGCGCAGTTCCATCGAATTCAGTTCACACCGGACCTTTTGCCCGCCGACATCACCGGCACCGAAATCTATCGCCCCGAAACCGGTAGCTTCGTCTTCCAGCAAGGGCCGATCTTTCACAACCTGGTGCTGGCCGACGAAATCAACCGCGCCCCGGCCAAGGTCCAGTCGGCATTGCTTGAAGCCATGGGTGAACGCCAGGTCAGTGTTGGCCGCAGCACCTACGACCTGTCGCCGCTGTTTCTGGTGATGGCCACGCAAAACCCTATCGAGCAGGAAGGGACCTACCCCCTGCCCGAAGCCCAGCTCGACCGCTTCCTGATGCACGTCAAGATCGGCTTCCCGGATGCCGCCGTCGAGCGGCGAATCCTGCAACAGGCTCGCGGTGAAGCCCTCCATGGCGAAACAAAGCCCGAGCGCCGGGTCAGCCAGCACGCCATTTTCGCCGCGCGCAAGGAAATCCTCGGCCTGTACATGGCCGATGCGGTGGAGGAATACCTGGTGCAACTGGTCATGGCCACACGCACACCAAGCAAGTTCGACCCGGAAATGGCCGACTGGATCGCCTATGGCGCCAGCCCCCGCGGTTCCATTGCCCTGGACCGCTGCGCGCGCGCCCATGCCTGGCTGGCCGGGCGCGATTTTGTCAGTCCCGAAGACATCCAGGCTGTATTGTTCGATGTGCTGCGCCACCGCATCATTCTTTCCTTCGAGGCCGAAGCGGCCGGTATCGATCAGGACCGGGTGATCCAGCGCATCCTCGATGTCGTGGCCGTTGCCTGAGCCCATGCCCAACCGCCTGAACGCCGAGCCCGGCATCCGCGTCAGCCTCTCCGAGCTGATCGAGATGCGCCATCGCGTGCGCGAAGTGCAGCTGTTTTCCACCCCCGGCCAGCGCAGCCCGCTGATCGGCCTGCACCATTCGAAGCTGCGCGGGCGCGGCGTCGATTTCGACCAGGTGCGCGTCTACCAGGCCGGAGACGACGTGCGCAGCATCGACTGGCGGGTTACCGCACGCACCCAGGAACCCCATACCAAGCTGTTCCACGAAGAGCGCGAACGGCCCATATACATTCTGGTCGAACAAAGCCGGCGGCTGTTTTTCGGCTCGGGGCTGATGTTCAAATCGGTGCTCGCCGCCCAGGCTGCCAGCCTGATCGGCTGGTCGGCACTGGGCCACAATGACCGTATCGGCGGGCTGGTATTCGGCGACAACGAGTACTACGAGATCAAACCCCGGCGCAGCAAGCAAAGCCTGCTGCAATTGCTCAACCGCATGGTGCGGGTCAATCACTCGCTGCACACCGAAAGCCAGGCCGATCATAATTCCCTCGACATGGCCCTGCGGCGTGCCCGTGAAGTGTTGCGCCCCGGCAGCCTGGCCATTGTCATCTGCGACGAACGCGCCCTGACCGATGGTGCCGAGCAACAGCTGAGCCTGCTCTCACGCCACTGTGATTTGTTGCTGCTGCCACTGTCCGATCCCCTGGACCATGCCCTGCCCGCCGCGGGCCTGTTGCGCTTTGCCCAACGAGGGGCACAGTTGGAGCTGGACACCCTGGATGCCAATCTGCGCCAAAGCTACAAGGCCCAAGGCGAATCACGCACTGCTCGCTGGGAGTTCCTGGCACAGAAACTGCGCGTCTTGTCGATGCCCCTGACCACACAAAGCGAAATGATCGAACAACTGCGCGAATACCTGAACCCCGAGCGCCCGAGGAAACCTCGATGAGCTCCCTCGCGCAATTGCAACCGTTGATCGCACCAGCACCGATCAGCGCCTGGCCACCGGCACCAGGGTGGTGGGCGCTGCTGGTGTTGTTGCCCTTGCTGGCCTGGGGCGTATGGCGGCTACGTCACCTGTGGCCACACAAGCGCGAGCCGATCAGCACCGAACAACCGCTCGACCCGATCCGCCTCGAAGCCCTGGCCGAGCTGGCGCGCCTGCCCAAACCCTATGATGGCGCACCCGCGGGCGCCTGGCTGCAGCAGATCAATGCACTACTCAAGCGTCTGTGCCGCAACCATTACCCCAATAGCCACAGCCATACCCTCAATGGCCGGCAGTGGCTGGCGTTTCTCGACAACCGCTGCCCGGCCGCGGGCCTGACCCGCTGGATGGTCCTGGTAGAGGGCGCCTACAAGCCGGAATGCAAACTCGACGACAAGGCCATCGCCGGGCTCAGCCAGTCCGTCGAAACCTGGATCCGCAAACATGTTTGAGTTCGCCTGGCCCTGGTTGTTTGCCCTGCTTCCCCTGCCGTGGCTGTTGCGACTGCTGTTGCCGGCTGCCGACAGTGGCGAGCCGGCGCTCAAGGTCAGCTTCCTCAACGAGCTTGAAGGTTTGGCCGGGCGCCGGGCGCGCCTGAACTTGCCGACCTGGCGCCAACAAGCACCCTTCATCGTGCTCTGGCTCTTGCTGCTGAGCGCGGCGGCCCGCCCCCAGTGGCTGGGCGAGCCGCTGCCAGTGGCCGCCAGCGGCCGCGACTTGCTGGTGGCAGTGGACGTCTCCGGATCCATGGATTATCCCGACATGCACTGGCAGGACGAAGAAGTCAGCCGCCTGACCCTGGTCCAACACCTGCTGGGCGATTTCCTTGAGCACCGCGAAGGCGACCGGGTCGGCCTCATCCTGTTCGGCAGTCAGGCTTATTTGCAGGCACCGCTGACCTTTGATCGGCGAACCGTACGCATCTGGCTCGACGAAGCGCGGATCGGCATCGCCGGCAAGAACACTGCCCTGGGCGATGCCATAGGCCTGGCGGTCAAGCGCCTGCGCCAACGTCCGGCACAGAGCCGCGTGCTGATCCTGGTTACCGATGGCGCCAACAACGGCGGCGAAATCCACCCCCTGACCGCCGCGCGCCTGGCCGCCCTGGAAAACATCCGGATCTACACCATCGGCATCGGGGCCGACCCCGAAGAGAGCGGCACTGCGGGCATGATCGGGCTCAACCCGAGCCTGGACCTGGATGAACCCACCCTCAAGGAAATCGCCAGCATCACCGGCGGCAGTTACTTCCGAGCCCGCGATGGCCAGGAACTGGGCACTATCGGCAAGACCCTCGACCAGTTGGAGCCGGTCATGCAGCAGCCCACCCAGGCGCGTCCCGCCCAAGCATTGTACAGCTGGCCGTTGGCAGGCGCCTTGCTGGCAAGCCTGTTGCTGGTGGTTCGCGAACGCTGGCCGGACAACCCCTTGCAGCGCCTGCTCAACAAACCGCGCCTGCTGCAACCCCACCCCGAATGGCGAGCACGGCTCAAGCGCCTGCGCTTGCGGAGGCGGCGATGATCATGCTCTGGCCTCACTGGTTCCGGCCTTGGTGGCTGCTGCTGTTGCCCCTGCTCGGCTGGATGCTCTGGCAACTGTGGCACCGGAAAAAACGTGCCGGCCGCTGGCAGATGATTCTGCCCAAGGCTTTTCACCCGGTGCTGCTCAGCGGCGGCAGCGGGCACGACAGCAAACTGCCTTGGATCGCCCTCGGTCTGGCATGGCTGTTGGCCGTGCTGGCCCTGCTTGGCCCCAGCTGGCAACGCGTGGAGCAATCGGGCCAGAAACCGGCCGACCCGCTGGTGATATTGCTGGAGCTGACACCGGAGATGCTCGCCAGCGACATTTCACCGAACCGTCTGGAGCAGGCCCGGCGCAAAGTGCTGGACCTGCTACAACGGCGCAGCGATGCGCAAACGGCAATCATCGTCTATGCCGGCAGCGCCCACACCCTGGTGCCCCTGTCCGATGACCTGGAGACCAGTCGCAACCTGCTGGAGGCGCTCAAGCCCTCGATCATGCCCGAGCCTGGCCACCGCGCCGACCTGGCCGTACGCAAGGCCCTTGCACTGCTCGCCCAGGGCGCACTCGGCGAGGGCCGGATCCTGCTGATCGGCTCCTCGCTGAATGAACAGGAACGCCTGGGCATCCGCCAGGCCCTCGGGCGCCAGGGCCCCGGTTTGTTGATGCTGGGTATCGGGAGCGCCGAGGGCGCGCCGGTCGCGCAAGAAAACGGTGAATTCCTCAAAGATGCCCAGGGCGCGATCCTCATGCCACGACTGGACAACGCCAGCCTCAAGGCGTTCATTGGCGAAATGGGTGGACGCTATCGTCAGGCCCGCGTGGACGACCTTGACCTGCGCAGCCTCGGCTTGCTGGCCGGCCCGCAAAGCATGCGCAGCAGCGGCCAGACCGTGCAGCTCGACAGCTGGGCCGACCAGGGCCACTGGTTGCTGTTGCCGCTGTTGTTACTGGCGGCCTGCGCCGGCCGACGCGGCTGGCTGTTCTGCCTGCCATTGCTGCTGTGCCTGCCACAGCCGAGTTATGCCATGGCGTTCGAAGACTTGTGGTTACGCCCCGACCAACAAGGGCAGCGCTTGCTCGAACGACAGCAGCCGGCAGCCGCCGCCCGCCGTTTCCAGGACCCGCAATGGAAGGGCATGGCCCTGTACGAAGCCGGCGACTATGCCGCCGCTGCACAGCAATTCGCCCAGGGCAGCAGCGCCAGCGCCCACTACAATCGTGGCAATGCCCTGGCGCGCAGCGGTGAACTGGAAGCCGCCCTTGACGCCTACGAACAGGCCCTGGAACGCCAGCCCGACTTGCAGCCAGCCTTGGAAAACCAGGCGCTGGTCGAAAGCCTGCTGCAGGAGAACCGTGAGCAGAAAGCCGCCGAAGCCGCGCGCAAGGAACAAAACGCCAACGAGCAGGCGGCACAACAAGCCCAGGCCGATGCCAATGCCGATACCGACGCACAGCAACAAACGGGTAGCAGCGAAAACACTGAGCAAAAAGGTGAGCAAAGCGACGAGCAAGGCAAGGCGCAATCCTCGAACGACGCCACCAAGCCCGGCACCGGCCAGGGCTCCGAAGACGAGCAAACCACCCGCCCACCGGCCTACCCCACTACCAGTGCGCTGGACGGCGAACAACGCCAGGCCCTGGAACAATGGCTGCGACAGATCCCCGACGAGCCGGCGGAACTGCTGCGGCGCAAATTCTGGTATGAACAGCAACAGCATCAGGAAACAACCCGATGAGCCGCTTCAGCGTCTTTTTACTCAGCCTGGCGATCACCTTGCCATTGCAGGCAGCAGAGCTGGTCGCCAGCGTCGACCGCACGCGGCTCAACTCCGGAGAAACCGTCGAACTGACCCTGCAAACCCAGGACGTGACCCAGTTCGGCAAGCCTGACCTCACACCCCTGCAAGCCCTTTTCGAAGTGCGTGGCACGCGCCAGGTCAACCGCCTCAATACCCTCGATGGCGACGCCCAGGCCACCACCCGCTGGATCATCACCCTGCTGCCCCGCCAGAGCGGCACTGTGGAAATACCGGCACTGCAACTGGGCGCGGCCCAAAGCCAGCCCATCAGCCTGCAGGTTATCCACACCGAGCAGGCAGCCACCACCAGCCTGGCACCGGTGTTCATCGAAACCAACCTGGACGAAAGCAGCGTGTACGTGCAGGCCCAAGTGATCCTGACTGTACGGATTTACCACTCGGTTTCGCTGTATGACGACAGCAGCCTGACACCGCTACAGATCCCCGATACACGCATCGAGCAATTGGGCGAGTCGCGCACCTATGAAAAGGACATCAATGGTGTGCGTCACGGCGTCATTGAAATGCGCTATGCAATCTACCCGCAGAAGAGCGGCACGCTGGTGATCCCGCCGCAGGTGTTCAGCGCCACGCCAGCGCAAAGCGACGCCGGTCAGGACGCTGGCGCATCGAAAATGGGCAAGCAGACCCAAGTCAGCTCCAGTGAACTGCAACTCACCGTAAAGGCCAAGCCCGCCGACTACCCGGCCGATCAGCCCTGGCTGCCCGCGCGTCGCCTTAGCCTGAGCGAAAGCTGGAACCCGGACACGGCACAAAGCCGGGTTGGCGACTCACTGACCCGCACCTTGACCCTGCAGGCCGAAGGCCTGTCCAGCGCACAGTTGCCGCCCTTGCCCGCCACGGAAGTAGCTGGCCTGCGGCGCTACCCGGACCAGCCGCAACTGAGCAACCAGAACAGCGACAGGGGTTTGGTCGGCAGCCGCGACGAGCGCGAAGCGCTGGTACCGACCCGCAGCGGTGACATTGACTTGCCCGCGCTGGAGGTGGTCTGGTGGAATACCCGTGAAGACCACCTGGAACACAGCAGCCTGCCCGCGCGCACGCTGCACGTACTCGACAACCCCGAGCTGGCGCGCGATACACCAGCCCGTGGCGACAGCACGGCACGCGTCGATGTACGGCTCTGGCCATGGCAGCTGAGCACCCTGCTGCTGGCCTGCACCACCCTGCTGGGTTTCGGCCTCTGGTGGCGGGCCCGCAGGCAACCGGCGATTCTGCGCGCGGCCCAAAACGGCCCGAGCCCGCGCAGCCTGCTCGATGATATCAAGCGTACCTGCCAGGCCAATGACCCGCATGCAACCCGCCAGGCACTCGATGCCTGGGCGCGGCAGCAGCCCGAAACCCTGGCCGACATGGCAGCGCGCTTCGTGCCGCTGTCCGATGCCCTCGATGGCTTGAATGGCGCGCTCTACAGCGAAAGCGGCCAATACTGGCAAGGCGAGGATCTCTGGCGGGCGATCGGCACCATCCCACCGGCGGAGCACATCCAGGCGCCGGTCAGCGACCCGAGCAGCCTGCCGCCGCTTTACCCAAAATGAAACCCGGCCCGGCGCATCGTGCCCCGGGCCCCTGTTGCGGAATTGTTCATGCGTCTGTTTCACACCTCCGACTGGCACCTTGGGCAAAACCTGCACGGCCAGGAGCGTGATTTCGAACACCAACGTTTTCTCGACTGGCTGCTCGGGCAACTGGCCCTGCGCCTACCGGACGTGCTGCTCATTGCCGGCGACATCTTCGACACGGTCAACCCCCCGGTCAAAGCCCAGGAGCGGCTCTACGACTTCATCGTCAGCGCCCACGAGCAACAGCCCACGCTGACCATCGTCATGATCGCCGGCAATCACGATTCCGGCTCGCGCATCGAACTGCCCGCGCCCTTGATGCGCCGCCTGCGTACCCATGCCCTGGGCCGCGTACTCTGGCTCGAAGATGGTCAGCTGGACGTCGAGCGCCTGCTTATCCCGCTACCCGACGCCAGCGGCAAGACGGCCGCCTGGTGCCTCGCCCTGCCGTTTCTGCGCCCGGCCGAAGTCACCGGGGCCAACCTTGGCGATGACTACCTCAAGGGTATCTCCAAAGTTCACGAACTGCTGATCGACGCAGCCAACCGTAAACGCCAGCCCGGCCAGGCCCTGATCGCGGTCAGCCATGCACACATGGCAGGCGGCACCGTATCGCAGGATTCTGAACGCAGCCTGATCATCGGTAGCGCCGAAGCGCTGCCGGCCAGCCTGTTCGGCCCTGACATCAGTTATGTCGCCCTCGGCCATTTACACAAACCCCAGCGTGTCAATGGCGAGGAACGCATTCGCTACTGCGGCTCGCCCATCCCGTTATCGTTTTCCGAGGTCGATTACCCACACCAGATCCTCGAGGTCAATTGCAGTGGCCAAACCCTGGAAAGCGTCGAAACCCTCTTGATCCCAAGGGCAGTCCAGCTGCTGCGCCTGGGCCCCGCGCCGCTGGCCGAACTACTGGTACAACTGGCCGAGCTGCCCGATACCGACTTGCTAGCCGAACTGGCCCGGCAACCCTGGCTGGAAGTGCGGGTGCTTCTGGACGAACCTCAGCCGGACCTGCGCCAACAAATCGAAACGGCCCTGCAGGGCAAGGCCGCGCGACTTGTGCGCATCGGTGCCGAATATGCCGGCAGCCAGGGCGACGATAGCAGCGCCGACCAACTGATCGAGCTCGATCAGCTCAGCCCACAGGAATTGTTCAGCCGTGTATGGCTGCAAAACTACGGCAGTGAGGTCGACCAACAGACCCTGGACGACTTCGCCCTGCTCGTACAACAAGTGCAACTGGAAGGCGAACAACCATGAAGATACTCGCCATCCGCCTGAAGAACCTGGCCTCCCTGGCCGGCCCCGTGGAAATCGACTTCACTACCGAGCCACTGGCCAGTGCCGGCCTGTTTGCCATCACTGGGCCCACGGGTGCCGGCAAGAGCACCCTGCTCGACGCCCTGTGCCTGGCCTTGTTCGGTGCGGTCCCGCGCCTGAACAAGACTGGCCGCGACGGCAAGGTGCCCGACAGCGAGGGTGAAATCGCCACCGGGGACCCTCGCACCCTGCTGCGCCGGGGCACCGGTACAGGCTTTGCCGAAGTCGACTTCCGTGGCATCGACGGGCGGCGCTACCGCGCCCGCTGGGAGGCCAACCGCGCCCGCGACAAGGCCGGCGGCAAGCTGCAGCCAAGCCGCCAGAGCCTGTATGACCTGGACGGCGAGCAACTGCTGACCAGCCTCAAACCTGAATTCAAGGCCATGCTCGAGGCTTGCCTGGGCCTGAACTTCGAACAGTTCACCCGCGCCGTACTGCTGGCCCAGAGCGAATTCAGCGCCTTCCTCAAGGCTGACGATAACGAACGCAGCGAATTGCTGGAAAAACTCACCGACACCGCCCTCTACACCCGCCTGGGTCGGCGCGCTTTCGAGCAGAGCAAGGAAGCCCGTGAGGCGCTGCGCCTGCTGCAGGAACAGGCCGTTGGCGTCGCGCCCCTGAGTACCGAACTGCGCGAGGCCCTGGACCTGCGCCTGGACAGTGCCCGGGTACAGCTCAAAACAGAACAGGCCAGGCTCAAGCAGCTTGAACAGCAGCAACAATGGCAGCTTGAACTGCAACGCCTGCAGCTGGAGCACCAAGCCACCACCGACGAACTGCAACAGGCCAACGAAGGCTGGAACGCCCGGACGGGCGAGCGCCAGGCCCTGGAACGCCTGGAACAACTGGCACCGCAGCGCCATCTGTTCATCCGAAGCGCCGAACTGCTGGCTCAAGCAGGACCTCTGGAAGCGCAAATCCAGGCGCAACAAAGTCGTCAGCTCGACCTGCAAAACCGCGAACAGGTATTGCAGGCCAGCCAGGCCGACGCCCACGCCAGGCTGAACCAGGCCCTGCAGGCCCAAAGCGTTGCAACGCCCAGGTTGCGCCAGGCTTTCGAATCCCACAGCCGCCTGAACCATCTTGGCCAGGAACTGACCCAACTCGATGCCGAGCGCCAGGCTGCGGAACTTGCCAGCAACCAGGGCAAGGCCAGGTTGCTGGCCATGGGCGAGCGTCAGCAAGCCAGTACGCAACGCCTGGAGCAGATTGCCGCGCAGTTGCAACAAAGCACCGAGCTCGCTGGCGTTGCCGAGGCCTGGACCCTGCACCGCCAGCGCCTGCAACAGATCGTGCAACTCAGTGCACGCCTGGGCAAGGGTCGCCAAGAGTTACCGGCCATCGAACAGCGGGCCTCCATGGCCGAGGCCGCGCGCGATGCCCACCAGCAACAGCTCAATGCCTTGTATGGCGAGGCTGACTGCCTGCCCGAGGAGGTTGGCCAGCGCCTGCAAGCCCTGACCCGACACCTGCAGGAAAGCCGCCTGCAACTGCGCAGCTTCGAAGAACTGGAGCGCCACTGGCAACGTCGCCAGGAATTGGAACAGCGCCTGCAAGCCTTGCGCCTGACCCAACAACAGACCAGCGAACAACGGGAACTGCGCACCCTTGAAGGGGTGGCCATTAAAGCCGAGCACCAGGCTGCCCAACAGGCACTGGGCATCACCCTGCAAGTTCTTGAGCGCCAGCGCCTGGCCCGCAGCGCCAGCGTCGAGCAATTGCGCGGCCAGCTGCAAGACAATCAGCCCTGCCCGGTCTGTGGCAGCGCCGAGCATCCCTGGCACCGGCCCGACGCACTGCTGCAAGCCCTCGGCAGCCATGATGCCGGTGAAGAACAGCGCGCGCGGCAAGCCGTACAACAACTGGCCGACCGCCTGGCCGAACTGCGGGCCGAGGTGCAGGGGCTGATCGAACAGCAAAAACAGCTCAAGCCCCAGGAAGAGCAATTACTCGCGCAGCAACAGCAGGTGCTGGAATTGCTCGAGGCCCATTCACTGTATTCAACCCTGCTCAAGCAGCCAGACGAACACCGCACGCCCTGGATCAGCACACAGCTGCAATCAATCAACCCGCAGATCAGCGCCGCCGAACTGCAACAGAATCGCTTGCTGGCCCTGCAACAGCAGGCCAACACCCTGCAACAGCAATTGAGTGCCGCACAACAGGCCAGCCTGGTTGCCACGCAGCAATTGAGCGAGCAACAGCGCGGCGTGCTCGCCGACAGTCAGCGCCTGGACGACGAACTGGCCGCCTTCTTCAACTTGCTACCCAGTGAGGTGCTGGAGCAATTGCGGCACAATCCCGCCACGGCCTTTCTTGAGCTCGACCGCAAACTGGCCTCGCGCCTGGAACAGGTCGAGCAGCGTCGTGACGAACAACAGGAATTCGACGAACGCCAGCGCAGCATCGAGCAGGAACAATGGCAACAACAGAGCCGCGCGCAAGACCACGCCACGCTGCAACAGCGTTTCAACACCCTTGAAACCCAATTGCAAGCATGCCGCCAACAACTACAGGCGTTGATCGGTGAACACCCCAGCGCGCAGGCCTGGCAGGCGCAGCTGGAACAGGCCGTGGAAAGTGCGCGCCAGAGCGAAGCCGCGACCAATCGCGACCTGCAGGCCATCGCCACCGAACAGGTGCAACTGGCCAGCGAACTGAAGGCCGGTCAGCAACAGCTACAGGCGCAACAGCAACTGCTGGACGAACTGCAAGCGAGCATCCGCTCCTGGCGTGGGCAACACCCAGAGTTGGACGATCAAGGGTTGCACGCGCTGCTGAACTACAGCGACAGCCAGGTCAGCGAACTGCGCCAGCAGCTGCAGCAAAACGAAAAGAACCTTGAACAGCTGCGGGTCCGACTGCACGAGCGCGCGTCGCGCTTGCAGCTGCATCAGGCTCAGCGCAACGGCCAACTCGAGGGCGACGAACTGCAATCGGCCCTGCAACAGGGCTTTGATCTATGCGCAGTGCAGGAGCATATCTGCGCCGAGCTACGTGCCGAACAAGCCGAAGACCAACGCCGCCACAGCAGCAACCAGGCGCTGCAGGAACGGATCGCCAGCGCCAATGAGCAATACCAGCGGTGGGCCCGGGTTGCCGCACTGATCGGTTCTGCGACCGGCGACACGTTCCGCAAGATCGCCCAGGCCTATAACCTGGATATCCTCTTGCACCACGCCAATGCGCAGCTGCGCCAACTGGTCAAACGCTACCGTCTCAAACGTGGCGGCAGCATGCTCGGCCTGCTGGTACTCGATACCGAGATGGGCGATGAGTTGCGCTCGGTGCATTCGCTGTCCGGTGGCGAAACCTTCCTGGTCTCACTGGCCTTGGCCTTGGGCCTGGCGTCGATGGCCTCCAGTACCCT
The DNA here is from genome assembly GCA_964453495.1 of uncultured Pseudomonas sp. Taxonomy (GTDB): domain Bacteria; phylum Pseudomonadota; class Gammaproteobacteria; order Pseudomonadales; family Pseudomonadaceae; genus Aquipseudomonas. The sequence goes on along the minus strand of CAYVPI010000079.1, from coordinate 6,354 downwards.
GAAAATCGAGTCGCTGTTCATCGACGAGGGCTTCGGCAGCCTCGACCCCGAATCCCTGCAACTGGCCATGGACGCCCTCGACGGCCTGCAGGCCCAGGGGCGCAAGGTTGCGGTCATCTCCCATGTGCAGGAAATGCACGAGCGCATTCCGGTGCAAATCCAGGTACGCCGCCAAGGCAATGGCTTGAGTAATGTCGAGGTAAAAGGATGATTCTGTATTCGTTCCGGCGCTGCCCCTATGCCATGCGTGCGCGGATGGCGCTGCGCTACAGCGATTGCCCGGTGAGCATTCACGAGGTCAGCCTCAAGGCCAAGCCGGCCGAGATGCTGGCCTTGTCGAGCAAGGGCACCGTTCCTGTGTTGAGCGTTGACGAACGAGTGATCGACGAGAGCCTGGAGATCATGCGCTGGGCCCTTGAACGCAATGACCCGCAGGACTGGTTGCTGCGCGATTCACCTGACGCTGCGCAATTGGCAGAGCGTCTGATCCACGAAAACGACCAGGTCTTCAAGGTGCACTTGAACCACTACAAGTACGCCGACCGCTACCCGCAACACCCGCTTGAACACTACCGTGAGCAAGCCTGCGGTTTTCTGCAGTTGCTCGAGGAACACCTGCAGCGTCACGCCTACCTGCTTGCCGACCACCCAAGCCTGGCCGACGTTGCGATCATGCCCTTCATCCGCCAGTTCGCCGCCGTCGACCCCGAATGGTTCGCACAGTCGCCCTATCGGCACCTGCAGGCCTGGCTGCAGGGTTTTCTCGATTCGGCATTGTTCAAGGCAATCATGGCCCGCTAATTCAGGCGGTCGTCAGGTCTGCTACCTGGTTGCAACGTGGCAGCATTGAGCAGTCGATCGCAAAAGGCCCCTCTATACGCTGCCGAGGCTTGCTCGGCGGCGTGCCGACCAGCAGGCCCAGGGCCTTGGCATTTTCGATATTGCGCGCAATGGTGTGGTTGCATTCGATGGTCTTGGCCAGTGAACCGGCCGAAGCTTGCCCCAGGCCGAGCAAAGAGGAGCCATTGGTGAGCACTGCCAGAAAACCGATGACCCAGAGCCTCGATCCATTCATGGGATCACCGCCAACTGAGGCGCAAGCACAGAAGAGACGATGGCGACCAGATACAGGGCGATGGCCAGGTAGGCGCCGACTTTGGCGGACTGAAGAATTGCACTGGCCATGGGGATCTCCGAAGGCGTTTGACGTGCCGACAGAATCGATTACCCCGAACAAAATGAGTAGCAACCCATGTTAATGGTCGATATCGATCTTGTTGATTGACGCCTTGCGCGGACCAGGCCTTAGTCGATGAACTTCAAATCCGCAGGCGAATCCACGGCCAGCGCCTGCACAACCCTGCCCAACAAACCCGTGTTCGGGTCACGCTCGAACACGACGACCTCATTGCTCTTCTGGTTGGCGACCAGTAGGAATTTCCCACTCGGGTCGAGGCTGAACTCGCGGGGATGATCGCCTTCCACCGAACGGCGTTGAATGAGCGTCAGCAGGCCGGTCTGTGGCGCAATGGCAAATACCGACAGCTCGTTGGCCGTACCGCGGTTGCTGACGTACAGGAACTTGCCATCGGCCGACATATGAATGGCGCCGCCGGCCTTTGCCGCAGCTTGCGAGCTTGTGGTCAGTTCCAGCACCTGGCGTTGCACCAGAGTGGCATCCTGATAATCGAAGACCACCACCTGGGCGCTCATCTCCAGTGTCAGGTAGGCGTGCTTGCCATTGGCCCCGAACACCAGATGCCGCGGGCCGCTGCCAGGCGGCAAGGTCACTGCCGGCGGGTTGGCTGCAGTCAATGGGCGGGCCTTGTTCTGCGGGTCGAAACGGTAGACGAACACCTTGTCGGCGCCCAGGTCACTGGCAAACACGTAACGCCCATCCTGTGATGACACCACCGAATGCACATGGGATGAAGCTTGCCGCTCGGGGTTCACGTGGCTGGCCCCATGGCGCTCTACTTGCACCCCCGCCGCCAGCTCGCCATTGGCAGCCACGGGCAGTACATTGAGGCTGCCCCCGGGCTCGGGTTGCACCGCATAATTGGCGACGAACAGATAGGCTTGATCGGCACTGAGGCTTGAATAGGTCGGCGCATCACTCTGGCTCTGCACCTGATTGATCAGGCTCAGCTCGTGGGTGTATGCCGCGATGGCAAAACTGCTGACCTGGCCCGGCTCGTTTTCATTGACCACGAAAAGTCGCTGCCGATCAGCGGACAGAGTCAACCACGATGGATTAGAGCTATTGACCACTTGCAGCGGCTTGCTGGAAAGCAGGCCATTATGGCTGTCAAAACTATAGCGGTAGATGCCTTCGCTACTGCCTTGCGTGTAAGTGCCCACCAACAGGTCGTATTGAGCCGCCGCAGCGTACTGAAAAAACACGCCCAGAACAGCGGCAAGCGACACTGGCAGGATTGAGCGCTTCATGAAATCGTTCCTGGCAGGCCCTTTAAATAGATAAGGACGCTGCAAGGAAGTTGGCAACCGCTGCGAAGGGGCTTACTCCTCTTCGCTGTCGTCATCGCTGGCGCAGATGGCGCTCATGCAAACGAGCTGGTGATTGCCATTGGCATCATTGATCTGCCACGCCTGGCTTGCTGCATCGAACGTTGCCGCATCGAGTTCAGCCGGGGTGAAAAACCAGCGTTTCATATCACGGCCGTCCATGGATTCGATGCGCAGCCCACCCTCCTCGGGCTGGGTGAAGTCGAAGGCATGCAAGCCATCGATCAACAGCATGTCGCAGGTTTCAAGGGTTTTGAAGAGCGTATCGGTGTTACCAGTCATGACAATCAATCGTTTGGGGATAGCCCAGTAGTATAAGCCTAAACAGTTTGGGAGAGGCCCCATGTTGCCTGCCCAGGCCTCATCGCTGGCAATCGGAATGCCGCACCACCAGTTCCCACAGTATTCCAGGGGCTGCTCAATTCTCTGTAGGAGCTGGCTTGCCAGCGATGGTCTCACTGCGGTGGCACAGGCGCACACGGGATGATCTCAGGCAAAAAAAACCGCAGCCAAGGCTGCGGTTTTTTCAAGCAGGGCGAATCAGTGCGCGAACAACGAACCACCCACCTTGCCCGCCAACTTCTCCGGCTTGATCAGGAACCGTGCCAGGGCTGGCAACAGCCACAGGGCACCGAACATGTTCCAGAGCAGCATGAAGGTCAGCATCAAGCCCATGTCGGCCTGGAACTTGATGGCCGAGAAGATCCAGGTTGCCACACCGATGGCCAGGCACAGCCCGGTGAACAACACCGCCTTACCGGTGGACTTCAGCGTCTGGTAGTACGCCTCCTGCAACGGCATGCCTGCGCGCAGGAAACTTTCCAGGCGGCTGTAGATATAGATGCCGTAGTCGACGCCGATACCCACGCCCAATGCCACCACTGGCAGGGTCGCAACCTTCACGCCGATGCCCATGAAAGCCATCAGGGCGTTACCCAGTACCGAGGTCAGCACCAGCGGCAGCACAATACACAGGGTCGCCGCCACCGAGCGGAAGGTGATCATGCACATCACCGCCACGCAGATGTACACCAGGATCAGGATGGTCAGTTCCGCCGACTTGATCACCTCGTTGGTGGCCGCCTCGATCCCGGCGTTACCCGCCGCGAGCAGAAACTCCAGGCCATCCTTGTTGTTTTCCTGGGCGAATTCCTTGACCGCCTTGACCGCACGGTCGAGGGTCTCGGCCTTGTGGTCGTTCAGGTAAACCAGCACGGGTGCCAGCGAGCAGTCGTTGTTGTACAGGCCATCGGCACGGGCGATGGAGTTGTTCAACACGTCAGGGTTACGCGACAGGGTTTCCCATTTCAGGTTGCCCTCGTTCATGCCCTTGATCATCTGCTTGGACACGGTCACCAGCGAAACGGCCGATTGAACGCCCGGGGTGTTCTGCATCTTCCACATCAGCTCATCGATCGGCGCCATGGCTGCATAGGTCGAGCACCCTTCAGCCTTGGTCTTGACCATCACTACCAACACATCGGAGCTGGTGGAGTAGTTGTCGATGATGAACTTGTTGTCGTTGTTGTAGCGCGAATCCGGACGCAATTCCGGCGCGCCCTGATCGAGGTCGCCGATCTTCAGATTCTGGCTGTACCAGAGGCCGCCACCGAAGGCGAGCAAGGCCAGGACGATGGACACCGGGGCAACCTTGGCATTGGCGAATCCAGACAGCAGGCGCCAGAACGGGTGCTCGCGGGTCGCATCCTTCTTGCTGCGGGCGATGGCTTTTTTGCTGATGCCGACATAGGAAATGGCGACTGGCAGCAGGATCAGGTTGGTGAACACGATCACGGCCACACCGATGGACGCACCGATGGCCAGCTCGCGGATCACGCCGATATCGATGATCAACAGGGTGATGAAACCCACGGCGTCGGCAAGGATGGCGATCATGCCCGGCAGGAACAACTGGCGGAATGTACGCCGGGCCGCGGTCAGGGCATTGTCGGCATCGCTGGACTGCAACGCGATACCGTTGATCTTCTGTACGCCATGGGAAATACCGATGGCGAAAATCAGGAACGGCACCAGCATTGAGTAAGGATCGAGACCAAAGCCCACCGCATGCATCAGGCCCAGTTGCCAGACCACCGCCACCAGGGTGGTGATCAATACCGCGATGGTGCTGCGGATACACCAGGTAAACCAGTACAGCAGCACCAGGGTGATCATGAACGCGATGCCGAAGAACATCACCACCATGATCAGGCCGTCGATCAGGTCACCGACCTTCTTGGCGAAGCCGACGATGTGAACCTTCACATTGGGGTTTTGCGCCTCGAACTTGTCGCGGATCTTTTCTTCAAGCTGATGGGAGAACTGCTGGTAGTCCAGCTTCAGCTGTTTACCCTGGTCTTGCGGGTCCGGGTAGGACTCGAGCAAGGGCACGTCGACGATGCTCGACTTGAAGTCGTTGGCGACCAGGCGGCCGACCTGGCCGGACTTGAGCACGTTGTTGCGCAGGTCTTCCAGTGAATCGGACGAGCCGTTATAGGTCTGCGGAATCACCTCGCCACCGGCGAAGCCCTCTTCGGTCACTTCGGTCCAGCGAACGCTCGGGCTCCACAGCGACTTGAGGCCGGAACGGTCCACGCCGGGGATGTAGAACACCTCGTCGTGAATCTGACGCAGGGTCTCCATGTACTCTTTGCTGAAGATGTCGCCATCTTTGGCTTCTACCGAAATACGCACGGTATTGCCCAGGTTGGCCAGGTCGTTGCGGTGCTCGATCATCTTCTGGATGAAGGGGTGCTCGAGCGGGATCATTTTTTCGAAACTGGTCGAAGGGCGAATCAGTGTGGCCTGGTAGAACAGGAAGACGCTGACCAACAGGCAGATGAAAATGACCGCCGGGCGATTGTTGAAAATCAGGCGCTCGAGGAGCGTCGCCTTTTCTTGATGCTGATTACTCATTGGAAACTGCTCCCGCCCTGTCATTGCTGGCTCCTTTCGGCACCGGAAGCCGCCGCTACGCGCACGCCCCCCTGGCCAACCAGGATCAACTCGTCACCGTCTTTTGCCGCAACCCCGGCCAGCGAGATGCGGTCCGGACGGTTGAATACACGAAAGCTGCGACCATCATCGGCGCTGCGCAGCACGGTACCGCCGTTGCCAACCAGCACCAATGAACCGTCCTTCAGTAGCGTAGCCCCGGACAGGCCGAATTCGAGATCTCCGCGCACGCCTTTGAGTTCGACCTTTTCCCAGCTACTGCCGAAATCGCCAGAGCGGTAAAGATTGCCACGCAGGCCATAAGCCAACAGGGTGGAAGGTTGGGCCGTACCGATCACACCGAACAGCGAGCCTTCGTAAGGGCCTTCGAGCCGCTCCCAGGTCTGGCCCCAATCGGCGGAACGGAACATGGCGCCCTGCTCACCGACGATGAACAGGCCGGCATCCTTGACCGCAGCGATGCTGTTGAAGTGGTACTGGTCTTCGTTGTCGATGCGGTCGCTGACGTCTTCCCAGTGTTTGCCGCCGTCGGTGGTTTCCAGCAATGCACCGTAAGCGCCCACGGCAAAACCGTTGTTGAGGTTTTGGAACCACACATCAAGCAGGGGGGATTCGCGTTTGAGGTCTTCGAATTGTTTGGTCCAGGTGGCACCGGCGTCGCTGGTCACCAGGATCTGCGCATCGTGGCCTACCGCCCAACCATGGCTGGCGTCGACAAAGAAGACCGCGGTGAGCAATTGCCGGGTCGGCACCTTGGCCTGGTTCCAGGTGGCGCCCTGGTCGTCGGAGTAAAGAATATGGCCGCGGTCGCCCACTGCAACCAGCCGTGAACCCGCTTGCGCAACATCGAGCATCAGCCCGTGCGCTGCCTTG
>CAYVPI010000078.1:0-22898 GCA_964453495.1 uncultured Pseudomonas sp. | reverse complement strand
TGTGTTGGGTGTGTTTGGGTGTTGTGGTGGCGTTTCAATCGCGACAGGTCCTGGCCGAACAATTGAAACGCCATCCACAGTCGGCCTTCCTGCAACACGAACTGGGCCAATGGCTGCTGCGCCATGGCCAGGACGAATACGCCCTGCTGGCATTTTCCCGGGCGCTGGAACTGGACCCCGACAATAACCAGTACCGTTTCACCCTGGCCACCAGCCTGCACTCACTCAAACAGGTGGAAGCTGCGCAGAAGCAGCTCGAAACCATCCTGCAAAGCCAGCCGGCCAACCGCAAGGCACGGCTTTTGTTGATCGATTACTGGAAGGAAACCGGGCAACTTCAAAATGTACAGGTTTTGCTCGCCGAGCTGGAGCAGCAAAACCCTGATGATCCGCTGGTTCAACAAGGGCTGTAGGCACATCTCGAAGAAAGTGAACCCCTGATCACGGCTGCGGTCCATCGCTTGAGAGGGTGTTTGGACTCGACCCGCCGTCGCCCTCCTGAACCTGCGAGGGCACCCTTGACCATGACGAACACTGGAAGATTGGGCGGTCGCGGCCTTTCGCTAAAGGAAGGTGACGCGTGAACGCTGCCAAGCTGTGCTGCGAACGTGCAGTGCTCATGGGCGATAATAGCTCCCACATCGGCGCGCTGCTCGACCAGGCGGGTTTCGGTGCGTTCGTCAGTACAGACCTGGACAGCCTGTGTAGCGCACTCAAGCAAGGCGCTGGCTTGGCCATCATTGCATGTGAAGCACTGCACGGCATCGACCTTGCCCCGCTGCGCGATTATTTGAACCACCAACCGATCTGGTCCGACCTGCCCATCCTGGTGACGCTGGATCCCAGCCGATGCGAAGCCGGCTCGCTGGTAGAGCTGGGCGGCAACATCGCCGTTCTCGAACGCCCGTTCCAGCCGGCTACCTTGATCAGCCTGGCCAACATGGCCCTGCGCAACCGTCGCCAGCAGTATGAGCTGCGTGATCGCTTGAAAGACCTGGAGGTGTTGGAACATGCCATCGCCGGCGATCGCAGCGAACGTGAGCGCGCCCAGGAGCAGTTGCGGCGCCTGAACGAGTCCCTGGAGCAGCAGATAGAAGAGCGCACGGCACAAGTACGGCATAACGAAGAAGCCATGCGCCAGGCACAGAAAATGGAAGCCGTCGGGCAATTGACCGGCGGTATCGCCCATGACTTCAATAACATGCTCACCGGTATTATCGGCAGCCTCGAACTGATGCGCCGGCGCCTGCAGCGTGGCCGCCTGGACGACCTGGGCGGCTTGATCGACATGGGCATCACCTCAGCCAATCGTGCCGCCAGCCTGACCCACCGCCTGCTGGCATTCTCCCGGCGCCAATCGCTGAATTCCCAGCCGGTGGAACTGAACCCGCTGATCACCGCCATGGGTGAACTGCTGCAGCGCAGCCTCAATGAAAGCATCGAATTGCAGCTCAACCTCGGTGATCAGTTGTGGGTGGCCGAGGCCGACCCCCATCAGGTCGAAAGCGCCCTGCTCAATCTGGTGATCAATGCCCGCGATGCCATGCCCAATGGTGGACTGCTCCAGGTCAAAACCCACAACCAGTTCTTGGACGAGCGCTTCACTGGCGGCCAGCAGAACCTGGCGGTGGGCGATTACGTGGTCCTGAGCGTCAGTGACAACGGTTGCGGCATGCCCCAGAGCATCATCGATCGCGCCTTCGATCCCTTTTTCACCACCAAGCCTATCGGTCAGGGCACGGGCCTGGGCTTATCGATGATCTACGGTTTCAGCAAGCAATCCCAAGGCCATGTGGCCATTCAAAGCACTGTTGGTAAAGGCTCCACGGTCAGCCTGTACCTGCCACGCCACCTGGGTGAACACTCGGACGCCGAGCCGACAGCGCAAACCGTCGAGCATGTTGCCGGCAAGGGTGAAACGGTCTTGATCGTCGAAGACGATTCAGCCGTGCGCCTTTTGGTCTGCGAAGTGCTCGAAGAGCTGGGCTACACCTATATCGAAGCCAGGGATGCCAATACAGCGGTGCCCATACTCAACTCCGGGCAACACATCGACTTGATGATCAGTGATGTCGGCTTGCCTGGCATGAACGGCCGGCAACTGGCCGAGATCGGTCGCCAACTGCGCCCAGGGCTCAAGGTACTGTTCATCACCGGCTATGCCGAACATGCGGAGGTGCGTGCAGGTTTTCTCGATCCGGGCATGCAGATGATCAGCAAGCCGTTTGCCTTCGAGCTGCTGTCGGCCAAGGTGCGAGAGATGATTGGCGGGTGACAGCAGACACTGGTTTGCTTTTTTTTGTAGGAGCGGGCTTGCCCGCGATCTGGGCGCCGCGGTTGTTCTGATTCACCGCGGTGCTTTCATCGCGGGCAAGCCCGCTCCCGCAATGTTCCCAAGGCCACAGCTGGGATTGGAGCACAGTGGGCTCAGGCCAGCAGGCGCTGGATTTCTTCCTGCAGATTATCCAGGTCGAAGGGCTTGGCCAGGATCGTCGCGGTTTTCGCGATGGGGCTCGGGCACTCGCGAATTTCCTGGGGGTAGCCGCTGATGAAAATCACTTTCAGGTCAGGCCGCAATTTTATTGCCGCGTCCACGATCTTCACGCCCGATACCCCATCCGGGAGACGGTAGTCGGTCACTATTACGTCCAGATTTGGCTTGGTGGCGAGGATCTCGAACGCTTCTTCACTGTTTATAGCCTGGAGAACACGATAGCCCAGCCCGGACAGATAATCGGCCAGGACTCTCATGATCACCGGTTCGTCCTCGACAATCAGGACAACATCTTGCGCATCATCGCTCATGGAACGCCTTTGTGGTGTCTATCTGCCCATACGACCATGCCAGCACCCAGAGGTTGCCTGGCCCAGGCATATTATCGGGCCTAGCTTACAGTATTATTCGATAATGGCAGACTGACATGAAACAAAGCGCCCTCCCCCAGCTCGCTTTGCACGCTGATGCTGCCGCCGTGGGCTGTCACGATCTGTTCGCAGATGTACAAGCCCAGCCCTAACCCGGCACTGGCCTGGTTAGGCGACACCCGTTCGAATTGCTGGAAAATTCGCTGCTGGTTTTCCGGGCTGATGCCGATACCGTGGTCGGCAACATCCACGCATGCGCTGTCGCCCTCGATGTAGACACGCACCAGGATCGGGCTTTTGGCACCGTAGCGCAGGGCATTGGTGAGCAGGTTGGCAATCACCTGCTCGATACGGTATTGATCCCAGGTACCGACCACCGGTTGCGGTGCATCGAAACTCAAGGGTGACTCGGCATCGGTGAATTGCTGGCTGAAATTCTCCAACAGGCCTGCGACCAGTTGAGCCAGGTCGAAACACGCCGGCCGGATTGACAACTTGCCGGTGCGGATGCGCGAAACATCGAGCATGTCTTCAATCAGGCGGATCAAGCTCTTGATCTGCCGTTCATCGCGCTCGACCATCACGCGTAATTTGTCGAGGCTGAAAGCCTCGGTATTGTCCCGCGCCAAGTGCATCTTGCGCAGCTGGGTCTCGAGGATCAGGCCGTTGAGCGGGGTGCGCACCTCGTGGGAAACAATGGACATGAAATCGTCGCGCATGCGCACGGCATGCTCGAGTTCTTGCTGGGTGCTTTGTAATTGCTTGAGCAGGGTTTCCTGCTCGCGGCGGCCGCGCTCCAGTGCCTCGACCTGCACGTTGATGGCCTTGCGCTGGCGATACAGTTCGACGAACACGTTGACCTTGCTGCGCACCGCATGCAGGTCCAGCGGCTTGTACAGGACGTCCACCGCGCCACTTTCATAGCCCTTGAACGAATAGTTCATGTCGCGGCCGGCGGCGCTGACGAAAATGATCGGAATGTGCTTGGTCATTTCCGTACTGCGCATCAATTCGGCCAGCTCGAAACCGTCCATTCCCGGCATCTGCACGTCGAGAATGGCCATGACGAACTCATGCTGCAGCAGCAAGGACAAGGCTTCGTCCGCCGACATGGCCTTGTACACAGTGCGGTCGTCGGCGCGGATCAGTGCTTCAAGCGCCAGCAGGTTTTCCGGCAGGTCGTCGACGATCAGCAATTTCGCTTCGATGTTGCTTAACATGGGTCTTTATCCAGATCGGCGAGCAACCGTGCGATGCCGCTCAGTGGAAGAATATAGTCCGGTATCTGCAGCCCCAGGGCAGCCCTGGGCATTACGTCGACCTTGGCTTCGTCGGGGTCTTGCACCACCGTCAGCCCACCGAGCTGCTTGATCCGCTTAAGGCCCCGGGCCCCGTCTTCATTGGCCCCGGTCAGCAGCACGCCGACCAGGCCCGGGCCATAGGCATCGGCAGCCGATTCGAACAGGATGTCGATCGAAGGGCGCGAGTAATGCACGTGTTCTTCCTGGCTCAAGGACAGGCTGCAATCGAGCTCAACCGACAGGTGGTACCCAGGGCAGGCAAAATAGAGATGGCCGGGCTGGATGCTCTCCTTGTCCTGGGCTTCCTTGACCCGGCGATGCAGTCGTTTTTGAAACACGTCGGCCAATTGGCTGTGGCGCTCATCGGGCAAGTGCAGCACGGTCAGGATCGGTAACTGGAAATCCACCGGCAAGGCGCCCAGCAGCTTGAGCAGCGCCTCCACTCCCCCTGCCGATGCACCCATGACAATCGCCCGGGCCGTACTCATGATTTTCGGTAGATCCGTTCTTGCCGTGCCAGCGTGGTGAACTGGGCGCTGTAGGCCGAGAAGTCCAGCGTTTCCTTGCTGCCCAGGACCAGAAAACCGCGCCGGCACAACGATTCGTGAAACAGGCCTAGCGCGCGCTCCTGCAATTTTTTATTGAAATAGATCAGCACATTACGGCACGAGATCAGTTGCGTTTCGGAAAACACACTGTCAGTGGCCAGACTATGGTCGGCGAAGGTCACGTTCTCGCGCAGGCTGCTGTCGAACATGGCGTTGCCGTAGGCCGCGGTGTAGTAGTCGGCGAAGGAACAAAGACCGCCTGCCTTCTGGTAATTGGCGGTAAAGCCCCGCACGTTTTCCATCGGATAGATGCCTTGCCGGGCCTTTTCCAGAGAGCGCGGGTTGATGTCGGTAGCGTAGATGATGGTGCGCTCCAGCAGGCCCTCCTCGCGCAGCAGGATGGCCATGGAATACACTTCTTCACCCGTGCTGCAACCGGCAATCCATACCTTGATCGAGGGGTAGGTCTTGAGCAGCGGCACCACATCGCGGCGGATGGCCAGGAAGTGCTCCGGGTCGCGAAACATCTCGCTGACCGGGATAGTCAGGTACTGCAGCAGATGCATGAACGCACCCGGGTCATGCAATACGCGCTCTTGCAAGGCCGATACGGTATTGCATTCAAGCTGACGCAGCGCGTGCTGGATACGCCGCTTGATCGAGGCCCCGGAGTAATCTCGAAAATCGTAGCTGTACTTGAGGTAGATGGCCTCAATCAGCAAGCGGATTTCGATCTCCAGATTATGTTCCACGGTCATGACCATCAGCCGGTTACCTTGTCCTTTGAAGATACACCACTAGATGCGTTCCATCTGCGGCAACCACACCCGCACCAACGAAAATAGCCTGTCCAGGTCCAGGGGTTTGGCCAGGTAGTCGTTGGCACCGGCCTGCAGGCAACGCTCCTGATCATCCTTCATCGCCTTGGCGGTGACCGCAATGATCGGCAGCTTGCGCCAACGCGGGTCCAGGCGAATCAGGCGTGTGGCTTCAAAACCGTCCATTTCCGGCATCATCACGTCCATCAGCACCAGGTCGATGTCTTCGACCGCGTTGAGCTTTTCGATGGCCTCGCGGCCGTTGCGGCCGATCTCGACAATCGCGCCTTTGTGCTCCAGCGCACTGGTAAGGGCGAAGATGTTGCGCACATCGTCATCGACCAGGAGGATCTTGCGCCCCTCAAACGCCTTGTCGCGGCTGCGCGCGGTCTTGAGCATTTTCTGCCGTTCCTGGGACAACCGGGATTCGACCTTGTGCAGGAACAGCGTCACCTCATCGAGCAGGCGTTCGGGCGAGCGTGCACCTTTGATGATGATCGAATGCGAGTACTTGAGCAGCTCCGCCTCTTCATCCCGGGTCATGTTGCGCCCGGTGTAGACGATCACCGGTGGGAAGGCGCGGATTTCCTCATCGGACATGCGCTTGAGCAGCTCATTGCCCTGCATGTCCGGCAACTTGAGGTCGATGATCATGCAGTCATAGACATTCTGGCGCAGCAGTTCGAGGGCCTCCTGGGCCAGGCCCACGGCGGTGATCTCGATGTCTTCATCGCCGATCAGGCGGGCAATGCTGTCTCGCTGCAAGTCGTCGTCCTCCACCAGCAGGATGTGTTTGAGCTTTTGCGTCAGCTTGGCCTCCAGGCGGGCAAACACTGCCTTCAACTCATCGCGCGTGGTCGGTTTCATCGCATAACCCACCGCCCCCATGTGCATCGCGGCCTCGATACGGTCCTCTACGGAAATTACATGCACAGGAATGTGCCGGGTGGCCGGTACTTCCTTCAGGCGCTGCAACACCGTCAAGCCGGAATGATCGGGCAGGCGCATGTCCAGCAGTATCGCGTCGGGAATGTAGCTTTGCGCCAGCTCGAAGCCTTCGTCGGCCGCCTGGGCCACCAGGCAGCTGTAGCCCAGCTCATGGGCCAGGTCGAACAGAATCCGGGCAAAACTGGGCTCGTCTTCGATCACCAGGATGCAGCGGTTGGCGAAGGGGGCCAGCCCCCTGTCGTCGGCAAATGCGCTGGCCGGGACTTCCTGTACGGCACTGGTGACAACCGCTGGCGGCGCACTGAGCGACGACACCAGGGGGGCGGCATTGGGCGCTGGGGCCTCATAGCGCGAGGGTAGTTCCAGGGTGAAGGTACTGCCCTGCCCCGGGCTGCTGCTGACGTTGATGCGCCCCCCCAGCAACGTGGCCAGGTCACGGGAGATCGACAGCCCCAGGCCGGTGCCGCCGAACCGACGATTGGTGGTGCCATCCGCCTGGCGGAAGGCCTCAAAGATGGCTTCCTGCTGGTCGGCCGCAATGCCGATGCCACTGTCGCGTACGGCGAAGGCAATGTTGCCGCCGGCCGTTTGCGAAACCGCAAGGCCCACGCTGCCGCGCTCGGTGAACTTCAGTGCATTGGCCAACAGGTTCTTGAGGATCTGCTCGACCCGCTGGCGGTCGCTGTAGAACGTCTTTGGCGTACCAGGCTGAATATCCAGCACAAAGACCAGGTGCTTTTCGTTGGCCTGGAGTTCGAATTGCCCGCGCAGCCCCTCGGCCAGACCTTCGATGACGGTATTTTCCGGGTGCACTGCCAATTTGCCTGCTTCGACCTTGGCAATGTCGAGGATGTCGTTGATCAGGTTGAGCAGGTCATTGCCGGCTGAATAGATCGATTCGGCAAACTTGACCTGTTCGGCCGTCAGGTTGTCCTGAGGGTTGTCAGCCAGCAACCTGGCCAGGATCAGCGAGCTGTTGAGCGGCGTGCGCAGCTCGTGGGACATATTGGCAAGGAACTCGGACTTGTATTTGCTTGAGCGCTGCAATTCATCGGCCCGCTCTTCGAGCAGCACCTGGACCTGCTTGAGCTCGCTGTTCTTGAGGTTCAGCGCATCGCGCTGCTCGGCCAGGGCCTCGGTACGCTCGGCCAATTGCTCGTTGGTCTGCTCCAGCTCGGCCTGTTGGGTTTCCAGGTGGGCCTGGGACTCCTTGAGCACCCGCGATTGTTCTTCGAGTTCTTCGTTGGCGGTCTTGAGCTCTTCCTGCTGCACCTGCAACTCTTCGTTGAGCTGCTGGGTTTCGGCCAGCACCTCCTGCAAGCGCTGGCGGTAGCGCGCCGCTTCGATGGAGGAGCCGATATTGTCGGCGAGCAACTCCAACAGTTCGATGTCGCGGTCGGCCAGGCCCCGCAAAAAGCCCAACTCGATCACGCCGTTGATCTGGCCGTCATTAGTGGTCGGCACCACCAGCACACTGCGGGGCGAACCCTCGCCCAGGCCCGAGCTGACCTTGAAATAATCGTTGGGCACGTCGTCCAGGCGCAGCAGCCGCGCCTGGGCGATGGCCTGGCCGACGATACCTTCACCGCCCCGCAGGCTCTGCCCGGTGGCTTCCTGCTCACTGGAAAAACCGTAGGTCCCGACCCGGCGCAAGCCACCGTGTTCATCGCGCACATACAACGCCGCGACGACGCTGCCCAGGTAACGGGCAAAAAACTGCAGGATATTGCGCCCCAGCACCTGCAGGCTCAGTTGCCCCAGGACCTGCTCGGCCAATTCGGTCTGGCCGGTACGCAGCCAGGCCTGTTGCTGCAAGCGCACGGCGCTGCTCTGCTGGGCTTTGAAGTTGGCGGCGTAGCTATTTGACAAGGTCAGCAGGTCACGACGGCCAATGAACGCCAGCAAGGCACTGAGCACCACCACGAACAACAGGTACAGGGCACCGGACAGGATCGTGGTGCGGCTGACATCTTCGTTGCGCGCCACTCGTAGCTGCTGCTCCATGGCCACGAACTGTTCGTATTCCTTGCGGATCTCATCGGTCAGGCGCTTGCCTTCACCTGCGGCAATAGCACCGCTGTAATTGCCATTGACGCGGCGCAGGCTGATCATGCGCAAGGCAAAATCATCCCATTCGTTCTGCAGGGCCTGCACGCGGTTGAGCCGGTCCACCTGCTGCGGGTTGTCGCTCACAAGGGTCTTGAGCGTGGCAAGTTCGGTGGCCAGGCGTGGCCGCGCTACTTCGTAGGGGTCGAGAAAATGTTCATCGCCGGTGATCAGAAAGCCGCGCATGCCGGTTTCCATATCGATGGACAGCTTTACCGCTTCATTAGCGTTACCAATGACCCGGTCGGTGTGCTCCACCCACTGGATGACCGCAAGCAGGTAACTGATGACCACGGCAAACACGACAGCGCTCAACAGGCCAACCCCCAGGGGCAAGGCCACGTTGCGGCTCAGTAGTTTGCGGAAACTGCGCTCATCGATCGAAGGAGGCTGGTTCATCGTCAAAGGCCTGAGCAATGGGTCGATGGTTGGAGTGTGCCTTGATCTTACGCAGAAGTTCTGATTTTCCGGCATACAGTTCAGCTTTCCCTGCTTATTTTCCCCGGCCTCTCTAGGCTTTCTAGAAGGCTATGGCACTATTTGCCAGTGTTTGGGCCCCAGGCTGCGAGAAAAATTCCATCAGCGATGGAACTTACCGCCTTCCTGCGACAACTGATAATAGTGATGGCCGACACTTGGCCGTGATGCTCACTTGCTCGGGATACCCATGATGGAGCGCGACAACAGTACAATTCTGGTGGTCGAAGACGATGACATCGTGCGCATGCTGATCGTCGATGTGCTGGAGGAACTTCAATTCAATGCTCTGCAAGCCGAAGATGGCGACCAGGCACTGGAATGGCTCAACGATCGGGATGTGACGATCGACCTGATGATGACCGATGTCGGCTTGCCCGGCATGGACGGTAAAGAGTTGGCCGCCAAGGCCCGAGAAATTCGCCCATCGATGGCAATCCTGTTTGCCAGCGGCTACACCGAAAATATCGACGTACCCGAAGGCATGCATACCATTGGCAAACCCTTTTCCATCGACCAGCTGCGGGACAAGGTCACCGCGATTCTGCTTGGTTGAGCCGCCGCTGCACAGCTGCCATCCCCTGTAAAACCTCGCTTCCCCCCCCCCCGAAAATAAGCTACCGGCTCACCGGCTCCCGTTGGGGGGGCGCGCGCCTGTGGCCGACCTTTTGTCGCCTTGCCTTTGCATGAACTTGCACGAGGGGCTTGCATACACAATATTATGGTATACCATCATACAGCACAGCATCCCCCCACTCTCATATGGAGCAGGTCATGAGTTTCGAAATTCGCAAAATCGTCAGCTACACCGAGCAAACCTTCATCGAGGGCGGCAAGGTAACCGACAAACCCGTAACCATGGTCGGCCTGGCCGTGGTCATGAAAAACCCATGGGTTGGCAACGGTTTCGTCGAAGACCTCAAGCCGCAGATCCGCGCCAACTGCTCGGACCTCGGCGCCATGATGGTCGAGCGCCTGATCGGCATCATCGGCGGCGCTGAGAAGATCGAAGCCTACGGCAAGGCCGCCGTGGTCGGCGCAGACGGTGAGATCGAGCACGCCTCGGCGGTCATCCATACCCTGCGCTTTGGCAACCACTATCGCGAAGCGGTCAAGGCCAAGAGCTACCTGAGCTTCACCAACAAGCGCGGCGGGCCTGGCACCTCGATCCAGATCCCGATGATGCACAAGGACGACGAAGGCCTGCGCTCGCACTACATCACCCTGGAAATGCAGATCGAAGACGCCCCGCGTGCCGACGAAATCGTCGTGGTACTGGGTTGCGCCGACGGTGGCCGCGTGCACCCGCGCATTGGCAACCGTTACATCGACCTGGAAGAACTGGCCGCAGAAAAAGCCCAATAAATAACAATCGGGCGTGTCACCAAGGAGCGACCCATGATTCGGCTTACCGCTGAACACACCCCGGCCGGCACCAGTTACCTGGCGACCGGCCTTGGCCAACCCGTAGTATTGATCCACGGCGTGGGCTTGAACAAAGAGATGTGGGGCGGCCAAATGGTTGGTCTTGCTCCGCGCTACCGCGTCATTGCCTACGACATGCTCGGCCATGGCGCCAGCCCGCGCCCGGCTGCAGGCACCGCACTGCTCGGGTATGCCGACCAGTTGCTGGAACTGCTCGACCACTTGCAGCTGTCCAGCGCCACGGTGATCGGTTTTTCCATGGGCGGCCTGGTGGCGCGCGCCTTTGCCTTGCACTACCCCGAACGCCTGCAGGGCCTGGTGGTGTTGAACAGCGTGTTCAACCGCTCCGCCGAACAGCGTGCCGGCGTCATCGCCCGCACCGCCCAGGCTGCCGAACATGGCCCGGATGCCAACGCCGAAGCCGCTTTGTCGCGCTGGTTCAGCCGCGAATACCAGGCGGCCAACCCGGCGCAGATCGCCGCGATCCGCCAGACCCTGGCCAGTAATGACCCCCAGGGTTACCTGACCACCTATGAGCTGTTCGCCACCCAGGATATGTACCGGGCTGATGACCTGGGCAACATCCAGGCGCCGACCCTGATCGCCACCGGCGAACTGGACCCGGGCTCCACCCCGCAGATGGCCCAGCAACTGGCCGAGCGCATTCCCGGCGCACGGGTTGCCGTACTCGCCGAACAACGGCATATGATGCCGGTAGAGTCGCCGCGCCTGGTCAACCAGATGCTGCTGGACTTTCTCGACAGCGCTCAAACCCTTCAGAATTCCGCAAAGGGGATCGTTGCATGACACTCGCACGTTTTCAGATGTGCATCGACGGCCAATGGGTCGATGCGCTGTCCGGCAAGACCTTCGAAAGCCTCAACCCGGCCCTGGCGCAAGCCTGGGCCGAACTTCCCGATGCCGATGAAGCCGATGTGGAGCGCGCCGTCCAGGCCGCTCAGAGGGCCTTCGAAAACCCGGCCTGGCGTGGCCTGAGCGCCACCGCCCGGGGCAAGCTGCTGCGTCGCCTGGGCGACCTGATTGCCGAGAACAAGGAGCAATTGGCTCAGCTGGAAAGCCGCGACAACGGCAAGCTGATCCGTGAGACCCGCGGCCAGGTCAACTACCTGCCAGAGTTCTTCCACTACACCGCAGGCCTTGCCGACAAGCTCGAAGGCGGTACCCTGCCGCTGGACAAGCCCGACCTGTTTGCCTACACCGTGCACGAGCCCATTGGCGTGGTCGCCGGGATCATTCCCTGGAACAGCCCGCTGTACCTGACCGCGATCAAGCTGGCCCCGGCCCTGGCCGCCGGCAACACCATCGTGCTCAAGCCGTCGGAACATGCCTCGGCGACCATCCTTGAGCTGGCCCGCCTGGCCCTGGACGCCGGCATCCCGCCGGGTGTGGTCAACGTGGTCACCGGCTACGGCCCCAGCACCGGCGCGGCCCTGACCCGTCACCCGCTGGTACGCAAGATCGCTTTCACCGGCGGCGCGGCCACGGCCCGCCATGTGGTGCGCAGCAGCGCTGAAAACTTTGCCAAGCTGTCGCTGGAGCTGGGCGGCAAGTCGCCGAACATCATCTTCGCCGACGCCGACCTGGACAGCGCCATCAATGGTGCCGTGGCCGGCATCTATGCCGCCTCCGGGCAGAGCTGCGTGTCGGGCTCGCGCCTGCTGGTGCAGGATGAAATCTACGATGAATTCGTCGAGCGCCTGGTCGCCCGGGCCCAGCGTATCCGCATCGGCAACCCCCAGGACGAAAGCAGCGAGATGGGCCCCATGGCCACTGCCCAGCAACTGGCCGTGGTCGAAGGCCTGGTCGCCGACGCCATCGCCGAAGGTGCCCGCCTGCGCTTGGGCGGCAAGCGACCGCAGATGGACGAAGGCGGCTGGTACTACGAGCCGACCCTGTTCGAATGTGACAGCAATTCGATGAAGATCATGCAGGAAGAAGTCTTCGGGCCGGTCGCCTCGGTGATCCGCTTCAAGGACGAGGCCGAGGCCCTGGCGATTGCCAACGACTCGCAATTCGGCCTGGCCGCGGGCATCTGGACCCGCGACCTGGGCCGTGCCCACCGCCTGGCGCGCGATGTGCGCTCGGGGATCATCTGGGTCAACACCTACCGCGCGGTCTCGGCCATGGCGCCGATCGGCGGTTTCAAGAACAGCGGCTACGGCCGCGAGAGCGGCATCGATTCGGTGCTGGCCTATACCGAACTGAAAACGGTGTGGATCAACCTCTCGCAAGCGCCGATGCCCGACCCATTCGTCATGCGTTAAGAGGTGGCCCGAGATGATCGAACCCGGCATTTACAAAGAGGTGATGGGCTCATTCCCATCCGGCGTGACCGTGGTCACCACGCTTGACGCCCAAGGCGACATCGTCGGTATCACCGCCAGTGCCTTCAGCGCCCTGTCGATCGACCCGGCGCTGGTGCTGTTCTGCCCCAACTATGGCTCCGACACCTATCCGGTGCTGCACCAGAGCAAGAAGTTCGCCATTCATTTGCTCTCCGGCGACCAGCAGGCCGAAGCCTACGCCTTCGCCGGCAAGGGCAAGGACAAGGCCGCCGGCATCGAGTGGCACCTGAGCGAACTGGGTAACCCGCTGCTGGCCAAGGCCACCGCCATCATCGAATGCGAGCTGTGGCGTGAATACGATGGCGGCGACCACGCCATCATCGTCGGTGCGGTGAAAAACCTGATCCTGCCAGAGGACCCGGTCACGCCCATGGTGTACCACAAAGGCAAGCTGGGCGCCCTGCCCACCCTGGCCTGACGTTTTTCTTCGGGGCCGCGCAGTTACCCACTCTGGGTAGTGGCCCTTTTTTATCGCCAGCAACTGCCGGCATACCCCCGGCGGGAGAATGCCCCCATGAGCAACGAAAAATACGAAAAAGGCCTGGCCATCCGCACCCAGGTGCTGGGTGAAGCCTACGTTAACAAGTCGATCCAGAACGCCGACGACTTCACCCGCCCCCTGCAGGAAATGGTCACCGAATACTGCTGGGGCCACGTCTGGGGCCGCGAGGGCTTATCGCTCAAAGAACGCAGCATGATAAACTTGGCGATGATTTCGGCGCTCAACCGCCCCCATGAACTCAAGCTCCATGTACGCGGCGCCTTGCGTAACGGCCTGAGTCGTGAACAAATACGAGAAATTCTGCTTCAGGTCGGCATTTATTGCGGTGTACCCGCGGCCGTAGACAGTTTCCGTCTCGCCCGCGAAGCCTTCGCCGAGGCCGACGCTGAGGCATCCAGTTAACGAATGGCTGTTTGACTATCAGGCAGCAACTGCGACAGCCATTACTAGAGCGGACCCAATGAAACGCCAGCCACTCGACGACAGCTTCAAGGTCAATCGCAACCCTGTCACCCTGCGCGAAATCGTGCTGGACAAGCTGCGCAGCGCCATCATGAACTTTCACCTGCTGCCGGGTGACCGCCTGGTAGAACGCGACCTGTGCGACCGTCTCGGCGTGAGCCGCACCTCGGTGCGCGAAGCATTGCGCCACCTGGAATCTGAAGGCCTGGTGGAGTTCGCCGACGCCAAGGGCCCGCGCGTTGCCATCATTACCCTGGAAAACGCCCGCGATATCTACGAGCTGCGCTGTGTGCTCGAAGGCCTGATCGTCCAGCTGTTCACCCTCAATGCCAAGGCCAAGGACATCCGCGCCCTGGAAAAAGCCCTCGAGGAAAACCGCAGGGCCCTCGAAGAAGGCGAGCTGCAACAGGTGCTCGAATCGGTACAAGGCTTCTACGACGTACTGCTCGAAGGCTCGGGTAATGACGTTGCGGCCCAACAGCTGCGCCAGCTGCAAGCCCGCATCAGCTACCTGCGCGCCACCTCCGTGTCCCAGGAAAACCGTCGCGGTGCCAGCAACCAGGAAATGGAGCGCATCGTCGCGGCGATCAAGAGCGGCGACCCGCTGGCCGCGCACCAGGCCTCGGTCGATCACGTGCGCTCGGCAGCCAAGGTGGCGCTGGAATACCTGCGCCTGAAACAGGACGACGGCGCCAAGGTCCGTGATATCGCCGCGCCCATCGCCCTCAAAGAACCCCGCATAGGCCGCTGATCATGCCCAGCCCGCGCTTTTGCCCGCAATGCGGCGCCGGTGACCTGGCTCACCGCCAGCCGCCAGGCGATACCCATGAGCGCCTTATGTGCCTGGGCTGTGGCTATATCCACTACATCAACCCCAAGATCATTGCCGGCTGCATCATCGAGCAAGACGGCAAGTACCTTCTGTGCCAGCGCGCCATTCCCCCGCGCCCCGGCACCTGGACTTTGCCTGCCGGTTTCATGGAAAGCGGCGAGACCACCGAACAGGCGGCCTTGCGCGAAGTCTGGGAAGAAAGCGGCGTGCGCGCCGAAATCATCTCGCCCTACTCCATCTTCAGCGTGCCCAAGATCAGCGAGGTGTACATCATCTTCCGTGCCATTGCCCTGGAAATCACCGGGCAGTATGGGCCCGAGACCCTCGACTACCGGTTTTTCGCGCCCGAGGAGATTCCTTGGGAGAGCATCTACTACCCGGCGATCCGGCAGATTCTCGAGCGCTATATCGAGGAGAAGCAGGCGGGGGTTTATGGGATTTACATGGGCAATGATGATACGGGGAAGGTGCATTTTATTCGGTAAGACATACCGGCCTCATCGCGGGCAAGCCCGCTCCTACAGGATTGCCGCAGCCCATGTAGGAGCGGGCTTGCCCGCGATGAGGCCGCCCCAGACACCATCAAACCCCCTCGACAATAATCACCTCAGCCCGAGCCACCCCCTGCCGAAACCCGCACGCCTGCTGATACTCCGCCGACCGATAACAGGCCACCGCCCGCTCATACGACTCGAACTCGATCACCACACTGCGCTGCGGCGTAGCCCTGCCCTCCATCGCCTCGGAGCGCCCGCCCCGGGCCAGCAATTTACCGCCATACAGGGTAAACGCCGCCGGTGCGCGCTGGGTGTAGTGCTGGTACTGCTCGGGGTCGGTGACATCGACGTGGGCGATCCAGTAAGCCTTCATGTGCAACCTCGGGGATTCAAGATTATTTGGTATTACGGTATACCAATAATCCACTGCATCGCCAAGGGCCTTCAGTCACCGCCGCGTGCTTGTGGCCGCACCAGGTCCAGCAAATTGTCCCGGGATTTGATGCTCTGCAGAATGATGTCCGAACGGATGTCAGTGACGCCGGGCGTGCGGTGCAGCTGGTTGACGATAAAATCGGTGTAGTGCTTGAGGTTGCGCGTACGCACACGCAGCAGGTAGTTGCTGGCACCGGTGATGATGTAGGCATCGGCCACTTCCGGCCAGCGTTGCAAAGCCTCGATAAAGCGCTCGTGCCAGCCCTCCACATCCTGGCGCACGTTGACGTTGACCATCGCCTGCACCTCGATGCCCAGTTGCTCGGCATCCAGGCGCACACCGTAGCCTGCGATGATGCCTTCGCTCTCAAGGGTGCGCAGACGCCGCAGGCAGGCCGAGGGCGACAGGGAAACCTTTTCCGCCAGCTCCTGGTTACTCATGCGCCCATCCTGGCTCAGGCAGGCGAGGATACGCAGGTCGATGCTATCGAGTTTAGCCATTGCAGAACTCACTCACTGATTGGCGATTATTCGAATAATATTCGAATATTCAGCCAGTACACGCCCGACATCGCAAGATAATTCTCTCCTGACGCTCATATCATTTCTCTCACCAAACGATGAGCGATCATAACAATGAGCCATGAGCCCGCCTGGTGGGATATCAGCCCGCCCTTGAACCCCCAGACCCCTACCTGGCCCGGGGATACACCCTTCCAGCAAGAACGGGTCTGGCAACTGGACGAGCAGTGCCCGGTCAATGTCGGCCGCATCACCCTGTCACCGCACACCGGCGCCCACGTGGATGCACCTTTGCATTACAGCGCTAACGGCCAAGCCATCGGCGCAGTGAGCCTGGACACCTACATGGGCCCGTGCCGGGTGATTTACTGCATCGGCTGCGGGCCGCTGGTCGAACCGCAGCATATCGAGCATCAGCTGCAGGGCGTGCCGCCCCGGGTGCTGCTGCGCACCTATCGGCAGGCACCGTTGATGGAATGGGACCCGGGCTTTACCGCTGTGGCACCGGCCACAGTAGAGCTGCTGGCCAGCCTTGGCGTACGCCTGCTCGGCATCGACACGCCCTCGCTGGACCCGCAGCAGTCCAAGACCCTGGACGCCCACCACGCCATTGCCCGTGCTGGCATGGCCATCCTCGAAGGCATCGTGCTCGACCAGGTGCCCGAGGCCGACTTTGAGCTGATCGCCCTGCCCCTTCGCTTCACCGACCTGGACGCAAGCCCCGTGCGCGCCGTGCTCCGCCCCCTGAAAGGAAATCAAGCATGACAACAAAACAACACCTGCTCGAACTGGACCAGGCCGACCCGTTGGCTCCGCTGCGCAGCGAATTCGCCCTGCCCGAGGGCGTCGTCTACCTGGACGGCAACTCCCTCGGCGCACGCCCGCATGCAGCGCTTGCCCGGGCCACGCAAATGATCGAACAGGAATGGGGCCAAGGCCTGATCCGCAGCTGGAACACCGCCCAATGGAGCACCCTGTCGACCCGTCTCGGCGATAAACTCGCCGGTTTGATCGGCGCCGGCCCCAGTGAAGTAGTGATCACCGACACCACCACCGTCAACCTGTTCAAGATCCTTGCGGCGGCCCTGCGCGTGCAGGCCGAACGTGCGCCCAAGCGCAAGGTCATTCTGTCCGAACTGCACAATTTCCCCGCTGACCTGTATGTGATCGAAGGCCTGGCCGACTTACTGCAGCAAGGCTACGAGCTGCGCTTGATCGAGCGACCGGAAGACCTGCAGGGCTTGCTCAACGACGACGTGGCGCTGACCCTGCTCACCCACGTCAACTACAAGAGCGGCCATATGTACGACATGGCCGCCACCACCACCCTGGTGCATGACCACGGTGCCCTGGCCCTGTGGGACCTGGCCCATTCGGCTGGTGCCGTACCGGTGGACCTCAAGGCCGCCAACGCCGATTACGCCATCGGTTGCACCTACAAGTATTTGAACGGCGGCCCCGGCTCCCCGGCCTTTGTCTGGGTGTCGCCGGCGCTGTGCGACCAGGCTTGGCAGCCGCTGTCCGGCTGGTGGGGGCATGCCCGCCAGTTCGCCATGGAACCGCACTATGAGCCAGCCTCGGGCATCACCCGTTACCTGTGCGGCACCCAGCCGCTGGTGTCCCTGGGCATGGTCGAATGCGGCCTGGACATCTATGCCAAGACCGACATGCAGGCTCTGCGCAAGAAATCCCTGGCCCTGACCGACCTGTTCATCGAGCTGGTCGAAAGCCGTTGCGGCCGATTCCCCCTGACCCTGGTCACCCCGCGTGATCATGCCCAACGCGGCAGCCACGTCAGCTTCGAACACCCACACGGCTATGCTGTAGTACAGGCGCTGATCGCCCGTGGCGTGATCGGCGACTATCGCGAGCCGAAGATCATGCGCTTCGGCTTCACCCCGCTGTACACCTCGTTCAGCGATGTCGGCACGGCCGTGGACGTGTTGTTCGACATCCTCGCCAACGAGACCTGGCGTGAGCAGCAGTTCCAGACCCGCCACAGCGTGACTTGAGGAATCCGACCATGAGCCAATGCCCTTACTCGCAAAGCCAGACCTGGCACGACGCGCAACTCGATTTCAGCGACAGCATGAGCTACGGCGATTACCTGGACCTGGGCCGCATCCTCAATGCCCAGCATCCGTTGTCAGCGGACCATAACGAGATGCTGTTCATCATCCAGCACCAGACCTCCGAGCTGTGGATGAAGCTGATGCTGCACGAGCTCAAGTCGGCCCGCGAACACGTCAAGCGCAACGAGCTGCCACCGGCATTCAAGATGCTGGCGCGGGTCTCGCGCATCTTCGATCAACTGGTGCACGCCTGGACTGTGCTTGCGACCATGACCCCGACCGAATACGCGGCGATTCGCCCGTCACTGGGCCAGTCGTCAGGCTTCCAGTCATTCCAGTACCGCGAGATCGAGTTCATCCTGGGCAACAAGAGCGCTGCCTTGCTGCAGCCCCATGCCCATCGCCCGCAATTGTTGGCCGAATTGCAACAGGCCTTGGCGACTGCGTCGCTGTACGATGAAGCGATCCGCCTGCTCGCAGCGGCCGGCCTGCCGATCGATGCCCAGCGCCTGGCCCTGGTCGCCGACGCCCCGACCCGCCATGACGACTCGGTGCAGGCCGCCTGGACCACCGTGTACCGCGACCCTGAGCAGTACTGGGACCTGTACCAGTTGGCAGAGAAGTTCATTGACCTGGAAGACTCGTTCCGCCAGTGGCGCTTTCGCCATGTGACCACGGTGGAGCGAATCATCGGCTTCAAGCAAGGCTCGGGCGGGACGGAAGGCGTGGGGTATTTGCGCAAGATGCTGGATACGGAGCTGTTTCCGGAGTTGTGGCGGTTGCGTTCGACGCTTTGATTCGCTTGTGAGACAGCAGCCCCTCACCCCAACCCTCTCCCCGGGGGGGAGAGGGAGCTGATTTGTGTCGTATGTAAATACTGAGTAAACCCTCGATTAGCGCCCTCTCCCTTTTGGGGAGAGGGCTGGGGTGAGGGGATGGGAGCACGCCGAATCGCTACACTGCCTCCACCACCCGCCCCGTCTTCTCCACCTTCACCCGATAAAAACCCCACAACACCAACACCCAAACCGGAATCATGAACACCGAAACCCGCACCCCGGGGATCATCAGCATGATCACCAGTATCCCCGCCATGAACACCAGGCAAAGCAGGTTACCGAACGGATACCACAGCGCCTTGAACACCGGCACCACGCCTTGGCGCTGCATAGCCTTGCGAAAACGCAGGTGGGTCAGGCTGATCATCACCCAGTTGATCATCAGCGCCGAAACCGCCAAGGCCATCATCAGCTCGAAGGCATTGCCTGGCGCCAGGTAATTGATCAGTACACACAACCCCGTCACCACTGCAGAGGCCGCCACGGCCGGTACCGGTACGCCACGCCGGTTCAGGCGCAGCAACGCTTTAGGTGCATTGCCCTGCTCGGCCAGGCCGAACAACATGCGGCTCATGCAGTACACGCCACTGTTGTAGACCGACAAGGCCGCTGTCAGCACAACGAAGTTCAACACATGGGCGGCACGGTCACTGCCGATCAGGGAGAAAATTTGCACGAACGGGCTGCTGCCGTAGGCATCACTGCCCGAAGCCAGGGTTTGCAACAGCTGGTCCCAGGGATACAACGCCAACAACAGCGACAGCGCGCCCACATAGAAGATCAGGATGCGATAGACCACCTGGTTGATGGCCTTGGGAATGACTCGCTGGGGGTCATCGGACTCGGCGGCGGTAATGCCGATCATTTCCAGGCCACCGAAGGCAAACAGGATAAACGCCATGGCCATCAGCAACCCGCTTGTGCCATGGGGGAAGAACCCGCCATGGGCCCACAGGTTGCTCAAGGACGCCTGCTCGCCGCCGGTACCGCTCACCAGCAGATAACCGGCCAGGGCGATCATGCCCACAATCGCCACCACCTTGACGATGGCAAACCAGAACTCCACTTCACCGAATGCCTTGACGTTGGTGAGGTTGATCAGGTTGACCAGCACGAAGAACGCCGCGGCCGTGGCCCAGGTCGGTATTTCCGGCCACCAGTACTGCACGTATTTGCCCACGGCAGTCAGTTCGGCCATGCACACCAGCACGTACATGATCCAGTAATTCCAGCCCGACAGAAAACCCGCGAACGGGCCCCAATACCGGTTCGCGAAATAACCGAAAGAGCCGGCCACCGGCTCCTGCACCACCATTTCGCCCAGTTGGCGCATGATCAGGAAGGCGATGAAGCCGGCAATCGCATAGCCCAGCACCATCGATGGGCCAGCCGATTTCAGCACCCCGGCAGAACCCAGGAATAACCCGGTGCCGATGGCGCCGCCCAGCGCTATCAGCTGGATATGGCGGTTTTTCAGGCCGCGCCGCAGTTCGGCCGGTTGAGTGTTTGCACGCATGTGGTGGCAACCTCTCTTATTGGAATGGATGGCCACAAATGGCCAGCTTCCATTGATAAAGGATTGCCTTGCGACGCTCTATCCGGTCTGCACGATACTTGTAGCCGGAAAATCAGCTGGCGCGCGCCTTGCCGTCAAACCGCTCTACGCAGGCTTTCCTGGCGCAAGGTCGTGCTGGGTGCCTCGCCGAACAGCTTGCGGTATTCACAAGAAAAACGTCCCAGATGAGTAAAACCCCAGTCCATGGCCACGGCGGCGATGTTGCGGCCCGTCGGTTGCTCCAGCAATGCCTGGCGCACGCAATTGAGGCGGTGTTTCTTCAAATACGCCATAGGCGAATCGCCCAGGTACTTGCGAAATACCTCGAATAGCTTGGCCCGCGGGATGCCACTGGCGCGCTCGATATCATCCAGGCAGATCGGGCTCTGGGCATTGGCCTCGATAAAGCGGCGTGCCACATGCACATAATGCGGCACGTTGCCTTGCAGACGCTGACGCAGCTCAACCGAGTAATTGTTCGGCTGCGCCAGCAGCAGGCCTTTGATCAATGCGCGTTCGATGTCGTGACCAAAGACACTTTGGTCGTAGAGCTCGCGGCACCGGTGCATTTCGTCGTTGAGGTGGCCGACCATGCGCCACCAGGAGGCACTGGCGCCATCCACCGCGTCCATCACCGGCTCGAAACACAGGGGCACTGCCAGCGGCCGCTGCAGCAGCAACTCCAGCACCTGGTTGATGGCCGCACGCGCGATGACAACCTGCAACTTGCGGCAATTGCCGGCAATGGTCAGCTCCTGCTGCCCGAAGGGCGAAACAATCACCCCATGGGCCGCGTCCGAGCGCAGCAACCGGCCTTGCGTAGCCAGTTCCTGCTCCCCGGCCAAAGGCAGGCTCAGGCTGTAGCCGTTGAGGTGGCTCTCGGCGCTGATGCCGATGGTCACGTCCGAGCCGTACTGCACCTGCCCCACCACCGTGGACAGCGGCTTTAGCACATGGGCCTGGTGGCGAAAATCCAGGCGCGCCGGCTGGTGCACAGCCAGGGCATGAGGGCCGCACACGTCGGCCATCCAGGAGCGAGCCCCGGCCAAATCGAAACGCTGGGCGCTCATATCCTGCACGGTCGGCTCTGATGGAATCATGGCGCCGATTGCAACCCCGGCTGCACTTTGGCGCGCTTGACGAACACCTGGAACGCCACCGCCAGCACCACCAGGAACGGGATGCCAAACACCAGGGTCATGCGAAACGCCTCGGTGAAAAAGGTGGTGATCATCACCGCGCCCATCAGCACCAACCCGAGCAAGGTGCTGTAAGGGAACAGGCGCATGCGAAACGCCAACGGCGCAGCGCCCTTGCGGTCGTGGTAACGGCGGAAGCAGTAATGGGTCAGGAAAATCATGAACCAGGTGAAGATGGCCCCGAACATCGAGATGGCCATCATCAGGGTGAACGAAGTCTCCGGGAAGAACACATTGAGCACAGTGGCCAGGGCAATGCCGATGCTCGACAGCATCAGGGCGTTGACCGGGATCCCACGCTTGCTCAGCGCCCCCATGGCCGCCGGGGCATGGCCGGCCCGCGACAGGCTGAACATCATGCGCGTGGTGATATAGAGCTGGCTGTTCATCGCCGACAGCGCCGCAATCAGGATCACGAAATTCATCACACTGGTCGCACCGGGAATGCCGATGGCCTGCATCACCGTCACGAACGGGCTCTGGCCCTGGCCGGCCTGGTTCCACGGCACGATGGCCAACATCAGGGCGATGGTCAGCAGGTAGAACACCACCAGGCGCACGATGGTCGCCTTGAAGGCTTTCTTCACTGCCTGCTCGGGGTTTTCCGCTTCGGCGGCGGCCACGGCGATCATTTCCACGCTCAGGTAGCTGAAGATGGAGATGGTCACCGCCACCCACATACCCTGCAGGCCATTAGGGAAAAAGCCGCCGTGGGCCACATAATTGTGCAAGCCGTACTGCGGGTCGCCCGAGCCGAACACCACATACACGCCCAGCAGGATGAAGCCGACGATGGCACTGATCTTGATCGCCGAAAACCAGTATTCGAAGTTGCCGAAAGCCTTGACGCTGGTCGCGTTCAAGCCGAACAACAGGCCGGAGAACGACAGGATCCACACCCACTCCGGCACATTGGCGAACCAGTACTTCATGTACATGGCCACCGCTGTCACCTCGGCGCCTACCGCCAGTACGATGGCCGCCCAATAGGCATAGCGCACCAAAAACCCGGCCAGCGGGCTGACGTAGTATTCGGCATAGGCGCCAAACGAACCGGAAGTCGAATGGGCTACTGTCATTTCCGCCAGGCAGCCCATCAACAGCAAGGTGATCAACGCGCCGATGGCGT
>CAYVPI010000077.1:0-23851 GCA_964453495.1 uncultured Pseudomonas sp. | reverse complement strand
CGTACCACGATGAAACCCTGCCGAAGGATTCGGCCAAGGTCGCGCATTTCTGCTCCATGTGCGGGCCGAAATTCTGCTCGATGAAAATCACCCAGGAAGTGCGTGAATACGCCGCCAACCAGCGTATCGAAGCGGTGGATGTCGACGTCGAGGATGGCATGCGCGAGCAGGCAGAGCGGTTTCGCCAGGAAGGCAGCCAGTTGTACAAGAAGGTTTGATGTTTTGAGCTGATACCTGGGTTGTCTGCGACGGCCTTATCGCGGGCAAGCCCGCTCCTACAGGGGGGCCTCCATCCCTGTAGGAGCGGGCTTGCCCGCGATAACGTCCGCCCAAACAACAAAACTGCCACTCTCTAGAGAGCCCCCCGTGAGCACACCCGGCACTTACTCCCCCGATTGCGCCGTACCGCTAACCCAGCGCGTCTTCGGCGCCCGTGACCTGTTTTCCCTCTGGTTCTCCCTCGGCATCGGCCTGATGGTGCTGCAGACCGGTGCCCTGCTGGCGCCTGGCCTGGGCCTGTCGGGATCGTTGCTGGCGATTTTCCTCGGCACCGCCGTAGGCGTCTTGCTGCTGGCCTCGGTCGGTGTGATCGGCAGCGATACCGGCCTGTCTTCGATGGCGGCGCTCAAGCTCAGCCTGGGCAAGCATGGTGCGGCGTTGCCGGCCGTATTGAACCTGTTGCAGCTGATTGGCTGGGGCTCGTTCGAAATCATCGTGATGCGTGATGCAGCCAGCTTGCTCGGTGCCCGTGCCTTCAGCGAAGGCAGCCTGTGGTCCAACCCTTTGCTGTGGACTCTGTTCTTCGGTGCCCTGGCCACATTGCTGGCAGTGAGCGGGCCATTGACCTTCGTGCGCAAAGTGCTGCGCAAGTGGGGCATCTGGCTGCTGCTCGCGGCCTGCCTGTGGCTGACCTGGAACCTGTTTGCAAAGGCTGACCTGGCGGCACTGTGGGCGCAAGCCGGCGACGGTTCGATGCCGTTCGCCGTCGGTTTTGACATCGCGATTGCCATGCCATTGTCGTGGTTGCCGCTGATTGCCGATTATTCGCGCTTCGGTCGCCGCGCCAAGAGTGTTTTCGGTGGCACAGCCATCGGTTTCTTTATCGGCAACTTCTGGCTGATGAGCCTGGGCGTGGCCTACACCCTGGCGTTTGCGCCGAGTGGCGAGGTTAATGCGCTGCTGTTGGCGCTGGCAGGTGCCGGCCTGGGTATTCCGCTGTTGTTGATTCTGCTCGACGAGTCGGAAAACGCGTTTGCCGATATCCACTCGGCAGCGGTCTCCAGCAGCCTGTTGTCCCGGTTGAAGGTTGAGCACCTGGCACTGGCCATCGGCGTGGTTTGCACACTGATTGCTTGTCTGGCGCCCCTGGCGCAGTACCAGAACTTCCTGTTGCTGATCGGTTCGGTATTCGCGCCGTTGTTTGGTGTTGTGCTGGTCGACCACTTCATCCTGCGTCGGCGCAGCGCAGAAATTGCGGTACGAGCTCTGCACGGCACGGCACTACTGGCCTGGCTGGGTGGTGTCAGCACCTATCATCTGTTGGCCAATCTGTACCCGGATGTCGGCGCGACCCTGCCGTCGCTGATCCTGGCAGGGCTGCTGCAGTTCCTGTTGGGCCGGGCGTTCAACCGCGGCCAGGAAAGAGTTCCGGCTTGATGATGCCGTTCAGGCGCGGGTAGGGGATCTTCAGTTCCGTGTGGCCCATGGAGTAGGGTGCGATGGTGTACACATTGTACTTGAGCACCACCGCGCCGTAGGTCAGGGCAATGTTCGGGGTTTTCTGGAAGGGCCAGAGTTTCACGAATTCAGCGTCCTGGTCCATCTTGGTGCTGATCAGCCAGGCCTTGTGGGCCAGCTCCGCGGCCTGCCAGAAGGCCGCCTCCTGGCCTGGTACCAGCATGTCATCGAGCGTCAGTACTTTGTGCTGCTGGCGCGAATAATTGATCAAACCCCGTCCAGGATTACCGTGGGCACCGCCGGTGTCCAGGTAACTGGAAAGCTCGATGATCACCAAGCCGTCATGCTGTTCGCGTACCTTGGCTTGCAGGTAGCTGCTGTAACGGGGCTCGGCGCTGGCCATGAATTGATCTTCATAGGCCTTTAGCGAGGTCGGCAGCTTGTCGTCCGGCCCATTGACGGTCATTTGCAGCAGGCGGCGTTCGACGATCCCATCCAGGCCTGGCTCGTCCGGGAAATGCACGGTGTCGATATTCACCAGCGGGCAGTCGGCTGTGGTACAGCCGGGCTTGGTGTGCTCCCAGGCGTCGCGCTTGACCTCGAGCGGCGCGCGCATGCTGGGCTGGAACAGGCTTTGACAGGCGCCGATGGTAAGGGCGAGGCAAGTCACGGAGGCAAGTTTCAGTAGCGACATGAATATCCTTGAGGGTCAGGCGAAAAGTATTCGTGCTTCGACTGCCTGCGGCGGCATCGGTTCGCCACTAAGCTAAATACTATCGATTCCACCGTTGTCCGCCTATCGTCGCGGCCCGGCGGTTTTCGCATCGGGGGGCTGCGCGACGGCGATGTGCACGTTAGGATGACCCGAAGCTGCCAAGTCGGGCAACGAGGAAATTCATGACCGATACTATCAATACCGTGCCTAAAGACGTCGAAATTACCCGGCGCGAGAACTGTTTCAAGGGTTTTTACCGCCTTGATCGTGTGCATTTGCGCCATGAGCTGTTCGCCGGCGGCATGGGCAAGGAAATCAGCCGCGAGCTGTTCGTGCGTCATGATGCGGTCTGCGTGCTGCCATATGATCCTCAGCGTGATGAAGTGGTGCTGATCGAACAGTTTCGCGTCGGTGCCATGGGCAAGGTCGGCAATCCCTGGCTGGTGGAGCTGGTCGCTGGTCTGATCGACAAGGACGAACTGCCAGAAGAAGTTGCGCACCGCGAGGCGCAGGAGGAAGCTGGGCTTGTGTTCAGTGCGCTGTGGCCGATGACCAGGTACTTTCCATCACCGGGCGGCAGCGACGAATATGTTCACTTGTATCTGGGGCGTTGCGACAGCGCTGGGGCGGGCGGTCTGCATGGCCTGGAAGAAGAGGGCGAGGATATCCGCGTGAAGGTCTGGGCATTTGAGGATGCCTTGCAGGCCGTACGCGATGGGCTGATTATCAATGCGGCCAGCATTATTGCCTTGCAATGGCTGGCCTTGAACCGCGATGAAGTCAGGGGGCTATGGGCGTGAATCTCTTGCGTGATCGCTACCGGGTTGATCTGGTCGGGTTGCAGGCTGCCTGCGAGGCCAACTACGCCCGTCTGATGCGTTTGTTGCCGGACATGCGCAATCAGCAGCAGTCACGCCGGATTGCCATGACTCAGGGCGACCAGATGCTCGGGGTGCTGGCGCTCGAAGTGGTGCTGGCGTGTCCCTACACCACAACCTTGCGCATACGCCAGGAGCACAGCTTGCCCTGGTTGCCGGTGCCACAGCTGGAGGTGCAGGTGTACCACGATGCGCGCATGGCCGAAGTGGTCAGCGCCGAGCATGCCCGACGCTTTCGCAGTATCTACCCCTATCCCAATGCGGCCATGCATCAACCGGATGAAAAAGCCCAGCTCAACCTGTTCCTCGGTGAATGGCTGAGCCATTGCCTGGCCTGTGGTCATGAGTACGAGTACGTCCGCTGACCTGTCGGGCCGCTGATATTTTTCTCGATTGTGTCTGTTTCACGGGTTTGCCCTGCCGAGCCATCCCC
Organism: uncultured Pseudomonas sp.; assembly: GCA_964453495.1. Classification (GTDB taxonomy): domain Bacteria; phylum Pseudomonadota; class Gammaproteobacteria; order Pseudomonadales; family Pseudomonadaceae; genus Aquipseudomonas. The sequence goes on along the minus strand of CAYVPI010000077.1, from coordinate 20,148 downwards.
ACCATAATCGCGCTGAATCCGATCGAGGAGCCGGCCTTGCCCACCTTAACTGCTGAGTCACCGGTGCTGCTGGTGCAATTGTCTGACAGCCATTTGTTCGCCGAGACGCAAGGCGCGCTACTGGGCATGAATACGGGCGACAGCCTGCAGCGGGTGGTTGAACAAGTGCTCCAGGAGCAACCGCAGGTCGATCTGCTGTTAGCAACGGGCGACTTGTCGCAAGACGGAACCGTGGAATCCTATCGACGCTTTCGGCAATTGACGGCACAGATTTCCGCACCCGCGCGCTGGCTTTGCGGCAACCATGATGAGCGCCCGCAGATGGCCGAAGGTGCGGCAGGAAGCGATTTTCTTCAACCTGTCGTGGATATAGGCAACTGGCGCATCACCCTGCTTGATTCGGCCGTGCCGGGTTCGGTCCCGGGCTACTTGGCCGATGATCAATTGCAGCTGCTGGCTCAATCGGTGAGCGAGGCGCCAGAGCGCCATCATTTGATCTGTCTCCATCATCAGCCGGTCCCTATCGATTGCGCCTGGATGGACCCGATCGGGTTGCGCAATCCACACGCCTTGTTCGACATGGTGGAGCGCTTTCCCCAGATTCGCGCATTGCTTTGGGGGCATATCCATCAAGAATTCGACCAGCAGCGCAACGATGTGCGGCTGCTCGCTTCACCGTCCACCTGCGTTCAGTTCGAGCCCCATAGCGACGATTTCAAGCTTGACGACAAGGCGCCTGGCTACCGCTGGCTGCGGTTGTACGCCGATGGCCGACTGGACACCGGAGTGTCCAGGCTGCGCGATTTCACCTTCGTACCCGATTACGAAAGCAATGGCTACTGAGTGGAAATGCCGCTTTTATCATGGCGAAACGTCTGCAGGTGACCTATCCGGTGCGTAGCAGGCTAAACTGCGCATCTTTGCGTGCGGCGCATTAATGGCATTTGGGGGCGGCATGTCGGGCACGATTCTTTATATTCACGGTTTCAACAGTGCGCCAGCCTCGCGCAAGGCCTGCCAATTGATCAGTGTCATGCAGCGCCTGGGCCTTGCCGAGCAATTGCAAGTCCCAGCATTGCACCATCATCCCCGCCAAGCCTTGGCACAGCTGGAAAAGGCGATCGGCGAACTGGGAAGCCCGCTGCTGGTCGGCAGCTCGCTCGGCGGCTACTATGCCACTCACTTGGCTGAGCGCCACGGCCTCAAGGCTCTGTTGATCAACCCGGCGGTCAATCCCCACGCGTTGTTCGACGGCTACCTCGGTACGCAACAGAACCTGTACACCGGCGAAAGCTGGGAGCTGACCCACGACCATGTCCAGGCCCTGGCCGAGCTCGAAGTGGCGCCGCCGCAAGACGCCCAGCGTTATCAAGTCTGGTTGCAGACGGCCGATGAAACCCTGGATTATCGGCGCGCCGAACGGTTCTACCGGGCGTGTGCCCTGCGCATTCAGGCCGGTGGTGATCATGGCTTTGCAGGCTTTGCCGAGCGCTTGCCGGCATTGCTGAGCTTTGCAGGAATATCTGCGCAGCAGTACCAGGACATCGATTTTTCTGCACTTTGATTTTTCTTTATTTTTCACGAACGACTGACGACGAGAACCCATGGCCAATCCCAGCGCTAGCTCCTATAACGCAGACGCCATCGAAGTCCTCTCGGGCCTCGACCCGGTGCGCAAGCGCCCGGGCATGTACACCGACACCAGCCGGCCGAACCACCTGGCCCAGGAAGTCATCGATAACAGTGTCGACGAAGCACTGGCCGGGCATGCGAAATCGGTGCAGGTCATCCTGCACGCCGACCACTCCCTGGAAGTATCGGACGATGGCCGCGGCATGCCGGTCGACATCCACCCCGAAGAAGGAGTGTCCGGTGTCGAACTGATCCTGACCAAGCTGCATGCCGGTGGTAAGTTTTCGAACAAAAACTACCAGTTTTCCGGCGGCCTGCATGGCGTGGGTATTTCCGTGGTCAACGCGCTGTCGACCCAGGTCCGGGTTCGTGTAAAGCGCGATGGCAACGAATACCAGATGACCTTCGCCGACGGCTACAAGGCTTCGGAGTTGGAAGTGGTCGGCTCGGTGGGCAAGCGCAATACCGGGACCAGCGTGTATTTCGCACCGGACCCGAAGTATTTCGACTCGCCGAAATTCTCCATCAGCCGCCTCAAGCATGTTCTCAAGGCCAAGGCCGTTTTGTGCCCGGGGCTATTGGTCAGCTTCGAAGACAAGGCCACGGGCGAACGCGTCGAATGGCATTACGAAGATGGCCTGCGTTCCTATCTGGTCGATGCCGTCAGTGAATATGCCCGCCTGCCGGATGAGCCCTTTTGTGGCAGCCTGGCCGGTAACAAGGAAGCGGCAGATTGGGCCTTGCTGTGGTTGCCCGAGGGCGGTGACAGCGTGCAGGAAAGCTACGTCAACCTGATCCCGACAGCCCAGGGCGGCACTCACGTCAATGGCTTGCGCCAGGGGTTGCTCGATGCCATGCGTGAGTTCTGTGAGTTCCGCAATTTGCTGCCGCGTGGGGTAAAGCTGGCGCCTGAGGACGTCTGGGAACGTATTGCTTTCGTCCTGTCGATGAAAATGCAGGAGCCGCAGTTCTCCGGTCAGACCAAGGAGCGCCTATCGTCTCGCGAGGCTGCTGCATTCGTATCCGGGGTGGTCAAGGATGCCTTCAGCCTCTGGCTCAACGCCCACCCTGAGCTCGGTATGCAGCTGGCGGAGCTGGCCATCAGCAACGCTGGCCGCCGGCTCAAGGCCAGCAAGAAGGTTGAGCGCAAGCGCATCACCCAGGGGCCGGCCTTGCCCGGCAAACTTGCCGATTGCGCCGGGCAGGACCCAATGCGTGCCGAACTGTTCCTGGTCGAGGGCGATTCGGCCGGTGGTTCGGCCAAGCAAGCGCGTGACAAGGAGTTCCAGGCCATCCTGCCGCTCCGTGGCAAGATCCTCAACACCTGGGAGGTGGACGGCAGCGAAGTGCTGGCCAGCCAGGAAGTGCACAACATTGCCGTGGCGGTGGGTATCGACCCGGGTTCGAGCGACCTGAGCCAGCTGCGCTATGGCAAGATCTGCATTCTCGCCGACGCCGACTCGGACGGGCTGCACATCGCGACCTTGCTCTGTGCACTGTTCGTCCAGCATTTCCGCCCGTTGGTCGATGCCGGCCATGTCTACGTGGCAATGCCACCGTTGTACCGCATCGACCTGGGCAAGGAAATCTACTACGCCCTGGATGAAGCCGAGCGCGACGGTATCCTCGATCGTCTGGTTGCAGAGAAAAAACGCGGCAAGCCACAAGTCACACGATTCAAGGGCCTGGGTGAAATGAACCCACCGCAATTGCGCGAAACCACCATGGACCCGAACACCCGGCGCCTGGTCCAGTTGACCCTGGACGACTTTGCCCAGGCTTCGGAGATCATGGACATGCTGCTGGCGAAGAAGCGTGCAGGCGATCGCAAGAGCTGGCTGGAGTCCAAAGGTAACCTGGCCGAGGTGCTGACCTGATGCCCCAAGCATTGGCAGCATTGTTGCTGCTGATTGCAATGCCGGTGCTGGCCGAGCCATGGCCTGAGTTGAAGCTGGTTTCCGAGCATCCCATAGAGGGCGTGCAAGGCGGCAACCTCTCGGGCCTGGCCTGGTGCGGCGACGCGTTGTGGGCGGTATCGGACCGGGACGACAACCTGCTGTATCGTCTCGATACCGCTGCAACCACCTGGCAAGCACAGGCGACTCGGATCGAGGTGCCACCGGTTCCGGGCAGTGGGTTGCCCTGGGGGCTGCGTTCGCGCAGTTGGGCAGCATCATTCGTGCGCGGCGGCGATCTGGATTTCGAAGGCATGAGCTGCGATAGCGCAGGCAATCGCTATTTGCTCAGCGAAGCCCATGCCGCCATCCTGCAAGTGCCGGCAAATGGTGCGCCGAACTGGTTGAGCATCGCGCCGACCTTGGTTCGTCAGGCGCGTGCCAGTGGCATGCTGCTGCATTTCAATGCCCTGTTCGAAGGCCTGACGATCAATCCCGCCGGCGACCGCATCTGGCTTGCGGCCGAGCGCGAGCGGCGGGGCTTGCTGCTGATTTCACGGCGCAACAGTTACTGGGATTGCAACGGGGGCTGTGTGCTGCTCAGCGAAGCGGGGTTGGAACAACAGCCCGCACAAATGCCCAATGGGCGGTCGTTGCCGAGAGATTTCGGCGGCCTGTCCCTGTTCGATGACAAGCTGTTTACCCTGGAGCGCAATGCCTACCGGATTTGCCGGCGCGACAAGGCCACCGCCCAGGTCGAGCGTTGCTGGTCGTTTGCCGCCGATGGGCTGGCCGATGGGCGGCGCTATGCCCAGCCGTTCGGCCTGGCAGAGGCGTTGGTGATCGATGCGCAAGGCGTCTGGGTTGGCCTGGATACCAACGATAAGCCCCGTGAAGACGGCGAGCGACGGCCCATGGTCTGGCGCTTTGCGGCGCCGACGGGCGGTTGGGGCGCCAAGTCATGAGCACGTTGAAACACTTTGAATTCTCCCAGTGCGGTGGCAGCTCGCTGCCGCACCTGACTACGAAATGATGAGGCCCGCATGAGCGACTCCCTTGATCTCAGCCTGGAAGGCGTAGAACGCCGCTCCCTGGCTGACTTCACCGAACAGGCCTACCTCAACTACTCCATGTACGTAATCATGGACCGCGCCTTGCCCCATATTGGCGACGGCCTGAAACCGGTACAGCGGCGTATCGTCTACGCCATGAGCGAGTTGGGGCTCGATGCCGACGCCAAGCACAAGAAATCCGCCCGTACCGTGGGTGACGTGCTCGGTAAGTTCCACCCCCACGGCGATTCGGCGTGCTATGAAGCCATGGTGCTGATGGCCCAGCCGTTCAGCTACCGCTATACCCTGGTCGACGGCCAAGGTAACTGGGGTGCGCCGGATGATCCCAAATCCTTCGCGGCAATGCGCTACACCGAAGCGCGCCTGTCCCGTTATTCAGAAGTGCTGCTCACGGAGTTGGGCCAGGGCACTGCCGACTGGGTGCCGAACTTCGACGGCACGCTCAACGAGCCGTCGGTATTACCGGCGCGCCTGCCCAACATCCTGCTCAACGGTACCACCGGTATCGCCGTGGGCATGGCTACCGATGTGCCGCCGCATAACCTGCGCGAAGTCGCCAGTGCTTGCGTGCGCCTGCTCGATGAGCCCAAGGCCACGGTCGAGCAGCTTTGCGAGCATATCCAGGGCCCGGACTACCCGACCGAAGCGGAAATCATCACCCCGCGCGCCGAACTGCTGAAGATTTATGAGAGTGGTCGAGGTTCGGTGCGCATGCGCGCGGTGTACCGCATCGAGGATGGCGATATCGTTGTCACTGCCTTGCCGCACCAGGTCTCCGGCGCCAAGGTGCTGGAGCAGATCGCTGCCCAGATGCAAGCCAAGAAGCTGCCGATGGTCGCCGACCTGCGCGATGAATCCGACCACGAGAACCCATGCCGGATCGTGATCATCGCCCGTTCCAACCGGGTCGATCTCGACGAATTGATGCAGCACCTGTTCGCCACCACCGAACTTGAGTCCAGCTACCGGGTCAACGTCAACATCATCGGCCTCGATGGCCGTCCGCAGCTCAAGAACCTGCGTGCGTTGCTGGTCGAGTGGCTGGAGTTCCGCGTCAACACCGTACGCCGGCGCCTGCAGTTCCGCCTGGACAAGGTCGAGCGCCGCCTGCACTTGTTGGACGGCTTGCTGGTCGCTTTCCTTAACCTGGACGAAGTGATCCACATCATTCGTACCGAGGATCAGCCCAAGGCAGTACTGATCGAGCGTTTCGCCCTCACCGATATCCAGGCCGATTACATTCTCGATACTCGCCTGCGGCAACTGGCGCGGCTCGAAGAGATGAAAATCCGCAACGAGCAGGAAGAGCTGGCCAAGGAGCAGGCGAAACTGATCACCTTGCTGGGCAGCGAGGCCAAGCTACGCAAGCTGGTCCGTTCCGAGCTGATCAAAGACGCCGAAACCTATGGCGATGACCGTCGGTCGCCGATCGTCGAGCGTGCAGAGGCCAAGGCCCTGTCTGAAAACGAGTTGATGCCGACTGAGCCCGTCACCGTGGTGCTGTCGGAGAAGGGCTGGGTGCGGTGTGCCAAGGGCCATGACATTGACGCCACTGGGCTCTCCTACAAGGCCGGTGATGGCTTCAAGACGGCCGCTGCCGGGCGCTCCAACCAGTTTGCCGTGTTTATCGACTCTACCGGGCGCAGCTATTCGGTTGCCGCCCATACCTTGCCTTCGGCGCGGGGGCAGGGCGAGCCGTTGACCGGTCGTCTGACACCGCCACCGGGCGCAGGTTTTGAGTGTGTCCTATTGCCCGATGACGACGCCTTGTATGTGATTGCCTCCGACGCCGGCTACGGCTTTGTGGTCAAGGGCGAAGACCTGCAGGCCAAGAACAAGGCGGGTAAGGCATTGCTCAGCTTGCCAAATGGCGCCAAGGTGATCAGCCCACGGCCGGTGGCCGACCGTGAGCAGAATTGGTTGGCTGCGGTAACGACAGAAGGGCGCCTGCTGATTTTCAAGGTTGCTGATCTGCCGCAGCTGGGTAAAGGAAAGGGCAACAAAATCATTGGCATCCCGGGGGAGCGAGTTACCAGTCGTGAGGAATACGTCACAGATCTGGCGGTCATTCCCGAGGGTGCAACCCTTGTATTGCAGGCCGGCAAGCGTACGCTGTCGTTAAAGGCCGATGACCTTGAGCATTACAAGGGCGAGCGCGGACGCCGTGGTAATAAACTGCCGCGTGGGTTCCAGCGGGTCGACGCGTTACTGGTCGAAAACCCTGGTTAATGCGATTTAGCGCCTCCGATCGGTGTTTTTAAGCGTCGATCGGTCGTTAAGCACTGGAGTCATGGCGCATATTCGCGGATGATATGCCGTCTTGCGGTACCGGCGTGGCCGAGTACCCGGATGAATTCATTGAGTATCACTGCGGCTTGCCTTGTGGCTGCCGCCTGGATGGGATGATGACAGTTTCACGCCTACCGATTGTTTTCTTGCTGACCGGCCTGCTGGGCTTGACGGGCTGCAGCGTGCACGAACCGGTTGCCCTGTACCAGCTCGATAGCGGCAAGCCTGAGCAACCCAAGCAGAGCGCCGGCATGTCCGTGCTGCTGGGGCCAGTCTCGGTTGCCGATTACCTGCAGCGCGAAACACTGCTGCAGCGCCAACCTGATGGCAGTTTGACCGCTGCTACCGACGGGCGCTGGGCGGGCAGCCTTTCGGCTGACATCGATCAGCTGTTGGTACGCCAACTGGCTTGGCGCCTGGACAGCCAGCGGGTGGTGTTGGCTCCGGCAACGACGGGGTTTACCCCTGACGTTCAGGTCCTCCTGTCGATCACTCGCCTGGATTCGGGCACCAACCAACCGGCCATCCTCGATGCCCAGTGGCGCTTGATCGACCGTCGTGGTCAGGTTCGCGACAACCGTATCGTGCATCTGGAGGAGACCCATCAGGGCAGCTCGTCAGCCCAGGTGCAAGCCCAAGGCATACTGTTGCAGCGCCTGGCCGAGCAATTGACCACTGCGCTCAAGCCATTGGCCAACCAGCCGGCGATCGTCGAGGAACCGCGCAAGGCTGCCCCGACGCAAGTGCGCAAAGAGCCCGAGAAGCCCAAGATTCCCCTGGCCGCACCGATCCGGACGGACATGGAAGTGTTTCGTTTCTGAACAAAAAAGCCCGCATGCAGATGCGGGCTTTTTTATTCAGCAGGATTATGTTGTTGCCTGACAGGGCCTCATCGCTGGCAATCGGAATGCCGCACCACCAGCTCCCACAGAAGACCGCATTGCCAGCGATGAGGCACGCCGACGATCCAAGGGTTCAGCTCTTGACCCGAGTCTCATGCATGCGCGCCAATTGGCGCTCCAGCAGCGATGGGTAGGGTTCCAGCAGCCGTTCGACGCAGCAGGCCCCTTCGGGGCTGGCGATCGGGCGGATGCGCGCGCGCTGGCGAATCAGATTGTCATCACTGATTTTGCGCTCGACCAGCAGCAAGTTGCGGCTGTGCTGCGACAAGGCAAGGGCGCTTTGGGCGCTTTCGGTCAGTAGCAGGTCGATCTGGTTCAGGCCGAATACATCGTTACCCAGGGTCAGGCCCAACTGCAGCTGCAAGGTAATGCCACTGTCGGCGACTTCAATCTGCAAGGCATGGCCCAAGGCCCTGAGCAGTTCCCCGCAGCAGATGGCATTGGTCAGGTAATCTTCGCCGCTGTCCGTGCTATGGAACAGCATCAGCGTGCTGCCATCGTTGAGGATCTGCAGTTCACTTTCGTACAGCGAAGCAGCCTGGTCGATGCAATCGCGGTAGCGCTGTTGCAGTTCGGTCAGGCGGGCTCGTGGCAGGCGACGCAACTGTTCCTGCGAGCCCAGTTGCACGGCCAGTACGGCGCTTGCCTGGGGTTGGCGAGCCAGGGCGACCGTCGGGACAGGGCGTGGAACCGGCGTGTTACCGGCGTCTTCGCGCAGATCGGAGAATGGATCTTCGCCGTCATCATCCATGTCGGGTTCGGCGCTGTTACGGCTTTGCACAGCTTTCACTGATGCGGCAGGTGCCTGGTCGAAGCGTGGATCGCGCAGGTTACGTACCTGGAAAGCCGGCTCCTCGTCTTCCTCGGGGTCTTCTTCGACTTCCGGCTCAGGCTCTGGCGGCATCTCCGGCGCCAGGCGAGCGTGCAGCTGGCGCGCCAGGTCGCCGATTTCGTCCTGGCGTTCCACCGCTGGAGTATGCGGGTCGAGGTCGCGCAGCCAAAGCCGCAACTGCATCAGTGGCGTCGTGATATGCCGCCCCAGGCGCAGGCTCAAGGCCAGGGCCAGGGCCAACAGGATGGCACTGAGAATCCCCATGCTTTGTAGGCTGATGGTCATCGGCTGCAGGAACTGGCTCATGTCCAGGCTGATACGCAGGTGCCCGGCGGTCACGTCCTGGAAGGTGATCTTGGTTTGGTAGAGGCCTTCGGCCTCGCCCAGCAGGCCGTTTTTCGGGCGTTGACCGGCTTCGGCGAGAATCCGGTTGTCGACGCTGTAGATCGCCGCGTGGGCGACCAACGGGTTCTTGACCAGATTGCCCAGCAGCACGTTGAGGCTGAGGATGTCGTTGGACACCAACAGCTCGGTTGCCGAAGTGGCGGTCTGCGTGGTCAGGCTCTGCCCCAGGGCATCGGCTTGCTCGTGCATGGCCTGCTTGAATTGCAAGCCCATGACGCAGGCATAGATCACCAGCGCCAGCGCGACCAGAATCACGTTATGGCTGGCAATTCGCAAAGCAAGCGGTACACGGCGATGGCGCAATGCCCGAAAGATCAGCAGGAAGAAATTATCGTTTTTTACTGGCGTGGGCCGGTTCACAGAGCACGGCTCTTCTGTCGGTGAAGTTGCTGCGCAGTATAGCGAGCGCCCTTGGGCCGGCAAAGCGTTGGCTGTGCCCGATGGTCACTGAATGTGGGTAGAATGCGCTTTTTTTCCACAAGTGGGGTGCGCCTTGCGCGAAATCGTCCTGATTAACATCACAGGTGAAGATCGTCCGGGTCTCACCGCGGCCATCACCGGCGTTCTGGCCCAGGGTGGTGTGAACATTCTCGACATCGGTCAGGCGGTTATCCACGACACCCTGTCGTTCGGCATTCTGGTCGAAATTCCCAGTACCGAACAGGCGTCCTCCGTGCTCAAGGACATTCTGTTCACCGCCTACAAGCTGGACCAGCAGGTGCGCTTCACGCCCGTGTCTGAGGCCGATTACCAGCAATGGGTCGATGGCCAGGGCAAGGCGCGGCATATCGTGACCCTGCTGACACGCAAGGTGACCGCCGAGCAGTTGCAGCGCGTCAGCTCGATCACGGCCAAATATGACCTCAATATCGACCATATCGACCGTCTGTCCGGGCGCATCGGCCTGGATACGCCTGCTGATCAAGGCAAGGGCTGCATCGAGTTCTCGGTCCGCGGCGAGCCGGCCGACCCGCAAGCGCTGCGTGCCGAATTCCTCAGCGTGGCGCAGGAGTTGAACGTCGATATCGCCTTCCAGCAGGATTCGCTCTACCGCCGCAACCGCCGCCTGGCAGTATTCGACATGGATTCGACCTTGATCGAGGCCGAAGTCATCGATGAATTGGCCAAGGCCGCCGGGGTTGGCGAGAGGGTGTCGGAAATCACCGAGCGCGCCATGCGCGGTGAAATCGACTTCCGGGCCAGCTTCAAGGAGCGCCTGGCGCTGCTCAAAGGCTTGGACGTCAGCGTACTCGACGACATCGGCGCCTCGTTGCGCCTGACCGAGGGGGCTGAAACCCTGTTTGCCGAGCTCAAGCGCCTGGGCTACAAGACGGCCATTCTGTCCGGTGGTTTCACCTATTTTGCCAAGCAGCTGCAAGCCAAGCTGGGCATCGACTACGTCTTTGCCAACGAGCTGGAAGTAGTGGATGGCAAGGTGACTGGCGTTGCCATCGAGCCTATTGTCGATGCACAGCGCAAGGCAGATTTGCTGGCCGAATTGGCGCAGCGCGAAGGGTTGCGTCTGGAGCAGACCATTGCGGTCGGTGATGGCGCCAACGACCTGCCGATGCTGGCAGTCGCGGGCCTGGGTGTCGCGTTCCGGGCCAAGCCGTTGGTCAAGCAGTCGGCCAAACAGGCCATTTCCACTCTCGGCCTGGATGGCATCCTGTACTTGTTGGGCTTTCGCGACCGCGACAGTCAGGCGTGATGTCAGAGCAGGGGCGCGGTGCGTGATGCACTCGCCCCTGTTGCGTCATCAGGCTGCCGGCTTACCCATGCCTTGGCCCATGCGCACAGGCGAACCTGCGCCCAGCGCTTCGTCCCATTTGATCTGGTCGGGGCCAAACAGCACGATGGCCGTCGAGCCCAGCTTGAAGCGGCCCATCTCCGCACCTTTTTCCAGATGGATCGGTGCCCGCGCCGCTTCGTCGTAGCGCACGGTTTTCAGTTCGCGCTTGGGTGGCGTGACCAGGCCGGCCCAGACGGTTTCGACCGAAGCCACGATCATCGCGCCAACCAGTACCACGGCCATCGGGCCGCGTTCGGTGTCGAACAGGCAGACAACACGCTCGTTACGGGCGAACAGCTCCGGAACGTTTTCGGCCGTAGTCTGGTTGACCGAAAACAGTTTGCCTGGCACGTAGACCATCTCGCGCAGGGTGCCAGCCAGGGGCATGTGCACGCGGTGATAGTCCTTGGGCGACAGGTAAACCGTTGCAAATTCGCCACCCATGAACGGCGCTGCAAGGGCTGCGTCACCGCCCAGCAGCTCCAGCACGCTGAAACTGTGGCCTTTGGCCTGGAAGATACGGCCGTGCTCGATCGGGCCGAGCTGGCTGACGGCGCCGTCGGCCGGGCTCAGGATTGCGCCGGGTGTCTCGTCCAGCGGGCGCGCACCAGGTTTCAGAGCGCGAGTGAAGAACGCATTGAAATGCTCGTAGGCAGTCAGGTCTTCGACCAGGGCCTCGGACATATTCACTTGGTAGCGCTTGGCGAACCAGGCGGTGAAGGCGTTCTTGAACCAGCGCACGCGGCACTCGGCAATGCACCCGGCCAGGCGCGAGAGCAGGTTATGAGGCAGCAGGTACTGGCTGAAAATGAACAAGCGGGATTTCATTGGTTTTCCTTAAACTTCTACAGGCGTGTCCGGGTGGTTGCCCCACTCGCCCCAGGATCCGGCATAGCCCTTGACGCGCGGATAGCCGAGCGCCTTGGCCACCAGATAGGTAAAGCCAGAACGGTGGTGGGTCTGGCAATGGGTGATCAGTTCCTTGTCCTTGGTGATGCCCATGCTTTCAAGGATTTTCTGCATGTCGGTACGAATACGCAGGTCGCGATTGCGGTCCATGCCGGCAGTCCATTCAAAATTGACTGCGCCGGGAATGTGGCCGCCCTTGGCTGCCAGCACCTTTTCCCCGGAATACTCCAGCGGGCCACGGGCATCCCAGATGGCGAGGTCGGCTGCGCCCAGGCGGCTTTGCAGGTACTCGCGAGTGGCGGTTGGCTCGTTGTGCAGGGACAAGGTGACCGTCTCGCCGGCTGGCGAAGGAACTTCGGTCGACAATTCGTGGTGCCAGGCGAGGATGCCGCCATTGAGATAGTGGTAACGGCTATGCCCGATGACATCGAGGATCCAGATAAAACGCCCGGCCCAGCCGCCGCCTTCGTCGTCATACACCACATAGACAGCATTAGGGTTGTGCCCCAGTTCCCCGAACAGTTTTTCCAGGTCAGCCTGCGCTGGCAGAAGCCCCGGGGCCGGTAATTGGCCTAATTGGGTGCGTTTGGGGTCGACGAAGCGGGCGCCTTGAATATGGCCGCTGTGGTAGCGGGCCGTACTGGTGAGGTCGACCAGAATCAGCTCTGGAGCATCGAGGCGTGCCAATAAGTCATCGGGTTCGATCACTAAAGGCAGGCCGGAGAAGTCGGGCATAGAAGGTCTCCAGGTCAAAATAGAGGGGCGCAATTGTAGCTCAAGCTTCAGCTACTGCGTTTGCTGAAGCAGGTCAGGGCGCGCTCGATGCATTGCGCTGTCTTGCCGAAGGCTTGCACGCTGACTTCCGAGAACGGGTTTCCGCCCTGGTCGGCCATCAGCAGCATGATCACGCGCCCATTGCTGCTCAAAGAGCGTAGTAGCAGGTGCTCCCCCTTGAACAGTCCGCGCAGGCTGGCTGGCAACAACGCTGAAAACTGCGCGTTGTTGGCTGGCGTCAGGCGAACCTGCGCCGCCTGGGCCAATAGGCGCTGCACCAAGGAACTCTGATTGATAGGCAGGTTCAGGCCAGCTGCCTCAGGTGGGAGCCCCGCGATCTGGTGTACGCGCAAGTTGGTCAGCGTCTTGTCGGCCATTAGCATCAGTACGCGCTGCATGCCACAGGCCATCAGTGCATCGCGGGCGTAAGTGGTCAGATGCAGGGCATTGGTGAAGCAGCTCGGCTCGACCAGCAATTGCGTGCAGTGCTTGCGCCATACCTCCAGTGCTTGAGGAGACGGAGGTTTGGCCGGCAGCAGGCCTGGGTGTATGCGTCGAGCTGCCCAAGGCCAGATCAACGCCTCTGCCGGGTGCCAGAGCCCTATACCTGCATGGTTGCGAGCGCTTTGCGCTGCCTGTTGGTGAATCTGCTGTTGCAGGTCGGCTAGAGGCATTTGCAGGAAAAGGCTGGTGAGGTATTGCCACCGGGTATTGTGCGGGGTATCCCAGGCTTGCTGCGCCGAGAGGGCCAAGCCGTTGGCCAGCAACACGGTATTGGCCGGCTGGTTCAGCCAGCGGCGCAGAGCCGGGTCCTCATCCAGCTGTCGTTGCTGTACCCGTGGCTGGGCGTTGTCCCGGGCAATATGCAGCGCTTTAACGAGTATGCGGCGGTCTTCGAGCAACACGCGATAACCGTGGGCGATCCAGGCCGGTAAACGCCAGACTTCGGCCAGCGCCTGGCACAGCACCAGCAGGCGGACGCCGAACAGTTCGAGTTCAACCTTGCGCGCCGATTCGCCTTTATGGATGACGCGCAGCTCCCATTCTTCCAGCAATTGTGCAGAGGTAAATGCCAATGGCCACAGTGGCGAGAGAAACAGCAGGCTGCTCCAGTGGATTTCCTGCCAGAGCCGGGCCAGGCGGCTGGCGAACAGACCATTGGCTTGTTGAGAGGCGTGTTGGCTGATCAACTGTAACTGGCGCAGCGCGGTGGGTAGCTCTTGCAATTCAACGGCCGGCAAGCGTTCAAGCAACTGCGCGGTGCGTTGGAGGCCAAGGCGGTTGAGCGCAACCTCGAGGCTTTCGGCGGGCTCGGCCATGCTGCTGTTGGTGTGGTGATTGGCTTCGCGAATCACGCTGAGCACCAGTGCCGGGCTTTCTTGCATCAGTTCGGCAATATCGCGCAACGAACGGCGATTGTCGGCAATCGCTGCGCGAACGCGCGCGTAACTGGCCAAAGGGATGGGCAATCGGACGCCATCGAGGAGCTTGAGCCAGGCGTCTAGGCTTCTTGGTTTTTTTGTTGGCACGATAGTTTCAGTCGTCGCTCTGGAGGGGGCCAAACTGGTTTTTCGCCTTAACGGGCTATAGTCTGGCGCAGAACTGCCGATAAGTAGAAGAAGAGTTTTAGAAACTTCCGTTCCGACCCCGACCACGACTTTGTAAGTGCTTCCAAACCATGGCTAAAATTATCGGCATCATCGTCGTATTCGCGAGTGTGCTCGGCGGATATGTCCTCTCTCACGGCAAGATTGCTGCACTGATTCAGCCTTTTGAGGTGCTGATCATCGGTGGTGCTGCCCTGGGTGCTTTTCTACAGGCCAACCCCGGCCGCATGACCAAGCATGTGATCAAGAAGTCGCTGAGCATGTTCGGTTCGCGCTTTTCTCATACTTTTTATGTGGAAGTATTGGGCCTGGTCTACGAGATTCTCAATAAAAGCCGTCGCGAAGGCATGATGGCCATTGAGGGCGACATTGAAGATGCCGCCGCCAGCCCGATTTTCGCCAAGTATCCAGCCGTGCTTAAAGATGAGCGCATGACAGCATTCATTTGCGACTACTTGCGCATCATGTCCTCGGGCAACATGGCTCCCCACGAACTCGAAGGTTTGTTCGACATGGAGCTGGTGAGCTTGAAGGAAGAGCTCGAGCATCCCTCCCACGCGGTCAACGGTATTGCCGATGGCATGCCTGGTTTCGGTATCGTGGCGGCGGTACTGGGCATCGTAGTGACCATGGCATCGCTGGGTGAGGGTGACCAGAAGTCCATCGGCCTGCATGTGGGGGCGGCACTTGTGGGTACCTTCTTCGGTATTCTGGCGGCCTACGGTTTCTTTGGCCCACTGGCGACGGCCTTGCGCCATGATGCCAAGGAAGAGCTGAACGTGTACGAAGCCATCAAGGCGGCGCTGGTTGCATCGGCATCGGGCATGCCGCCTTCGCTGGCGGTGGAGTTCGGGCGCAAGGTGCTGTACCCGGCGCATCGCCCAAGCTTTATCGAGCTGGAACAAGCCGTTCGCGGTCGCTGATTCATGGAAAATAACCAGCCAATCATCATCAAGCGCGTCAAGCGCTACGAGGCCGGCCACCACGGTGGCGCCTGGAAGATCGCCTTCGCCGACTTCGCCACGGCGATGATGGCGTTCTTCCTGGTCTTGTGGCTGCTTTCCACGGCAACGCCGGAACAGAAAATCGCCATTGCCGGCTATTTCAAGGACCCCATCGGCTTCTCCGAAAGCGGGACGCCTTACGTGATCGACATGGGCGGGTCTCCAAAGCTTGCGCCGGAGCGAACCATCAACCCGGAGATCGAGGCCGAGCCTCAGCCGGATGCCGCACCAGAGATCAATCGCGACCAGATCGAGAGCATGGCCGAGCAGGTGGAGCGCGAACGCCTGGAACTGCTGCTGCAAGAACTGCAGAACAAGGTCAATGAAAATCCGCAGCTGCAGAAGTTCAAGGATCAGATCCTGTTCGAAATTACCCAGGACGGCTTACGTATCCAGATAATGGACGCCGAGAACCGGCCGATGTTCGATCTGGGCAGCGCCCGCTTGCAACCGTATTTCGAAGATATCCTGTTGGCCATGGCCGATACCATCAAGGCAGTTCCGAACAAGATCAGCGTCAGTGGCCACACCGATGCCAAGCCCTATGCCGGCACCGGCGAGTACGGCAACTGGGAGCTGTCCGCCAACCGTGCCAATGCGGCGCGCAGGGCCCTGGTGGCCGGTGGTTATCCTGACGACCAGGTTGCTCGCGTGGTGGGTTATGCCTCGTCGTCATTGTTCGATCGCCAGAACCCGCTCAACCCGGTCAACCGGCGTATCGACATCATCGTGTTGACCAAAAAAGCCCAGCGCGAAATCGAAGGCGAACAGAACAGCCCGGATGCCGCAAGGCCTGAAGCTGCGGCACCTGCCGGGCAGCCAGGTGCGGCAATCGAACCGGCTGCAGCGCCGGCTCCGGCTGATTCGACCGAGCCCACGCAGCCACGCGAGTTGCGGCAAAAGCTCAATATCTTCGAGGACGGTGTCTTGAAGATGGACGAACCCGCAAAGCAATGACTGCCGCCCGCCCCGAGTGATCGAGGCGGGCGGTTTGCTTTGTGCGGCCGATTCTAGTGGCCTGTGTGGTCAATTCGTTTACTCAACTTCGGCCCAAGACTTCGCCAGGCGGCGTTGCCACTCCTCGCCGTAGCCCTGCTACGACTCGTCGCGGCGCCTTGCCTGACGAACCCTTGGACTCGAATTTGAGTACTCGAATTAACCGTACAGGACACTAGAAGTACCCTTTCACGGCCAGTTCACGGTAATAGGTTCCCAGCGCGGTCAGCCGGCAGCCTGTGTGGTTGATGGCGGCAGAATAGAGATCTTCTGCATCCACCGGCTCCACCAGGCCGTGTCGACCGCAGCGTTGCAACTGAGCGAAGATTTCACCGTGTTCGGCCACAAAATACGCGCTTTCGCTGGGTTCGAAGCTGGGGTCGAGCTCGAACACTGTGCCTGCCTGTGGAAACCACTCCGGCAATTTGCGCAGCGTGGCTGTTGGCACCCGTGGCGCCACATCGCGCAAGGAAATAAAGCGTGCGACGTTGGTCTTGAACACCGGACGCTGCTCCCAGGTTCCCAGCGCGTTGTCGACGAACGAGTGCAGATTGCCGGGTGATACTTCGCCTAGCACATTGGCCGCTGCACCGTGTAGTGCCTGCAATAGCAATCGGGTGAACATGCCATGGCCGTCATGCTCGCCCGTCGCATCGGTTTTTCTGCAGGCGGCCAGTAAAGTCACGCCTTCGCCAATCAAGCTGGTGCCGGCCTTGAGTGAGCGATTTTCACCAACGGCGCCGACCTGGCAACAATCCAGGACGATGACCTTGTTCTTGATGTCGCTAGCCCGGGAAGCCCAGGCCAGGATATCGCTCAAATGGATGCCGTCGCCGGCGTTTCGCGCATCCTGGGGCAATAGCATGCCCTCATCGATGCTGCTGTCGAATTGGCCATGCCCGGCAAAGTACAGCAACGCGGTGTCGCACTCTCCGCAAAACAGTTCCTTGATATGGCCCTCCAGTGAGTGGTGGTTGAGCTCGGTTTCGGCAGTGGTCAGCAATCGGCTGTTGAAGTTCGGGCTGCCGTTGCCATGGCGGCTCAGCACCGAGGCCAGGGCTTGGGCGTCATTGTTGCAGCCGCTCAGCGGCCGTAGATGGCGGTAGTCGTTGATACCGATAAAGAGTGCTCTACGCATGCTCGATCTCTTCATTCACAAAGTGCGAAATGACACCGCCGGCAGGTGGCAGGCAAAGTCATGAAGAAATGACCTTTGTTCAAAGGAGGGGGTGGAGACAAGGTATGGCCAGAAAAGGAGAGCAGGCCTACAAGGCTTGGTTAAAAAGTCCTACGGTTTTGGCGTGAGCTGATAGTGATCGCGCTCTTCGTTTGTAGGAAGAGCGCTTCTACTTAGTAGGAGTCTTGTGGGAGGCTGGCAATGATCGAACGATAGCTGTTCATGCGCTGCTGCTGTACCCGACCCTCTTCGAGCGCCTTGAGCAGGGCGCAACCCGGTTCGCGGTCATGCTTGCAGTCACGAAACCGACAGTGGCCGAGCAATTCGTTGAACTCGATGAAGCCCGCTTCCACGTCGGCACGGCTGACGTGGCCCAGGCCAAACTCACGAATGCCCGGGGAGTCGATCAGCTCGCCGCCGCCAGGGAAGTGGAACAACCGTGCGGTAGTCGTGGTGTGGGTACCTTGCCCGGACCACTCGGACAATGGGCCTACACGGAGTTCGGCGTTTGGCAGAAGGCTGTTGACCAATGACGATTTGCCCACGCCGGACTGGCCCACAAACACGCTGATATGTCCGTCAAGGCGCGCTTGCAACAGCTGCATACCGTCACCGTGGTGGGCGGAGACTTCCAGTATCGGATAACCCAATTGGCGGTACACCGCGAGCAAGGCGTTGAGCGCCGGTGCGTTTTGCTCATCGATCAGGTCGGCCTTGTTGAGCAGCAACAGTGGATGAATACCCGCGTGTTCGGCTGCAACCAGGTAACGGTCGATGAGGTTGGCATGGGGCTCGGGCATGGGTGCGAACACGATGACAATCAGGTCGACGTTGGCCGCTACCGGCTTGAGCTGGCCGCGGTTGTCCGGCCGGCACAGTTCGGTATCGCGCGGCAGTTGCGCAACGATGACACCAATGCCCTGGTTGCCGGCGCGCCAGACCACACGGTCGCCGGTTACCAGTGCCGGCAGGTTGGCGCGCAGGTGGCAGCGGAACACCTGGCCTGCTTGCTCGCCCTGTTGCGCCTCGACTTCCACCTGCACACCGAAGTGCGCGATCACCAGGCCCGTCTGCTCAGGGCCGAGGTCGCCGCCTTCGAGCACCTCCAGGGCATGGGATTCGCGTTTGGCGGCGCGGGCAGCGCGTTCGCCCTGGATTTTTTCGATGCGCCAGTTCTGGCGACGGTTGAGCTGGCGTTTGGCCATGAATGTTCCGTGTCGATAAAGCAAGGGTATGGATAAAACGGCAACGAGTTTAGCACGGCCCACTAGGCTAAACTGCGCAGCTACGCTGAGGAGCAGAACCATGCAAAACCCACAGAACCTGATTTGGATCGATCTGGAAATGACGGGCCTGGATCCCGATCACGACGTCATCATCGAAATGGCCACCATTGTCACCGACAGTGAGCTCAATACCCTCGCCGAAGGCCCGGTCATCGCCATTCACCAGAGTGACGAAATCCTTGCCGGCATGGATGAGTGGAATACCCGCCAGCACGGCGGCTCCGGCCTGACCCAGCGCGTGCGCGAAAGCCGCACCAGCATGGCCGAAGCCGAGGCTCAGACTATCGCGTTCCTGGAACAATGGGTGCCCAAGGGCAAGTCGCCGATCTGTGGCAACAGCATTTGCCAGGATCGCCGTTTCCTGTATCGCCACATGCGCGAGCTGGAAAACTACTTCCATTACCGCAACCTTGATGTCTCCACGCTCAAGGAGCTCGCCGCTCGCTGGGCGCCAAGCGTTCGCGACAGTTTCACGAAAGGCAGTACCCATTTGGCTCTGGACGATATTCGTGAGTCCATTGCCGAGCTGCGTCACTATCGCGAGCACTTCATCAAGTTCTGAAAAACGCCCTCTTTTGGGGTGGGGCGTGTCATCAATTAATTCCTGGCTTGCGCCGGTGCCTGTTTTTGCGCAGGGCAAGGCGCGAGGAGAGAAGTTTGGTCATTCCAAACGAACGACGAGTAACGCAGCCCTGCGCAAAAACAGGCCCGGCCCTTCGGGTTGTGCCTGAGCGCGCGCCATGCGGTGTTGCAGCCCTTACCAATGGAATGACCATTGGCTGCGGACTGCGCCTTGCCTGGCACGCGCTCAGGCGACAACGCAAGCCAGGAATTAATTGATGACACGCCCCAGAGTCAACTGGTTAGACTGCGCGCCCTTTTGCACGGATCGCTGCCATGTTGTTGATGCTCTACCTGATTGCAATTACCGCCGAAGCCATGACCGGTGCCCTGTCCGCCGGTCGTCGGGGCATGGACTGGTTCGGCGTGGTGTTGATTGCATGCGTCACGGCATTGGGCGGCGGTTCGGTGCGCGACGTCTTGCTCGGACATTATCCACTGACCTGGGTCAAGCATCCGGAATACCTGGTGCTGACCAGTGTCGCGGCGTTGGTGACGATTTTTATCGCGCCGTTGATGCGGCACTTGCGTTCATTGTTTCTGGTGCTCGATGCCGTCGGCCTGGTGGCGTTCACACTGATCGGTTGCATGACGGCACTTGAGTTGGGGCACGACATGCTGGTGGCCTCAATCAGCGGCGTTATCACCGGTGTGTTCGGTGGCATCCTGCGCGATATTCTGTGTAATGACATTCCGCTGGTGTTCCGGCGTGAGCTGTACGCCAGCGTTTCGTTTGCGGCAGCCTGGTTCTACCTGCTGTGCCTGCACCTGGAGGTGCCAAGCGACCAGGCAATTCTCCTGACCCTGTTCGGTGGCTTTCTGTTTCGCTTGCTGGCCATTCGCTTTCACTGGGAAATGCCCAAGTTCGTCTATAACGACGAGCATTGATCGCGCCGCATCCCCGGACGCAGCCTGACGGCAGCTTGTGTCTTGAAGAGGAAATACAATCTAGGGTGA